>CAKPGU010000001.1 GCA_934155265.1 uncultured Clostridia bacterium
ATTGTTTTAAGTTTTTTAATATTTTAAGCATCTTTTTCCTCCTTTTTTTCTATTCCATGTTTTAAATATTCTATTTCTTTTAAAAACATTGCTCTACAATCTTCTTTAGATTTATTTTTAAAGTTTTTTATTAAAGCTCTTCTTGTAATTGCACTTAACATATCACACACAATAATTAAGTCTTCATAACTTTCTATTTTTAAATTCGTTTTGTCTATTTGTTCATAATAGTCTATGATATTTTGTGGCTTAATGTTTTTTACTATATCAAATATGTTTTCATCTGAAGATTTCAGGTTAATAAATATTTGTTTAAATAAATCTTGGTCTGAATTACCTGTAAATTCTTCTAACATTGAATCATATAAGAATATATACAATTTGAATATATCTCCATTCGTTTTGCTGACTTCATTTTTTAATTTGATATTTAATTTTTCTGAATTTTCTTTTAATATGTATATAAGTAAATCTTCTTTACTTTCAAAATATTGATAAAAACTTCCTCTTGCAATATCTGCTTCTTCTACTATATTTTTTATTGAAACATTTTCTATTGGTACTCTTGCGAATTCTTTTTTGGCTGAATTTATTACTTTTTGCTGTTTTTCTTTTGAAAGTTTTAAAAATGTTTCTTTTGGCATTTAATTCCTCCCCCTTTCGACATAAAAGTACAAAAATAACACTATGTCATAATTATAATGACACAGTGTCACTTTTGTCAATAGTTTTATTGTGAATTTTATGTGAATTGTAATTGCCAATTTAGTCACCTAAACAAATTCCAATGTCTCTAGCAGTTTTTACCAAATCATCATCCATTGTAACTTTTCTTAAATTACTTTCTGCTGTATTTCCAGAAACAGCACCAATTTTTGTGTTTTTTCCTACAACATCTTCTAAAGAAACACTATCAAGTTTTCCATTTTTTAATACTGCTAATACACCAAATTTTCCATTTAAAGCAAGCTCCATAGCTTTAGCTCCATACTTTGTTGATAACACTCTATCAAATGCTGTTGGAGTTCCACCTCTTTGCATATATCCTAATGTTGTATTTCTAGCTTCTAAACCAGTCAATTTTTCTAATTGTTTAGCTACAACTTGACCTACTCCTCCAAGCTTATTATTATCTACACCTGCTCCATTATCTCTAGTTCCTGCCACTGTAATTTCTCCACCTTTTGGAGCAGCACCTTCTGCTACTACTACTATACTGAATTCTTTTCCTTTTGCTCTTCTTTCATTTATTTTTTCAACAGCTTTATTTATATCATAAGGAATTTCTGGGATTAAAGCAACATCAGCACCACCTGCTATTGCAGATTCTAGTGCTATCCATCCTGCATATCTTCCCATAACTTCTAATACCATTATTCTGTGATGTGTTTCTCCTGTTGTGTGTAATCTGTCAAGTGCTTCTGCAGCAACAGATACTGCTGTATTATATCCAAATGTAATATCTGTACATGCAACATCATTATCTATTGTTTTTGGAACCCCTATTACGTTTACACCTTTTGTAGAAAAATCTCTTGCTGATTTTTGTGTTCCGTCTCCTCCTAATGTAAATATGCAATCAAATCCATCTTTTTTGATATTTTCTACACATACATCTGATAAATCTTTGTATTCAACTTCTCCATTTTCTCCTACTACTTTATAGTTAAATACATTTGCATTTGTTGATGAACCAATTATAGATCCTCCTTTTGGTAATATTCCTGATGCACTTTGATCATTTGCTGTACTTAATTTTACGTAATTATTTTTCAATAATCCATTGTATCCATCTATAAATCCATAACATTCTATATTATTATGTTCTGCAGTTTTTATTATAGCTCTTATTACTGCATTAAATCCTGATACGTCTCCTCCATTTGCTAATATAGCTACTTTTTTTAACATTTTAAATTCCTCCTATTTGGGTCTTCCCATAAATTATTAAAATTTTACCATAATTGGTAAAATTTGTTTCTTCTTTATTATATCAATATTTTAATTTTTTACAATACTTTTGTATAATTTTTTTACTTTTATTGGAGAACAAATTATATAAAAACAGACTTGTGTAAATTATACACAAGTCTATTTGGGTAACAGTTTTTAATCAAACTTTTATCCAGTCCGGATTATATTTCTCGATTTCATCCGCATACTTTTCGAAAATTCCTTCTTTAACACAAAAAGAAATTCCTTTATCTCCATAATTTTCAACAGAAAATCCTTTTTCAGACGAATATTTAGAAAATGGAACCATATATTTGAGCTTAAATTTAGTGGTATCTACCATTTCCATTATTGCTAAATCAAAATATTCATTATCTTTTTTTAAGACAATAGTACATATTGTTTCATTTAAACAAGATAAAATCCTTCTTTTTATATCATCAGTAATTTTCTCCAGTGCAATTTCAGACAGTTCGCTTTTTGGATTCATCCATAAAGCAATTTTCAAAATGCTGTTTACTGTAATTTCACTTGGTAATCCCTCGATGCTTATAGGATATTCTTCTACTTCTTCCCAAGTATATTCTTTTACAAGTGTTACAAAGAATAAATCTTGAAATCTTGCATTCCGAATTTCGTCTAAAGTAATCATGTCTTTTCCTCCCGATTAAATATTTGGATAAACCTTTTACTTTTAATCTAAAGTAAAATCATTAATATGTGACTTTTTTATTATAACACACATTATGGTAAACTGCAACAAAAATAATTTTTTCTTTACTATTTAACAATTTATTCTACCAATTTGAAAACATATTAATTACAAATTAGTAAATCATGCAATTCATCAACAAACTCATCTTTTACTACTTCTTTAAAAACAATAGATATTTTTGTTCTACTAATATCAATATTAAAAATCTCTAAACTATTTTTATTAGCAATCTCTAATATTTTATTAAGTATATCATCTCTTGAACTAATCCCAAAACCAACAACAGAAATTCTAGAAATATCCTTTTTTATAATACTTTTAACTCCAGATGCCTCTATTTTATGTGATATTACAGTTCCTGGATTATCATTAAAAGTCGAACCAGTTATTACTGGTACATTATTTCTTTCAGCAATTTCTACACATCTATCATGTAATACTTTTGCCCCTTCACTAGATAAAGAATGCATTTCTTCATAAGATATATTTTTTAATTTTTTTGTTTTAGTTACTTTATTTGGATCTGCAGTATATATTCCATCAACATCAGAATATATATAACATTGTTTTGCTTGTAATGCCGCTGCTAGTGCCACTGCAGTTGTATCTGATCCACCTCTTCCTAATGTAGTAATATTGTTATTATCATCAATCCCTTGAAATCCTGCAACAACAACAATTTTTCCATTTTCTAGTTCTTCTTCTATTCTTTTGGTATCTATATATTCAATTTTAGCATGTTGATTTTCTTCATTTGTGTGTATTCCAGCTTGCCATCCCATAAGAGATACAGCTTCATATCCTAAATAATTTAATAATATTGATAATTTACTAGCACTAATTTGTTCGCCTGCACTTAGTAATACATCCATCTCCCTTGCTTTTGGTTTTAGCGATAATTCTTCCGCTTCACTTATCAATTTGTCTGTTGTTTTACCTTGTGCAGAAACTACAACAACTATGTTATTATCTTCTTCATATAATTTTATTGTTTTGCTTGCCACAAACTGTAACTTCTCATTATCTGCAACAGAGCTCCCTCCAAATTTAATTACAATTGTATCCATATTTAACCTCTTTTGAATAAAAAAATAATAGCAATGATACTTAATTAAATATCATTACTATTATTTTATTTTTACAAAGGTTAAAATGTGAAAAAAATGTACCCGGTCCAAAATTTAACTTTTTAAATATGCTTCTATAAATCCATCTATATTTCCATCCATTACACTTTCTACATTTCCGACTTCATAATTTGTTCTATGATCTTTTACCAGTGTATATGGGCAAAATACGTAAGAACGAATTTGACTACCCCATGCGATATCTTTTTGTTCTCCTTTTAGTTCATCAATTGTTTCTTTTTGCTCTTTTTCTTTTAAATTAAGTAATTTGGATTTTAACATTCTCATTGCAGTTTCTCTATTTTGAATTTGTGATCGTTCAGATTGACAAGCTACTACAGTATTTGTTGGTATATGTGTTATTCTAACAGCAGAAGATGTTTTGTTTATATGTTGACCTCCTGCACCTGATGCTCTATATGTATCAACTCTTAAATCATCTGGATTAATTTCAATTTGAATATCATCTGTTATTTCTGGTAAAACTTCTAATGATGCAAAAGATGTATGTCGTCTTCCTCCTGCATCAAATGGAGAAATTCTAACTAATCTATGTACTCCCATTTCTCCTTTCATATATCCATATGCATTTTCTCCAACTATTTCGAATGTTACACTTTTTATTCCTGCTTCGTCTCCTTCTAAATAGTCTAATTCTTTTACTTCATATCCATTTTTTACAGCCCATCTTGTATACATTCTATATAGCATTTCTGCCCAATCTTGTGATTCAGTACCTCCTGCTCCTGGATGTAATGTTAATATTGCATTGTTTTTGTCATATTTTCCTGATAACAATGTTTCTAATTGTAACTTTTCAATTTCATTTTCTAATTTGCTTGTTGATTTTAATATATCTTTTGCAACTTCTACATCATTTTCTAAATTTGCAAGCTCTGTTAATTCTTGTAGATTGATAATTTCATTTTCTATTTTTCTGTATTGTTCAACTTTATTTTTTAACTGTTTTATTTGAGAAAGGACTTTTGAAGTTTCTGTAGTGTCCTTTTGCCAAAAGTCCTCTTCGGTTGTTTTTAATTCTAAATCTTTTAATTGTTTTTCTGATGTAGTTATGTCAAAGAGACTCACCTAAGCTTTGTATTTTGTTTTTTAATATTTCTAATTTTTTTGAATTTTCTTCTAGCTCTAACAATTATTATCACCCTTTCATTCATAATCTTGTTCACTTAATATTGGATATGTAAATATCTGCCCTGCTTCTGTAAATTTACCTGATGGTGTATGATTTTCGTTCATTGTAATAGAACCTTTTAAAAAATATTTATATTTTGATTTTTCAGGTAGTTTTCCTGTACCAATTAAAATTGGATCATCCCAGGTTACATCTACAGCATACCAATTATTATCTAATTTTACATAGTTCCATGCATGGCTTTCTGTTTGATTATTACTATTAGTTCCCGTTCCTATCACTATTACATTATCAATTCCAACTTCATTCATTAAATATTGAAATGCCTTTGCATATCCTTCACATACACATTCTCTTGATACTAAAGCACCATATATGTCATATATATTATCTTTAGATAATGAAGAATCATATTCAATTGAATCTACTAAATAATCATGAACCATTTTTATTTTTTCATAATCTTTTTTTCCTTCTAAGTTTGATAATATATAATCTCTTACCTTTTCTATTTGCACTTGATAAGAGTCTACATCTTCTTTACTATTAAATCCTTTTGTTAAGTAATTAGCTTTGCTTCCATTATTAATATATACATTATACTTTATTCCACTTATCTTAGTTACTTTTTCTATATTTATATACATTCCTGTTGCTTCAAGATAAAACAATTCTGGATTTTCATATATTAATGCTTCTATTGCTGATTGATATTGCTTTTTTAACTCTTTTTCTCCTGTTTCTGTTGATAATAGCTTCTGAAATGTATTTCCAAAGTCTATTTTATATGTTCCAGTTTTTAAATTTTCTCTATTTTCATATAATTTATCATATATTGTTTTTGCTGTACTATTTAGTTGCTCATATAAATGTCTATATCTATTAACATTAGTTACTATTGGTTGTGTTGAACTCTCATCATTTTCTATTCCATTAAATATATCTTTGTCTATTGAAATAGTATCTTCTGTATCTTTATCATCTTTTGATAGCAAGCCTCCATACCCTTCAAAATCAATTTGTATGGGGTCTTCTCCTGTTATTTCTACATATACAGTATATCCAAATATACCTCCTACAACTATAATTGCTACTATTATTAGAATTAATATAAAACTTAATATTTTATCTTTCATATTTCCTCCCTATTTTTTACGCAATTATAGTTTTCTCTCTTTAATTGCACTAATTCAATTATATATTATTCTCATATTGTTTTCAAGTTTTTTGAATATTTTTTCCTTTATTGTTTATATTATTATTATGAATTTTAAGGAAATTTTTAATAAATTAATTAAATATAATGATAAGAATAATTACTATTTTTCTCTTATGCCTCAGCCAGATAATTCCTCTGTAAAACCACCAGAAGCGGATTATAAGGTTTTTTCTAATATAAAAGAAAACTTAGATTTTTTAAAAAGTAAATATAATGCTTTAATTTGTCCTGATATTATAATAAGAGAATTTAATTTATTTGCAAATAATAAAGATCATAAATGTTTTATTATTTGCATTGATGGATTATTTGACTCTATTTCAATTAATGATTTCATTTTAGAACCATTAATGACTGGGAAGACTAAACATGATAAGCCTTTTGATGGAAATTTATGTGAATTTGTTGATAATTGTTTATTGCCTCAAAATAGTGTTAATAAAGTTGAAGATTACAAAGATGTTTTCTCTGGAATTAACATGGGGGATTGTCTACTTTTTATTGATACTCTTACAGTTGCTTTTGATATTGATGTAAAAAAATATGAACAACGTAGTGTTAGCACTCCTGAAAACGAGGCAGTTATAAAAGGTTCTCAAGAGGGTTTTGTTGAAAATATTAGAACAAATACTTCTATTATTAGGCGTATTGTAAATAATGAAAATTTAGTTATAGAAACTATTCCTGTTGGAAAAATTAGTCAAACTAAATGTGGTGTGTGTTATCTTCAAAATCTAGCAAACAGTGATCTAGTGTCTGAAGCAAAATACAGACTTAGTAATTTAGATATTGATTCTTTAATTTCCACGGGGCAATTAGAGCAATTAATTGAAAGTGATGAAGGTTTTGGAATTCCACAAGTACTTTCTACTGAACGACCTGACAAATGTGCAAAATACCTATTTCAAGGAAGAGTTATTATTATTGTCAATGGTAATCCATATGCAATAATTTTACCAGCAACAATTGAGGATTTTCTATTTTCTCCTGAAGATACAAATTTACGTCCATTGTTTGCCAACTTCCTGCGTTTTATCCGTGTACTTGCAACACTGATTACTCTTTTATTACCCGGTATTTATATGGCTATTACAAGTTTTCATCAAGAGCTATTGCCAACAGAATTATTATTTTCAATTTTGTCTGCACGAGAAAATGTTCCTTTTCCCATAGTATTTGAACTCTTGCTTATGGAAATATCATTTGAACTTATACGTGAAGCTAGTTTAAGAGTTCCATCAACAATCGGATCCTCTATAGGAATTGTTGGTGCTTTGATCTTAGGAGATGCTGCTGTTAATGCTGGTATTGTCAGTCCTACACTTATAATTATTGTTGCTATGACTGGTATTGCTTCCTTTGCTATTCCTGATTTCTCTTTCGGCTTCCACGTTCGTGTATTTAGATTTTGGTTTATTGCATTAGGTGTTACAACTGGTTTTTTAGGTATTAGTGTTGGATTATTTATATATGTTTCTATGCTTTGTAGTTTAAGGTCTTTTGGTGTTTTTTATACAACTCCCCTTGCTCCTAAATATAATACTTATGGTAATGGATTTTTTATTCCTCCAATATGGAAACAAGAATATCGTACTAATTTTATTGCTCCTAAAAAGAAAATGGCACAAGATAAAATTAGTATGAAATGGAGACGTTAAAAGTTACTAATAGTTACCAGAGGGGACACCCTTGTTACCAGTAGGGACACTCATTAATGGTAAAACGTATATTAAAATGTTAGTTTAATTAATATGTATTCAACTATATTTATTAATTAACTACTTTAAATATTAAGTTTTACCATTAATGAGTGTCCCTACTGGTAACGTCCCCTCTGGTAACGATTTTTACCGACAAAGGGTGTCCCTACTGGTAACAAGGGTGTCCCTACTGGTAACGATTGATAACTTTTTATTTCTACATCCTATCTGGCATTTCTATTCCAAGTAATCCTGCACCAATTTTTAAAATTTTCCCAACTGAATAAGTCAAATAAACACGAGCATTTTGAAGATTTTTATCTTCATTGATAATTTTATTTTCATTATAAAAATTACTATATGCTTTAGCCACATCTATTAGATATCTTGATAAGATTGATGGTTCATTCTTTTCTGTAACTTGAACCAATACATCTTCAAGTTCATATATTAATTTTATTAATCTAATTGAATACTCATCTTGTAATAAATTTGTATTAATTTCTTTAATTTCAGGTACTCCTCCAGCTTTTTCCATAACACTTTTGGTACGTACATAAGTATATTGAATATATGGACCTGTTTCACCTTGAAAATTCAAAATTGTATCCCAATCAAATATTTCATCTTTTATTCTTGATTGTGCTAAATCATTAAATATTACTGCACCTACTCCGACTTTTTTAGCTACTTCATCTTTATTTTCAAGTTCAGGATTTTTTTGTTCAATTATTGTTTTTGCTCTTGATATTGCTTCATCGAGTAATTCACTTAATTTTACACTTGTTCCTTCTCTTGTTGACATTTTACCTGTTGGTAATAATACCATTCCAAAAGCAACATGTTCTAATCCATTTGTATATTTTTCATCTAATCCAAGAAGTTTAGCAACTTCAAATACTTGTTTGAAGTGTAGTACTTGTTCATATGATGTAACATATAAAGCTTTGTCAAAATCATATGTTCTTGCTCTATACATAATTGCAGCCAAATCTCTTGTTGCATATGTTGATGATCCATTGCTTTTTTCTATTATACATGGTGTGTTAATTCCTTTATCTTCTAAGTCTACAATCCTTGCTCCTTCAGATTCTATTAATTTTCCACTCTTTTCTAAAATTTCAACAATTTCTGCCATTTTGTCTGAATAAAAAGCTTCACCATTCCAAGAATCAAATTTGCTACCTAATATATCGTATACTTTTTGGAATTCTTTTAAACTTAGTTCTCTAAATTTTTGCCAAATCTCAACACAATAAGGATCTCCATCTTCAAGTTTTTTGAAATTATTTCTACAATTTTCTAAAACTTGTTCATCTTCTTTACAAGCTTGATTAATTCTTATATAAATCTTAGTTAATTCATCTATTGGATTTTCTTCAATATTATATTCATTTCCCCACAATTTATATCCTTCAATTAATTTTCCAAATTGTGTTCCATAATCTCCTAAATGATTTATTCCTGTTACATTATATCCCAAATATTTATATATTTTGTATAATGCCGCCCCTATTACAGTTGAACGTAAATGTCCAATATGAAATGGTTTTGCAATATTAGGAGCAGAATAGTCTATTACTATATTTTTTCCATTTCCTACTGTTGATTTGCTATATTCCTCATCATTAGACACTTCTTGTAAAACTTCTTTGGCTAATAATTCTTTATTTACAAAAAAGTTTAAATATCCACCTACAACATCTACTTTTATTATTTCATTTTCATTTAATTTAATATTCTCTTTTATTTCTGTAGCAATAGCTTGTGGTGCTTTTTTTAATGTTTTTGCCAACCTAAAACATGGAAATGCATAATCTCCATTTTCAGTTCCTTTTGGCTTTTCTATTGATTTTTTTATTTCGTTTTTATCAACATTTATAACTTGTGCTATTGCATTTGCTATTATATTTTTAAAATCTATCATTTTCTCTCCTTCTTTACTTCCATAGTTCTTCTAAAACTTTTTTATATCTTACAAATATTGGATGATTAGCCTCAACATTTTCTATACAGCTTTTATATACACTTGTATAATACCATTTTTGCTCTTCTGGATTTCTAGATAATACTTTATCTTCTCCACATTCCTTTATATTAGAAATAGAATCTTCTAAATTATTTATTTTATCACATGCTACAATCAATTTTGAACCAAGTGGAGCTGTTTTTATATGATTTATTGTATGTTGTTTTCTTTCCTTCCAAGGTAAACTTTTGTCTGGTTCGGAAGCATCATATACATAGTCTCTAACCTTTTTTCCAAATTCTTTTTCTATATCTTCAAATGTATGTTGAGTATCTTCTACTACATCATGTAATATTCCTGCTGTAACTATATCTTCATCGCATCCATTTCTTTGCAATATCATTCCAACTGTAAATGGATGGAATATCATATCCACATCTTTTTGTTTTCTTTTTTGACCTTTGTGAGCCTTTGTTGCATAAAAAATCGCATATTCAATTTTATCCATAATTCTCTCTCCTTTACCCCAAATATTATATTACATTTTTTTCAATTTTACAAGTTATTGTTCTCTAATTATTGACATTTATTAACTATATGTTATAATTGTTTTACTTTATAAATAAAAACTTTAAAGGAGGGCACAGTATGAATAGACGGCCTTTAACAATTGAGTTTACTGGTTTACCTAATTCCGGTAAAACAACTTTAATTCATAATCTTGCAAAAGACTTGCAAAGTAATGGATTAAAAGTAAAAATTATGCAAGAAGATGCTGAACTTGTACCTGCGGAAATTCCTAAAAAGACTTGGATTCGGAACACATGGATTACCTTTGGACAATTGCAATCTCTTTTAGAAATTCCATATTCAACAGAAGAACTCATCTTATTAGACAGAGGTTATTGTGATGCTTTGTTTTGGGCAAAGTTCTTGTACAAACAAGATGCTTGCTCAAAAGAACAATCTGAATCTCTTCTTAGAATTCTTCATGAAATGAATGATCAATTCAATTTATTGCCTGACTATCTTTTTGTAATTGATGTTTCTATTAAAGAATCTATGAAAAGAAGATTAGCTATGGGTGGTAAAATTGTCTTGACTAATGAAGATTTCTTGAGCTTTTACAAAGCTGAATTAGAAGAGTTCTATCAGGGCATTACTTGTCCAATGTGGTATTTGGATACTTCGAGTTTATCTATTGAAGAAACTAAAAACATAACAGTTGAAAAAATTCAAGAAATACTTGCATGATTCACAACAAAGAAGAGGAATCTTTTATAGATTTCCTCTTCTCTCTATTTTAACTCCATCTTTTGTATCTTTTATATTATATCCTTTTTCAATAATTAAATCTCTTAATCTATCAGATTCAGTCCAATTCTTTTCATTTCTTGCAATTTTTCTTTGCTCTACTAAATCTAAAATTTCTTCTGGAATTTGTTGTTCTTCTTTCTTTTCAGTTATTTTTATGCCTAAAACTGTATCAAATTTTTCTAATAATTGTGCCACTTTAGGTGATTTTTCTGGATATTTTACAGCTTCCCATACAACACTCATTGCAAGTGGCATATTTAAATCATCATTTATAGCTTGATGGAATCTATTTTCCATATCATTTATTATATCCTCTGATATAGTATCAGTTCCATTTAAATGTTTTTGATATCCTTCTCTTAAACGATTTAACGATACTGATGCTGCTTCTATTCCATCCCAAGTAAAGTTTAGTTTTCCTTTATAATGGCATGAAAAATTAAATAATCGGTATACTAATGGATCATATCCTCTATTTATAATGTCATCCATTAAATAAACATTGCCTAAGCTTTTTGACATCTTTCCACCATTTATTAATAGGTATTCCCCATGCATCCAATAATGAGCTGGTATTTTACCACATGCCCCTTTGCTTTGAGCAATTTCATTTTCATGGTGTGTTGGTATTAAATCAATTCCACCTGTATGTATATCAAATATTTCTCCTAAATACTTTGTACTCATTGCTGAACATTCAATATGCCAGCCAGGATAACTTGGTCCCCATGGGCTATCCCATTTCATTAAATGATTTTCAGGAGCTTTTATCCATAAAGCAAAATCATATGGATTTCTTTTTTCTGGATCAACTTCTACTCTTGCTCCTGCTTTTTGTTCTCTAAGATTTACTCCAGATAATATTCCATATTCATCTAGTTTAGATACATCAAAATATATAGCAGTAGAAGTTTCATATGCATATCCTCTTTCCATTATTTTTTCTACTAATTCTAGCATTTCTTTTATATGTTCCGTAGCTTTACATACTATTTCTGGTGTTTCTATATTTAATCTTTCTAAATCTCTAAAAAATAATTTAGTATAATGTTCTGCAATTTCCATAGGAGTCTTATGTTCTTCTCTAGCAGATTTCAGCATCTTGTCTTCACCCTCATCTCCGTCTGAAACAAGGTGTCCAACATCTGTAATATTCATTACATGTTTTAATTCATATCCATTATATCTTAATACACGTCTTAATGTATCTTGAAATAAATTGGTTCTCATATTTCCTATTGTCGCATCTTTGTATACTGTAGGTCCACATGAATATATTTTTACCTTTCCTGGCTCTATTGATTTAAATAGTTCTTTCTTTTTTGTTAAAGTATTATAAAAATATATGTCCATTATTTCCTCCCTTTATATTCAAGAAAAGTGGCATAGCCACTTTTCTATTATTCATTGTTATTTTCATCATCTGTATTATTGCTACTATCTCCTGTATTATCTGAGTCTGGTGTTTCTGGTGTATTTGGTGTTTCTGGTTCTGCTGGTTGTGTATCTGGTGTTGATGGTTGTGTATTACTTCCATCACTTGGTTCTTCGACTGTTACATTTGTTGATGTGTTCGGTTCTGTTGGTTTTACAGTTTCTGTTGACTTTTTATGTATTGTACAATATTCAGTTGGTGCTGTTCCCATTGTTGAATTAATTCCAGATGTAGTCCACAATCCAAGTCTTTCTTTTTCAACAACATAATTAGCAGATCTTCTTTCTTTTGATGGACAAAATTCATTTGCTAATTTTCCAGATTCTGTACATATTGTATATTGACTCTTATGTGCATCACATGTTTCTGGTACATGATCTTTTGTAAAGATTTCTGAATAAGTATTTGAACATTTATCTGTTGCAAGTAATCCACTTGTTCTACAAACAGTTGCATGTACTATATTTTCTGGTTCTTTAAATGTTGAATCTTCTAAGCCTTTATGAATTTGTGACATTATTCCAGAGAATAATTGTCCTGCTGGATTTGTTCCAGAAAAATTAATTCTTTGAGGATCATCAAATCCATACCATGCAGCACAAGCATAATAATTTGTAAATCCACATAACCATCTATCTTTTGATGAGTTTGTTGTTCCTGTTTTTGCTGCTACGTCAATTCCATTAATTGCACAATATTTGGCTGTTCCAGCAAATCCATCTGCACCATTTATGACTGATTGCATTAAGTTCTTTATGATATATGCAGTTTCAGCTGAACATACTTTTTCTGTTTTTTGATTTGGTTCTAATACAACTTTTCCATTTGAATCTTCTACTTTAGTGTAAAATGTTGGTTCTATATATGTTCCATCATTTGCAACTGATGCATATGCTGCTGCCATTTCTAATGGACTTACACCATATGTCATTCCTCCTATTGCTAATGATAAATTTTCGTCATTATGTTCTTTATTGTCACTTGCATGAACAAGTGAAGATATTCCCATCTTTTCCATATATTCAATTGATTTTTGTGGTGTTAATTCAGCCATAACTTTAATAAATGGTATATTTTGAGATGTTGTTAATGCTGTTCTAACAGTTCTTAGGCCTGTAAATTTATTGTAGTTTTCAGGCTCATAATCTTTTCCAAATGTTGTTTTTAAATCTGCATAGATTGTTGCAGGTGTTATTGTACCTTCTTCAATCCCAGGCAGTACATCTGCCAAAGGTTTTATAGAGGATCCTGTCTGTCTTTTTGAACTTATTCTATTTAATCCTCTTGAAGTTGTTTTTTCTCTTAATTGTCCAACAGCTCCAACAACCTTTCCTGTTGATGGCTCTATAACTACTGCTGCACCCTGAGCTAGAATTGGTGAACCACTTTCATCCTTCACTACTTTTCCAGCTTTATCTTTCAATTCTAATTTGTATTTACCTTTTTTTGATTCTTCTTCCATAACATTTTGTACTGATGATACTTGTGTTGAATATATTGTTAGTCCGCTAGTCTGTAAATATGTTTCTGCTGCATCTTTTGATATTTGTTTTTCATCCATTATTTGTTGTATTAATTGAGTTATTAGTGCATCAGTATGTGAAGAATAAATATTTCCTTTAACACCATTTTCAAATTTAAATCCAGCATCTACTTCTGCGACAGCTGCATCATATTCTTCCTGTGTTATGTAGTCAAATTTTTTCATTTGTGATAATACCGTTTTTGTTCTTTTAGATATTTTTTCTGTAACATCATTTCCTGAATATGGATTATACGCATTTGGTGAATGGTTTATTCCTGCTAAAAATGCACATTGTGCTATACTTAAATCTTTTGCAGTTTTATTAAAATAGTATTCTGATCCGATTTCTACACCATGCTTTTCGCTTCCGCCATTTCCTATATATATCAAATTCAAATATATTTCAATTATTTGATCTTTTGACATTGCTTTTTCTATTTGATATGCTTTTGACCATTCTTTTAATTTTCTAATTACACCTGCAGCACCACTAGAGGCTTTTTCTTGTGTTACATTTTTTACAACTTGTTGAGTAATTGTACTTCCTCCTCCTGCTGTTGATTTTCCACCATGAGTTAAAAATGAAAGTACTGCTGCTCCTGTTCTTTTAATATCAACTCCATGATGTTGTTCAAATCTTTCATCTTCTATTGATATATAAGCTTTTGGCAAATATGGTGACATCTCTTCAAGTGTAATAATCTTTCTACTTTCGTCTCCATTTAGTTCTGCTAACACATTTCCGTCTGTATCTACTATTGTTGAGTTTTCTTTCATTATTAAGTCAGACATATCTATTGAGAAATCTTCTTTTTCAATTCCAAATATTAATCCAATTCCAACTCCAGCTCCAACTACAATTAATATAACTAATATTATTAATAAAATTTTCAGTGCTAGTGCTAATTTAGGATGTTTATATTTAAACTTCATTTTAGTATCTTTTCTTTTTGATTTTGCATCTTTATTTCCCTTTTTAGTTCTTTTATTTGTTATTTTCTTCTTTTTCTTTCCCATTTTTTATCTCTTTCCTTTCCCAAGATATTAATTGGTTAAACATTGATAACATTATAATACATTTCATAAAAAAAGAAAAGTATTTTAAGAAATTCTTTAAATTTTTCATCATTGGTTAAAAATTTTTCCATTTATTCCAAATACATCTTTTATTGAAACCTTATTTTTAGCAATTTTTCCACGTATATGTTTAAAAGTATCTTTCATATATAGATTGGCTTCAAGTAAATCTTTAGTTTTAAATTTTTGCATGTTCTCTCTCCAAATAGTTTCTTCTCTTCCAACTTCAATTTCATAATCATTTATATTTATTCCATTAAAACGTTTTGAATATATTCTCATATTGCCTTCTAGGTTTATAATTACAGCATTTTCATTTATCCTGTACCTATTTAATACTTCTTTATTAAAATCTAAATTTAGTATTATTTTCGACCTTATTAGACTTTTTTTCTCATTATTTGAAATAACTATTAAAATCCCATTTTTCTCATATATTTCTTTTTCTATTTTTCTCAATTTATCTATATGATTTGTTACAACATTTACTCTTTTATATTGTTTTGACAGTTCTTTTATTGTTTCTATACTAATATCTGTTATTTCATTTGTTGTTATTGCAATTTCAATTTCTTCTTTTTTTAAACTATTTTTTCTTATTATATAATCAAGTAATTCAAAAGATATATATTTTTCTAGCCATCTTCCATCAAATATTTTTATATTGTTTAAATTTAGTGCATTAATTAAATTCTTATTTTCACATAACTCTCTACTTAATACGACGTTTGTTGCTTCACATTTTATTAATTTTTTTACTACTTTTTTTATGTCTTTTGCCTTTTCCAAGTCTGCATATATTTTGAAATTATCATTTTCTATTTTAGTTTTAAATAAAATAAATCTATGCTTATCCATTTTTTCAATATAAAATGTTTTCATTTTTTACACCTCTATTGATGTGTATTCGATATAGTATTAATTTATTCCACAAAAACAAAAACTGAGTCTCCTACATTGTAGTTAACTCAGTTTTTATTTATTTTGAAAGTCCTTCTTTAATTATAGTCCAAACATTAGATGTTTCCATATCTTTTCTCCAACAAGAAGTTCCACCTAAATTATACTTAGAAACTAAAGAAACTTTTTCTTTAATTGATGTTCCATCTTCAATCCACATTTTAACTGTATTTTTTCCTGAAGCATATTCTATATAATATTGTTTCAATGTATCATCCCATTGTTTTTCAACATTATTAGGAATTTTAATATTCATCATACTAACAACAGTTCTATCTTTAATTTGTCCATCTGCAGTAACAGTCCATTGTCTTGTATAAAATGGCATTCCTAAAATAATTTTTTGCGTATCTACTTGATCATAATCTATAATTTTCTTTAAACTAGTTTCTACCCAATTTAATCCTGCTGTAGTTCCTGGCTTTGTACTTGATGTTCCATATTGATCGTAAGCCATAAATATCAAGTAATCAGCAACATCTCCCAAAACATTTCTATCAAAACATAATGACCAATTAGGATCACCATCTGGTGCTGTTACATCAACTGATGTAACTATTCCCATTTCTAACATTCTTGGCATTAATTCTATAATAAATCTTGAATATTTGTCTTTATCTGCTTCATACATATTTTCAAAGTCTACATTTATTCCGTCAATATCATATTGTGCACATTTTTGTACAATTCTTTCTATTAATTCTTGTCTTTTGCTATAACTATTTAATATAGTAGACGTTATTTTTATTCCAGCTTCAGCATTTGAAATCATTGGCCATACTTTATATCCATTTGAATGTGCCCAATTTATATAAGCTATTCCTGCATCTCCAACATTATCTTTTAAAGATCCATCATTTTTATCTAAATAGAAGAATGATGGTGATACTACATTTACTCCATCTATAGTTTGACCTGTTCTGTCTGGTGCTTTTACGTATTGTGAGTAGTAATCCCAAAACATATCTACTTTTCCAGTTATTTGTTTAGTTCTTTCTTTTGCCTCTCTTATTGTAGTGATATCTGTTAATTTATTTGCTTTAACATATCCTACTTTCCCTTTTTGTGTTCTTATTTTTGCCCATCCTGAATCTTGTCCATTGTCAACTAAAATAACCGTTTCACCTTTTTGAACTTTATCTACTGTTTTTGAGAAAAATCTACTTTTACTTCTTATAGATATTTTGGATTTTGTATCTGCACTAATTTGTTCTCTGTCTAATGAATCTATTGTTATTACCTTTGTATCTTCTATATTTTTTAATTCTATATTATATACATCTTGCATTTCACTAATTGGCATATATACAATGTCATTATCTTTTAATGCATGTGCTGATATTTTCTTTGTTGAACCATTTAATGTTAGCTTGTTTGATTCAAATCCTATGCTTGCAATTTTGTCATTATAAGTTGTAACTATCTCGTTTGTTTCTTCTTCTATATAGATATATTTATCAAAAAAGTTTTTCATATCATCCATTGATACATATATAATTCCGTCATCTATTCTAACTTCATTTTTCAATCTTGACGTTACATTATTGTTATTTATTATTAGATTTATTTTTCCATCAGTCTTTTCTTTTATAAAGATTTCGGCTTTTACAACTACAAATCCAATTACAACTAGTGCCAACAATAATATTACTATTTTTTTTATTACATCTTTATTTTTGTTCATTTGTTTTTCTCCTTTTTTTGTTCCATTATATTATACTGGACAAAAAATAGCAAGATTTTTCTTGCTATTTTTTTATTAACATGATATCTCTACATTTTTCGAAATACCCCAGCAACTTTTCCTAATATTTGACAATTTGGCACTATTATTGGATCCATTGTATGATTTTCTGGTTGTAGACGTATATGGTCTTTTTCTTTGTAAAATGTTTTTACTGTCGCTTCATCTTCTATTAAAGCAACTACTATCTCTCCATTATTTGCATTACTTTGTTTTTTTACAAGTATATAGTCTCCATCTAATATTCCAGCTTCTATCATACTTTCTCCCCTTACTGTTAGCATGAAGCTATCGCAATTTCCTACAAAGTCGATTGGAATAGGAAATGTATCTGTTACATTTTCTACTGCTAATATTGGTTGTCCAGCAGTTATTTTTCCTATAACAGGTACTTCAACCATTTCTTTTTGGGTATAGAAATTTTTGTTTGACTCTTGTACTGGCTTTCCATCTGTTCCTTTTATTACTTTTAATGTTCTTCCTTTTTTGTCTTCTTTTTTAATAAATCCCTGCTTTTCTAATTTTGCTAAATATCCATGTACTGTTGCTGTTGAACTTAATCCTATCGCTTTTCCTATTTCTCTTACTGATGGTGGATATCCATTTGCTTTAACTTGCTCTTCAATAAATTTTAATATTGCTTTCTCTTTTCTTGTGGTTTCTGCTCTGTTTCCCATTTAAATCACTTCTCCTTTTTAATTTAACAGTATAATATCATAAAAGAAAAAGAATGTCAAACAAATTTTTGACATTCTTTTATTTTGTTATTTTTCTTATTTCATATTCTATTACACCTGCTGGAGCATTTACTTGTACTTTTGCACCCTTTTTTGCTCCTAAAAGTGCTTTTCCTATTGGTGATTCATTTGATATTTTATTTTCTGCTAAATTTACTTCTGTTGAGCCAACTATAGTATATTCTACTTCTTCATCAAATTCAACATCATATAATGTAACAGTATTTCCAATTTGAACTGTTTTTGTATCTATTTCTTTTTCATCTATAATTTTTGCATATCTAATTTTATTTTCTAATTCTGCTATTTTTCCTTCATTTTCAGCTTGTGCATTTTTAGCTTCATCATATTCTGAATTCTCTGATAGATCACCAAATCCTAAAGCTACTTTTATTCTTTCAGCTATTTCTGATCTTTTTTCTGTTCTTAAAAATTCTAATTCTTTCTCTAATTTGTCATATCCTTCTTTAGTTAATATTACTTCTTTTTCTTCCATAATAATCACTTCCCTTTCTTAAGTCAAAACGGTATATACGCATAAAGAGCGACTTTTACTGGTCGCCTTTATATTAACAAGTAGTATAATACTCCACTTTTTTTATTTTGTCAAGTTTTTTTAATCTTTTAGTAAATCTTTTCCATTTTTCATGTAATCTATTCCAGAAAAGATTGTTGCAAATGTTGATATTAACAATAATAAAGTTGCTACTAAATTTATTCCAAAATCAACACCTGTTAATCCACCTCTAAAGCAATCCCAAAAAGCATTTTTATCAAACATAACTAATATAATTGCTATCATTTGTGTAACAGTTTTTAATTTTCCCCAAATTGATGCAGCTATAACTTTTCCACCTTTTTCTACTGCTATTAGTCTGTATCCTGATACTAAAAATTCTCTAGCTAAAACAATAACAGGTATCCATGCGGGAATTTTTCCTAATTCTACTAATAATACCATTGCTGTTAATACTAATATTTTGTCTGCAAGTGGGTCTAAAAACTTTCCAAATGTAGTTACTTGATTTCTTGAACGTGCTATATATCCATCTAATTTATCTGTTATTGATGCTACAATAAATATTAATTCCATAATGAAATACATTAGTGGCATTCCTAAAAAATCACCTTGTAAATTTAAATATGGTATGATTGCCATAATTGGCACCAATATTATTCTAAATATTGTTAGTTTATTTGCTAAATTTAATTTCATTTCTAAAACTCCTTATATAAGTCTTATTACTTTAATATTTCAATTGCTTTTTGTAATTGTGTATCTTGATCTCTTTGTACTAAAAGATGATTTGAAACAGTTTCTGGTAATTCAATTTTTTCGTTTGGTTCAATACCAACTCCATTAATTTTTGTTCTGTTTGGAGTATAATATTCTTCAACAGTAACTTTTAATCCTGCACCATTTCTAAGAGTTAATAATTGTTGAATAACTCCTTTTCCATATGTTGTAGTTCCAACTATTGTAGCTTCATTTAAATCCTTTAAAGCTCCTGCTAAAATTTCTGATGAACTCGCAGAGTTTTCATTAACTAATACAACAATTGGCATATCTATAAGAACATCTTCTTCAGATTTTTCAACTTTTTCATTTTTATCTTTATCTACTGTTACCAATAAATCTTTTCCTTTTGGAACTATATAATCTGCTATTTTTAATGCTTGTTCTACAAGTCCTCCACCATTGTTTCTTAAATCTATAATTAATGATGTAATTCCTTGTGATTTTAATTCTTCATATTTTGCTTTGAAATTTTCAGCAGTATCTTCATCAAAACTTGTTACTTCTAAGTATCCAATATTATTATCTAATTTTTCAGAAATAACAGGGTTTGTTGTAATTTTCTTTCTTGTTATCTCAAAAGTTTTAATTTCTTGGCTCCTTTGTATTTCTAAAGTAACAGTTGATCCCTCTTCACCTTTTATACTATTTGCAGCTGCTGTCATATCTTCCCCAGTATACTCAACTCCATTAATCTTTTTTATAATATCCCCTGGTTGAATACCAGCTTCTTCTGCTGGACTATATTTTATTGGAGATAATACAACTATCGTATTATCTTTAGAATTTTGAGCCATATAAATTCCAACACCAACATAATTTCCCATTAAATTATTTTTATAATCTTCCATTTCATCTTTTGGAATATATTCTGTGTATGGATCTCCTAAAGATGAAACATAACCTTCTAGTGCACCTTCAACAGCTTTATCTTCATCTATATCATTCAAATAGTATTTATCTAATATTGTTTTTATATATTTTATTGATTTAGTTAATTGATTGTCATTTGAAGATTCTATTCCAAATATTGAAGAAATTGACTGACTATCATTATTTGAATTATTTTTATTAGTTATATATATCGTAGTTAATATAAATGTTAAGAATGCTGTTAATACAACTAACATTATAGTTTTATAAATTCTTTGTCTTTTTAAATAATTATCTTCTTCCATTTTACATTGCCTTTCTTTTTATTATTTTACATGTATTTGTTTGGATCTACCCTACTGTCTTGCCCATAAGCTGTTGCACTATATTTATAACTATATGGTGATACTCTTACTTCAAAATGCAAATGTGGTCCTGATGAATTTCCTGTACTTCCACTTAACATTATTTTTTCACCTTTTTTTACAATCTGACCTGGTTTTACACATATAGAGCCTCTAGTTCCATGTCCATAATATGTTTGCGTTCCATTTGCATGTCTTATTACAACATGAGTTCCATAGCTTGATGATAAGTCTGCTGTTGTCATTACTACACCATCAGCTGCAGCCATAACAGTTGTTCCAACTGACACAGCATAATCTATTGCACCATGGAATTTTCCACTTGAAGGATAATATCCATTTGCTGATATTGAACCACCTGAAATTGGTCTCATAAAATATCCAGAACCTGTTGATGGTGATGTATTTGAATTCGAACCTGAATTATTTTTTGAACCTGAATTACTGTTATTTTGCTGTTGTTTTTTAAGCTCTTCTAATTGTTTTTGATATTTTTTTTCAGCTTCTTTAACTTCTTTTTCAATCTGTTTATTATCAGCTTGTAATTCTTCAATTTCTTTTTGAACTTCTTTTTCATCTTGAGTTAATTTATTAGCATAACTTTGTTTTTCGCTTTTTAAACTTTGTAATTCATTTACTTTTGTTTTTTGTTCAGCAAGTGAAGAATCTAATTCTTTTTTATTATTTTCTAGTTCAGTTTTTTCATTTTCGATCTTTGTTTTTTGATCTTTTGTTGCTTGAATTAGCTCTTTATCTGATTCAAACAATTCAGACGCAGCATAATATTTAGCTAATGCATCTGTCATACTAGATGCATTTAAAAATACATCTAAAAATGAAGTTTGACTCCTTTCATACATAGCAACAATTCTTGTATCAAGAAGATCTTCTTGTTTAGTATATTCTTCTTCCATTTGATGTATGTCTTTTTCTTTATTTGATATTTGTGTTTGTAAATTTTGAACTTTGTCTTGCAAATTATCAACATCTGTTTCAGCATCTGATATTTTTGTTATTAGATTTTCAACAGTTTTCATTGTTTCTGATTTTTCATTTGCAATTTCTTCTTTTTTCTTTTCTGCTTCATCTATTTTACTATCATTTTCAGCAGTTTGCTGTTGAGCTTGTTCTTTTTTTTGTTGTATTTCTTTTTGTGTAACAGCAAATACTTGTGAATTTTGCAAAATTAAGATTGTCGATATTGTAATTCCAATTGTTTTCAATATGTTTTTTTTCATTATAATTCTTCCTCTCTATATTGTATTTTATTCTTCACCATTTGTTTCTTCTTGATTTTCCCCATTATTTTGAGTGATTTTTTGTAGTTCATCTTGTTTTAGTAAATATTCCATAGGATTTACTGTTTGTCCATTTATTCTTATTTCAAAATGAGCATGTGGTCCAGTTGAATACCCTGTTGAGCCAACTTTCAAAACAGGTGTACCTGCTTCTACTTCTTGTCCTACTTGCACCAAAATTTGGCTTCCATGTGCATATAAAGTTTGAACTCCTCCACCATGATCAATAATTACCATATTACCATATGCTGGAGTCATTTCTGCTTTTGTTACAACTCCCTTAGCTGCTGCGACAAAATCTGCTCCCATTGGTGCACCTATATCAGTACCTGTATGCAATTTATATGCTCCTGTTATAGGATGAACTCTCATTCCATACTCTGAAGTTATTGTTGTATAACCTGGAATCGGCCAAACCATTGCTCCTCCAATATAATCTGCACTAATACTGTTTAGAGCCATTAATTTTATTTCTGATTCTATCGCTGTTACTTGAGAATTGTATTCATCTATTTTAGCTTGTAGCGCTTGTTCTTCAGTTGATAATTTACTTATATAATATTGTCTCATCGTTTTTGTATTTGCTAACACTTGAGTTTTTTTCAGTTGTTTTTGTTTATTTTCTACTACCTGTTTCTTTTTCTCTGCTAATATTTTTTTTGTTGTTTCTATATCTTCTTTTTGTTTTTTTACTGTTTCTAATAATTCTTTATCATATTCTGCTAGTTCTTTCATTGCATAATATGTTGATAAAAATTCTGTTGCACTTTTAGATGTCAATAACACTTGTAAAAATTCAAATTTAGGAGTCTCATACATTTTAATAATCCTTGCATCTAATAAATCTTGAACGTCATCCAATTTAGCTTGTGTTTTAGAAAGCTTGTCTTCATTTTCATTTATTTGCTTCATCAAATCATTGATATCAGTATTTATAGTGTTTAACTCATTTTGAGATTGTGATATTTGATCATCCAAATCCTGTAATGCTTGCATATTAGTTGATAATTGTTCCTGAACAGCCTGTAATCTATTATTAGATTCATCTATTGCTTGTGTTAATTGACTTGATTGTTCTTGTAATTCTGTAAGGTCTTGTGCGTGTACGCAAATACATAGGCTACAAGTTATTACTAATATTAAAATTATTGTTATAAGCCTACGCATTCTCTACATTTCCACCCTTTCTGTTTAATTAAACTTCTAAATATTTTCTCATTGATATACTACTTCCAAGTACACCTATTCCAATTCCTAAACCTAGATATACTATTAATATTAAATTAAACATATCTGCAAAATTCAATAATGTCCAATTTGCCATTTGTAAAAATGATGTTTCCGCTAATTTATGTGCTATTCCTGTATATGCTCCACCTATTAATGCAACTGATAATAAGCCTGCAACAATTCCAATTATTATTCCTTCTACTAAGAATGGCCATCTAATAAAACTATTTGTAGCTCCTACATATTTCATGATTGAAATTTCTTTTCTTCTTGAATGTACTGCTAATTTTATTGTATTTGTTATTATTGATACAGATATTATTATTAATAATATTAATATTCCTCCTGTTACTATTCTAACACCTTTAGCTAGGCTAATTATTTGTGATATTACTTGATTGCTTGATACTATTTTTTTTACATGAGGAAGTTGATTTATACTATCTTGTACATCATTATTTAATTTTAAGTCTGTTAATGTTACATTATATGCAACTGATAATATGTTTCTCTCTGAATATCCTTCTAATAATTCATCTCCTAGCATATCTTTCATATAATCTAACGCTTCATCTTTTGATACAAATTCTGCACTTTTTACTCCGTCTATTGCTAATATTTCATTTCCAACTTCTTCAATTTCACTTTCTGTTGCATCATTATCTATTATTACTCTTATTTCTTGAGCATCTGCCACATTTTCTACAAATGCATTTAAGTTTTCTCCAATTACAAAAAATAATCCAAATATCAACATTGTTGCACACATTATAATTAATGATGACATTGTTGATTTTTTGTTTTTAAATAAATTTCTTATTCCTTCTCCTATTAAATAATTTATTACATTAAACCTCACAATCATACCCACCTTTTTTATCATCTTTTACTATTACACCTTTATTTATGTGTATAACTCTTTTTTTCATTTGGTCTACTATGTCTTTAGCATGTGTTGCCACAACTACAGTTGTTCCTCTCATATTAATTTCATTTAACAAATTCATTATATCCCATGCTGTATCTGGATCTAAGTTTCCTGTTGGCTCGTCTGCTATTAACATTGATGGATTATTTACTAATGCTCTTGCTAAAGCAACTCTTTGTTGTTCTCCTCCTGATAGTTCATTTGGATACATTTTGGCTTTTCCACTTAACCCTACTAATGATAATACCATTGGCACTTGTCTACGGATATGTCTTGGGGTCGCTTTTACTATGTACATTGCAAATGCTACATTTTCATATACTGTTTTATCTGGTAATAATCTGAAGTCTTGAAATACAACTCCCATACTTCTACGCAAATATGGTACTTTACTTTTCTTTAAAAATGTTGTATCTTTTCCATTTATTATTATATTTCCTGATGTTGGTTCTTCTTCTTTTAATATTAATTTTATAAGTGTTGATTTTCCACTTCCTGATGATCCTACTAAAAATGCAAATTCTCCTTTTTCAATTCTAAAACTCGCATTTTTTACAGCTTCTGTACCTGTTCCATATTTTTTGCTTACGTTTTTAAATTCTATCATTTTACTTTTTTCCTTTTCTTTTTTATAATTTATACATAAATTTGCATATTATTTCATTCTTGTTAATCATATCAATAATATTTTTTTTTTGCAATACTTATTGACAAAAAATTAAGCAGAAAATTTTGTATTTTTCTGCTTTTCTATCATTTTTCTTCTTATTTCTTCATTTTTTGATTTTTTTATTTTTACCAGTAGGGACACCTATTATTGGTAAAAATTTTTACCACTGGGGACACCCTTTAACCTTTTATTGTTATGTTTCTGCTGGTTTATCTTTTATATTTGTGAAATATCCTGGTTCTTCTTCTGTGTCTATTCTCGCATAGGTTGCATCAACATAATTAGAATCATATTTGGTACCATTGCCACCTATAATACTTACACAACCATATAACATATTGTAATTTGAATCATCATAATTTGCTGTTATCCATCCAGTATTTTCTTTATCATCATATTCACTTACATATATTGTTTTTAGTTTGCTTGTACTTTGGAACATGTATCTCATATTTACAACATTATTAGTATCCCATGAACTTAAATCTAATGTATTTAATAAAAAGCAGTCCTTAAACATTGTGCTCATATATTTTACATTTTGTGTATTCCAATTTCCCAATTCAATTGCCTCTAATTTGTTACAACACCTAAACATATCACTTACTGTGTTTACATTACTTGTGTCAAAATTACTTACATCTAAATAAATAAGATTCTCACAATATGAAAACATACTTTCAAGGCTAGTAGCATTTTGTGTATTAAAGTTATCAACATATAATTCTTTTAAATTTTCACACCTCGAAAACATCAATTTAAAACTAGTAGATTTTTCTGTTTTAAAATTATTCACATTCAAGCTTCCTACTTGATAACATCTATTAAACATCCCCTCAAAATTGGTTACTTCATTTGTATTAAATCCACTTACATCTAGTTCTGCAATATTATTACAATTTGAAAACATATATTTCATGTTTTTTACTTTACTTGTGTCAAAATGCCTTACATTTAAATTTATTAATCCATTAC
The DNA here is from genome assembly GCA_934155265.1 of uncultured Clostridia bacterium. GTDB lineage: Bacteria > Bacillota > Clostridia > TANB77 > CAG-508 > CAG-269. The sequence goes on from CAKPGU010000001.1 coordinate 26,268, forward strand.
AATCATTGAACATATTCTCCATATCTGTTACATTACTCGTATTAAAATTACTTACATCTAATTCCGTCAAAGCACTACATTCATAAAACATTGCATTCATATTGGTTACATTTCTTGTATCAAATCCACTTACATCTAATTTCGTTAAACTATTGCAATAACAAAACATTGATGACATAGTCGTAGTATTATTCGTATTAAAATTACTTACATCTAACTCTGTTAATTCTTTACATCCTCGGAACATCCTTTCCATAGTTGTTACATTACTCGTATTCCATTTACCTATTTCTAATCTTGTCAATCTATTACATCCAAAAAACATTCGTGACATATTTATTACTTCACTTGTATTAAAGTTACTTACATCTAATTCTGTTAATTCACTACATCCCTCAAACATATTGGCCATGTTATTTACATTACTTGTATCAAAATTGCTTAAATCCAATTCTTCTAATTTAGCACATGCATTAAACATATATCGCATAGTTGTTACATTTGATGTTTCAAAATTAGTTATATCTAATTTAGCTAGTTTAGCACAACCACTAAACATAAATTGCATATCTATTATGCCAAATGTATTAAAATTATTGAATTCTATTTTTACTAAATTATTTAAATTTTGAAATAAAAACGATATGTTTTTATTAGCATAAATTATTTCCTGACTTACAAATGTAAGTTCATACAAACCATTATTATCTTCATCTGTATAATATCCTATTATGCTTTCATCTTGTTTTTCTGACGCATCAAATCTTTCTATTATTTTATCTGAATATTCTGGTTCTCTTCCTTGTTCAAACTTTATAGATTCTATTTGATTTTTGGCTATAGTACTTGTTAAATATTTTCCTGTTTCACCTACACTTGATGCAAGTACCATTCTATTTGGTTCTGTCATTTTAAAATTTAAGTATGATTTCAAAATCGTATTTTCAGGTACATTTCCGTCATCTGCATTCTTATATTTAAATGTAATAAATATTTCTTTTGTTTCATTTGGCCCTATTGCCTCTCCTATTTGAAAACCTTCTTGTGTTATTTCAAATATTATATTAGGATTATCATAAAAATCATCATCATACACTACTCCAACAAATGGTACTGTTTCTGTTGAATTATTGTGTACTGTTACTTTGTATTTTATTTCTGATACTTGATTTGTTTTCGATAATTCTATCGTGCTTTGCATCATTGTTCCTAAAAAATTATTTATCTTTGAACTCACCTTGTTCGCATCCACATCACTCACATATTCTACATCTGTTATAAATATTCCGTTTTGTGCTTCTGCTACTACTGTTCCTTCTATTTCTCCTGTTACTGATTCTATTGCTGAATATCCTATTCCCATTATCATTATTGCTATTGTTAATATTAATAGCAATAGCAAATTTTTACTTATTCTTCTTTTTATAAATGTCCCCGTGTGTGTGTGTGTACAGCCCCAAGGCTTTCAGGTTTCCATTTTTTCATATTCGTATTTTTCCCTCTCTTTTTTTAATCTAATATTATCTATTCCACATTTAACAGTTTGTCTTTTATGTTTGTAAAATATCCTAGTGTCTCTTCTGTGTCTATTCGTGCATAGGTTCCATCTGTATTACTTGCATTGAAAATTGTTCCATTTCCTCCTTTTAGTTTACTACAATTACTAAATACAACTCTACAATTATCTATTGTTTTAGTTGTCCACCCTTTACTATTTTCAGAATCATATTCACTTACATATACAGTTGTTAATTCATCACATGAAAAAAACATATAATTTATACCGTTTTACATTAATTGTATTAAAACTACTTAAATCTAGTTCTTTTATATTTCTACAACCATGAAACATTCCATCCATACTTGTCACTTTACTTGTATCAAAATTATTTATATCCAGTTCTGTTAGTCCACTACATCCACTAAACATACCATACATATTTATTACATTACCTGTATTAAAATCACTTACATCTAGTTTGGTTAATCCTCTACAATTAGTAAACATATCTTGCATAGTTGTTACATTTCTCGTATCAAAATTACTTACATCTAATTCTGTTAATTGGCTACAATTATAAAAAATCCCTTTCATATTAGACACTTGACTTGTTCGAAAATTGCTTACATCTAATTTTATTAGGCATTTACAATCATAAAACATATTAAGCATACTTGTTACATTACTAGTATCCCATTTACTAACATCTAATTTTGTTAGTTCACTGCATCCAAAAAACATTGCACTCATATCAGTTACTCTAGTTGTATCAAATTCACTTATATGTAATTCTTGCAAACTATTACAATAGAAAAACATATATGACATAGATGTTACATTACTTGTGTCAAAATTACTTAGTTCTATTTTTTTTAAACTACTGCAGTACTGAAACATTCCAATCATATTGGTTACTTTACTTGTATTAAATCCACTTAAATCTAGCTCTGTTAATCCACTGCAACCATTAAACATACCATACATAGTTATTACATTACTTGTGTCAAAATTACTTACATCTAATTCTACTAAGCTCTTGCATCCGTGAAAACATTGATTGCATACTGATTACATTACTTGTATCAAATCCTTTTATATTTAGCTCTGTTAATTCACTACATGCATAAAACATACTTGTCATTGTTTTTACTTTTTCAGTATTAAAATTACTTAAATCTAACTTTTTCAAAGAACTACAACCCCTAAACATTGAATACATTCCATAGCCTTCTTTTATATTGATAGTATTGAATTTACTCAAGTTTAATTGAGCCAAACTACTCGCTTCAATAAACATGGCCTCCATAGAAGTTACATCTTTTGTGTCGAAACACTCCAAATCTAAATCATATAATTTCTTTGCATGTGAAAACATATGCCTCATATTAGTTGAACCTAATGTGCTAAAATTATTAAATTCTATATCTGTTGTATTTATTAAATTTTGAAATAAAAACTGTGCATTCTTATTAGCATAAATAATTTCTTGACTCACAAAAGTTAGCTCATACAATCCATTGTTATCTTCATCAGTATAATATCCTATTATACTTTCATCTTGTTTTTCTGATGCATCAAATCTCTCTATTATTTTATCTGAATACTCTGGTTCTTTTCCTTGCTCAAATTTTATAGATTCTATTTGATTTTTGGCTATAGTACTTGTTAAATATTTTCCTGTTTCTCCTACATTTGATGCTAACACCATCCTATTAGGCTCTGTCATTTTAAAATTTAAGTATGATTTCAAAATTGCATTTTCAGGTACATTTCCATCATCTGTATTCTTATATTTGAATGTAATAAATATTTCTTTTGTTTCATTCGGACCTATTGTTTCTCCAATTTGAAAGCCTTCTTGTGTTATTTCAAATATTATATTAGGATTATCATAAAAATCATCATCATACACTATTCCTACAAATGGTACTGTTTCTGTTGAATTATTGTGTACTGTTACTTTGTATTTTATTTCTGATACTTGATTTGTTTTCGATAATTCTATCGTGCTTTGCATCATTGTTCCTAAAAAATTATTTATCTTTGAACTCACCTTGTTCGCATCCACATCACTCACATATTCTACATCTGTTATAAATATTCCGTTTTGTGCTTCTGCTACTACTGTTCCTTCTATTTCTCCTGTTACTGATTCTATTGCTGAATATCCTATTCCCATTATCATTATTGCTATTGTTAATATTAATAGCAATAGCAAATTTTTACTTATTCTTCTTTTTATAAATGTCCCCGTGTGTGTGTGTGTGTGTGTGTGTGTGTACAGCCCCAAGGCTTTCAGGTCTCCATTTTTTCATGTTTGCTTTTTTCCTCTCAATCTTTATATTTCTTCTGTCTCTATTCTATCCTTTATTACTACTACTGTATAGCATTTTAAATTTGGTATCATTTTTATTTCTTCTGCTTGTCTATATCTTTCTATTTGTTCTTTCGCTTCTTGTTGTTTTTCTTTTAATATTTCTTGATTTTTGTCGTAATCTTCCTGTTTTATGTATTTAAATTCTAGTAGTACTCCATATCTTTCTTCTATTTTTTCTCTTGGCACTAACAATATGTCTGTATATTCTCCTCCTACTTCTAGTTCTGATTTTACATATATTGCTCCTAACATTCTACAAATAGAATAAAATATTACCTTTATATATTTTTCATCAAATCTTTGATAATCTCTGTTTGATAAATTTTTTAAGAATATTCCTAATATTTCCATTGCTTTATCTATTTTTCCATGTATTAAGATTTCTTCACTTATCTTTTCAGTATCAATTGTGTCTGTTACTATATTCGCTTTTCTACTTATATATTGCAAAAAATATTCACTATATATTCTCCTTATTACATCATTTGGTATTTTAAAACTACATTTACTAAATCCTTTTTTTACTATTGTTAGATATCCTAAATAAAACAGTAATGATACTAGTTCCTTTTCTCCAAAGCTTATTTCTGCGTTAAATCTTTCTGTTAATTGACTTTCTACCAATTGTCCTGCTACTATTTTTTCTAATAATTCAATTTTATTCATATTTTGGCATAAATCCATAAAAGCCTCTATCTTCCCATAGTCGCTTATTATATTGTTATCTATTAAATCGTTTGGAATCTCATTTTGTTCTTGGTATAAATCTAAAAAATATAATGTCATATTTGAGTTGTACATTTTGTATTGTTCATAGTTTTCCTTTATCATATCTGAAAAGATATATCCATCATAATTTTCTTTAATAATAGGCAATAATTCTTTTTGTTTTTCTTCAGGTATTTCTAATTCTGTCATTAAATATTTTACATCATTTTTACAAAATCCTAGCATATCATTAAATTCAATGTTTTTTGTTAAATCTCTTGCTATATTGAATCCACTTGTTGTACTATCTAATGTTACTGGTGCTACTCCTGTTATGAATATTCTATCTACTACTGATTCTGTTCCCTTTTTTAATATTTCATACCATTTTCTTATTTTTCCGTTCTTAGCTACTAAATTCTTAAATTCATCTGTTCTAAATCCTAATAATTCATTTGCAAAATGATCATATTCATCTATTATTACATAGATTTTTTCTCCTGCTTTTTGTATGTAAAATGCCTTGAATAAATCATCTAATATTCCTTCAGCTTCATAATCTCTATTAACATAAAAATTCAATCCGTACTTTTGAATAAATACTTCTATAGATGATGCCACTTCTCTTTTAAATCCATTTATTGCTTCTTCTACTGTATTTGAGCTTATTCCTGAAAAGTTGAATCTTAATATACAATATCTGTTTTTATTTTCTGTTGGATTTTTTCCTATATATGTCTTTCCAAATAATTCTTCAAATCTATCTTCTTTGTTTTTATCATAATAACATTCTAATGTACTTGTGAATAATGTTTTTCCAAATTTTCTTGGACGCAAAAACATTATTGTACTATCTGCTAAGTTTTCTAATTTTTCTATATACATTGTTTTGTCTACATATATTCTATTTTTTCTTACTATATCTTCATAGTTACTTATTCCATTTGGTAATTTTCTCATTTCTTTTACCTCTTTCCTTTGTGCATTCGCACTTTTATTTTTGCATTTTCTTTTCGTTTCTCACTTGGTTTTATTTTACTATATCACTCCTTAAAATGCAATAATAGTTGAGCTTGTTTTTTACATTTTTCTGTTAATGTATTTTCTTTGCTCAACTATTATTTTTTCTGTATATTATTGTGATATTCTTATTCTATCTCTGCTGGCTTGTCTTTTATGTTTGTAAAATATCCTGGTGTCTCTTCTGTATCTATTCGTGCATAAGTTGCGTCTGTGTAATTTGAGTTGTAGGTTGTTCCATTGTTTCCAGATAATCTAACGCATTCATAAAACATATTTTTCGAAACATTAACATTTGAAGTTATCCAACCTGTATTGTTTTCTTTGTTATATTCACACACATATATATCACTAACTTGTGAATTCATGTAAAACATTTGCTGCATATTTGTAACATTGTATGTGTCAAAACTACTAAGATTTAAGTCAGTTAAATTACTGCATTGAAAAAACATATATGACATATTTGTTACTTTACTTGTATCAAAATTATTTAGGTTTAAATTAGTTAATCTTCCACATTGAAAAAACATGTATGACATATTTGTTACTTTACTTGTATTAAAATTATTTAGATTCAAATTAGTTAATTTATAGCATTGAAAGAACATCTGTTGCATTGTAATTACATTACCTGTATTAAATTTGCTTACATCTAACTCTTCTAGATTATTACAGCGACTAAACATACCAGTCATATTAATTACATTTTGTGTGTCGAAACCATTTAAATCTAATTTCGTTACTTTGCTACATCCCGAGAACATCATACTCATATTAGCTACTTTATTCGTATTAAATTCGCCTACATTTAATTCTGTTAAACGACTGCAGTCTCTGAACATTTGTAACATATTAGTTACATTTTCTGTATTAAATCCATCTATATCTAACTTCACCAATTCTGTACAACCTGAAAACATTAGCTCCATATTTTCTACATTATTTGTATTAAAATTGTTTAAATTTAATTCTTTTATTTTTTTGCAATTATAAAACATAGATCCCATATCAACTACTTTGTTAGTATTAAAATTGAAAATATTTAGTTCTTTTAGTTCATTACAATCTGAAAACATACTCGACGCTGAAACAACCTCTTTCGTGTTCCACTTACTTATGTCTATTGTTATTAATTTTTTACACCCGTCAAACATATGAGTCATATCAGTCACTTGTGATACATTCCAATTTGAAACATCTAGTTTCTCTAGGTTACTGCATCCTTGAAATGTTCCTCCATATCCCCATTTAATGTGTCCACATGTTGTTACTTTACTTGTATCCCAGTTACTTACGTTTAGAGTTATTAGTTTACTACAATTTTCAAATGTTCCCAAAAGATTTATAATATTACTAGTATTAAAATTATCAAATTCTATATCTACAGCATTTATTAAATTTTGAAATAAATATTGTGCATTTTTATTAGCATAAATTATCTCCTGGCTCACAAAAGTCAACTCGTACAATCCGTTGTTATCTTCATCTGTATAATACCCAATTATACTTTCATCTTGTTTTTCTGAAGCGTCAAATCTTTCCACTATTTTATCTGAATATCCAGGTTCTTTCCCTTGTTTAAATTTTATAGATTCAATTTGATTTTTTGCTATAGTACTTGTTAAATATTTTCCTGTTTCATCTGTACCTTGTGCTAGAACCATTCTATTGGGTCCTGTCATCTTAAAATTTAAGTATGATTTTAGTATTGTATTTTCTGGTTCTACAGTTGTATCTCTATATTTAAATGTAATATATATTTCTTTGGTTTCATTTGGACTTATTGTTTCTCCAATCTTGAAACCATCATTTATTTCAAATATTATTCCTACATTATCATATAATTCATCATCATACACTACTCCTACAAATGGTACTGTTTCTGTGGAACTGTTGTGTACTGTTACCTTATATTTTATTTCTGATGCTTGGTTTGTTTTCGATAATTCTATTGTACTTTGCATCATTGTTCCTAAGAAATTATTTATTTTTGAACTCACCTTGTTCGCATCCACATCACTCACATATTCTACATCTGTTATGAATATTCCGTTTTGTGCTTCCGCTACTACTTCTCCTTCTATTTCTCCTGTTACTGATTCTATTGCTGAATATCCTATTCCCATTAACATTATTGCTACTGTTAATATTATTAGCAATAATATATTTCTACTTATTCTTCTTTTTATAAATGTCCCCGTGTGTGTGTGTGTGTGTGTGTGTACAGCCTCAAGGCTTTCAGGCTTCCATTTTTCCATGTTTGCTTTTTCCCTCTCAATATTTATATTTCTTCTATCTCAATTTTGTCTTTTATTACCACTACTGTATAACACTTTAAATTCGGTATCATTTTTATTTCCTCTGCTTGCCTATATCTTTCTATTTGTTCTTTTGCTTCTTGTTGTTTTTGTTTTAATATTTCTTGATTTTTGTTGTAATCTTCTTGTTTTATAAATTTAAACTCTAGTAGCACTCCATATCTTTCTTGCATCTTTTCTCTTGGTATTAACAGTATATCTGCATATTCTCCTCCAACTTCAAGCTCTGATTTTACATATACTGCTCCTAGCATTCTACAAATTGAATAAAATATTACCTTTATATATTTCTCATCAAATCTTTGATAGTCTCTATTTGATAAGTTTTTTAAGAATATTCCTAATGTTTCCATTGCTTTATCTATTTTTCCATATATTACAATTTCTTCACTTATCTTTTCTGTGTCAATTGTATCTGTTACTATATTCGCTTTTTTGCTAATATATCTCAAAAAATATTCGCTATATATTCTCCTTATTACATCATTTGGTATTTTAAAACTACATTTACTAAATCCTTTTTTTACTATTGTTAGATATCCCAAATAAAATAGTAATGACACTAGTTCCTTTTCTCCAAAACTTATTTCCGCATTAAATCTTTCCGTTAGTTCACTTTCTATTTGCTCTCCTGCTACTATTTTTTCTAATAGTTCAATCTTATTCATGTTTTGACACAAATCCATAAACGCTTCTATTTTTCCATAATCACTCATTATGTTGTTATCTATTAAATCGTCTGGAATCTCATTTTGTTCTTGGTATGAATCTAAAAAATATAATGTCATATTTGAGTTATACATTTTGTATTGTTCATATTTTTCTTTTATCATATCCGAAAAAATATATCCATCATAATTTTCCTTTATTATTGGCAATAATTCTTCTTGTTTTTCCTCTGATATTTCTAATTCTGTCATTAAATATTTCACATCATTTTTACAAAAGCCCAACATATCATTAAATTCAATATTTTTTGTCAAGTCTCTTGCTATATTAAATCCACTCGTTGTACTATCTAATGTTACTGGTGCAACTCCTGTTATAAATATTCTATCTACTACTGATTCTGTTCCTTTTTTTAATATTTCATACCATTTTCTTATTTTTCCGTTCTTAGCTACTAAATTCTTAAATTCATCTGTTCTAAATCCTAATAATTCATTTGCAAAATGATCATATTCATCTATTATTACATAGATTTTTTCTCCTGCTTTTTGTATGTAAAATGCTGTATACAAACTATTTAAAATTTCTTCTGCCTCTTGTTCTTCATTTATATAAAAATCTATTCCATATCTTGCCACAAATATTTTTATTGATTCTATTGTACTGTTTTTAAATCCTTGTATCGCTCCTTCCACTGTATTTGTACTTATTCCTGAAAAATTAAATCTTAATATGCAATATCTATTTCGGTTTTCTGTTGGATTCTTTCCTATATATGTTTTTCCAAATAACTCTTCAAATCTATCTGTTTTATTTTTATCATAATAACATTCTAATGTGCTTGTGAATAATGTTTTTCCAAATTTTCTTGGACGTAAAAACATTATTGTTTTATCAGCTAAGTTTTCCATTTTTTCTATATACATTGTTTTATCTACGTATATTCTATTTTCTTTAACTATATCTTCATAGTTACTCATTCCATTTGGTAATTTTCTCATTTACTTTACCTCTTTTCTTTGTGCTTTTGTACTTTTATTTTCACACTTTTTTAGATTTTTCACTTGGTTTTATTTTACTATATCGTCTATAAAAATGCAATAATAGTTGAGCTTGTTTTTACATTTTTCCGTTAATGTATTTTCTTTGCTCAACTATTATTTTTTCTATATATCTTTATTATTCCGTACTAACAGGTTTGTCTTTTATGTTTGTAAAATATCCTGGTGTCTCTTCTGTATCTATTCGTGCATAGGTTCTATCTGTGTAATTCGAATTATATGTTGTTCCATTGCCACCTATAAGTGCTTGACAACCAGTAAACATATTAATTGAATTTGTAACATTTAAAGTAGTCCATCCTGTTTGATTTTCTTCGTTGTATTCACTTACATATATTGTTTTTAGTTTTGGGACATTATAAAACATATTTTGCATATCCGTCACTTTGATAGTATTCCATTGACTTAGATTTAGTTCTGTTAATTCAGTACAATTGTAAAAAACATTAGACATTTTTATCACTTCACTTGTATTAAAATTACTTACATTCAATTGATACATATGATTACAATTATGAAACATTCCTGAAATGTTTGTAACATTACTTGTATTCCATTTATTTAAATCTAGTTGAGTTAGTTGATTACAATTCTCAAACATAAATATCATACTTTTTACATTGCTTGTATTAAATTCGCTTACAGCTAGTTCTTTTAATCCGGTACAGTTATTAAACATAAATGACATATTCGTTACTTTACTTGTATCCCATTTGCTTACATCTATCTTTGTTAATTCTCTACAATTACAAAACATATATGCCATATTCGTTACTTTGCTTGTATCAAAATTGCTTACATCTAATTCTGTTAATTTATTACAATCAAAAAACATGCTTGTCATATTTTTCACATTGCTAGTGTCAAAGTTACTTACATCTAGTTCTGCCAATCCACTACATCCATAAAACATTCCTAACATATTTGTCACATTGCTTGTATTCCATTTGTTTAAGTTAAATTCCGTCACTCCTTTACAATTATAAAAAATATAACTCATATCGGTTACATTACTTGTATCAAAATTGCTCATTTCCAATTTTGTTATTTTATTACATCCTATGAACATACTTGACATATTTGTTACATTGCTCGTATCAAATCCGCTTACATCTAGCTCAGTTAACTCGGTACAGTTGTTAAACATAGATGACATATTCGTTACTTTACTTGTATCAAAATTGCTCGTTTCCAATTTTGTTATTTTATTACATTCTATGAACATACTTGACATTTTTGTTACATTGCTCGTATCAAATCCGCTTACATCTATCTTTGTTAATTCTCTACAATTACAAAACATATATGCCATATTCGTTACTTTGCTTGTATCAAAATTGCTTACATCTAATTCTGTTAATTTATTACAATCAAAAAACATGCTTGTCATATTTTTCACATTGCTAGTGTCAAAGTTACTTACATCTAATTTTATTAATTCACTACATTTCCAAAACATACATGTCATATTTTTTACATTGCTAGTATCAAAACTACTTATATTTAATTCTGTTAATTTACTACACCCATAAAACATACTCGACATATCTATCACATTATTTGTGTTAAAGTTACTTATATCCAGTTTTGTTAATTCACTACAATTTCTAAACATATATGCCATATTCATTACATTACTTGTATCAAAAGTACTTATGTATAATTCTGTTAATCCACTACATCCACTAAACATATTAATCATATTTTTGACATTGCTTGTATTAAACGTTCTTAAATTTAATTGACTCAAATTACTAGAACCCTCAAACATACTTTCCATAGAAGTTACATCTTTTGTGTCAAAACACTCCAAATCTAAATCATATAATTTCTTTGCATTTGAAAACATATTTCTCATATTAGTTGAACCTAAAGTACTAAAATCATCAAATTCCATATCTGTAGCATTTATTAAATTTTGAAATAAATACTGTGCATTTTTATTAGCATAAATTATTTCCTGACTAACAAATGTAAGTTCATACAATCCATTATTATCTTCATCTGTATAGTATCCTATTATACTTTCATCCTGCTTTTCTGATGCATCAAATCTCTCTATTATTTTATCTGAATACTCTGGTTCTCTTCCTTGCTCAAATTTTATAGATTCTATTTGATTTTTGGCTATAGTACTTGTTAAATATTTTCCTGTTTCAGCCACATTCTGTGCTAATACAATCCTATTGGGCTCTGTCATTTTAAAATTTAAGTATGACTTCAAAATTGTATTTTTAGGCACATTTCCATCATCTGTATTCTTATATTTAAATGTAATAAATATTTCTTGTGTCTCATTTGGCTCTATTGTTTCTCCTATTTGAAAACCTTCTTGTGTTATTTCAAATGTTATTCCTTCATTATCATAAAAATCATCATCATACACTACTCCTACAAATGGTACTGTTTCTGTTGAATTATTGTGTACTGTTACTTTGTATTTTATTTCTGATGCTTGATTTGTTTTCGATAATTCTATCGTGCTTTGCACCATTGTTCCTAAAAAATTATTTATCTTTGAACTCACCTTGTTCGCATCCACATCACTCACATATTCTACATCTGTTATAAATATTCCGTTTTGTGCTTCTGCTACTACTGTTCCTTCTATTTCTCCTGTTACTGATTCTATCGCTGAATATCCTATTCCCATTATCATTATTGCTATTGTTAATATTAATAGCAATAGCAACTTTTTACTTATTCTTCTTTTTATAAATGTCCCCGTGTGTGTGTGTGTGTACAGCCCCAAGGCTTTCAGGCTTCATTTCTTTCATGTTTGCAACTTTTCCTCTCACTTTTTTACTCTGTTTTATATCTTATGCTAATTTTTCTATATGCTTGGTTTCATTTTACTATATCAACTCTTAAAATGCAATAATAGTTGAGCTTGTTTTTACATTTTTGTAATGTATTTTGCTCAACTATCATTTTTTATATATTATTATATTTTGCTAAAATCATTTATTTTTTGACTCTTTTTTTATCCTACGTTCTGCACTTTTTGCTCTCAATTCATTTCTAATTTCTCTAGAACCTAAAATATAAATATATAATACTCCTTCATTTATAATCATAAATTTAGCTCTTCGTTCATTTTCCTTTGAATACATTAGTATTGGTGCTTGAATTGTATCTCTTAAACTTAGTATTTCATCAAAAGTGTTTATTTGTATTACTTTATAATCACCCTCATTTATTTCATTGTTAGTTTTTTGAATATATGACTTATAATTAAACATTATCCTTTTTAATTCTTGTTCATACATTTTCTCTGCACTTCTTGTATCTATCATATATTTTATTAAACGGATAATTTCAATTACTCCTACAACTGCGAAAATAATTCCAATTACTAATATATAATCTATATTTTGGTATTCACTTTTTTTAGAAAGTATTTTTCCTGTACTTTGTACATTATTTGCACCTATACTAATATCAATTGTTCTTTGTGTTAGTGGAATACTTATTGTCATTATTTTGCTTTCATTATTGATTTGTGTTCCATCATATTTATTAATTGCATATAAATACATATCCAACTCTAATGTACTCGTTGTATTATCTAAATGATATAAATTAATAAATTTGTTTATTTTTTCATTGAACTCATCATAATTAATTGTAACACTTTCATTTATCTCTAAATTTTTATTATCACTTTCTTGTGTTTCTTTATTAACTAGTTCTTCTGTTGTTTCATAAATAGAACTTGCCTTTTTACTTTCTTTTACATTTGTCTTGGCTATTATTTTATAACTATACATATAGTCTTGATTTTTCTCTAAATCCAAATTATATTTAAAATCCACATTTATATCATTTATTAAACTAGCAATTACTGTATTTTTTTCATCTAAATAATCATCTTGGTAAAATTCATTTTCTTTTAAATTTACTTTATAATTAACTTTTGCGTTTTCAGTATACTTATTATATTCATTTCTAGTTAATATTATATATGATGATATTACTATTGCTGCTATTACTAATAAACTTAAACCTGTAATTGCAAGTTTTATTTTATGTTTTCTTCTTTTTTTCTGATGTATTACAGCATCATTATTTCTTATGTTTTCTTCCACTTTATTTATTTCCTCCTATTAAATTATTTAACCATAAAGTAAAATATCCAACATATGGTATTTTACATTTTATATGTCCTATTATATCTTCTCTTTTTCTATACCCGTCATCTTCTTGTTGATTTGCATCACCCTTGGTATAATATCGTGTTTCTTCTCCCATTATTTTTTGCTCGATTATCCTGTGCACTATTTTTTTATTATCATTTGCAAATACAATTATATCACCTGTATTTATTTCATCTTTTTTATTATATTTCTCAACAAATACAACATCTCCTTTATTTATTGTGCCTGTCATACTTCCAGACCCAATAACTAATAATCCAAATTTGAATTTGCAACTGACAAGCATTACTATAATTGCTATAAATACAAAAAATAATATTGTTATTATTTTTTCTTTTTTCTTTTGTCTTATCGAAATTACATATTGATTTTTAGCATATAAACTTTCTAATATATTATATATTATATATGGTACTACCATTTTTATTATAGACTCTAAAAATATATAAATATTAGGTATTATTGGAAAAATATATACATATAATGTTGTTATTAATCTATATATTATTATTGCCTTATAATTTCGGTATCTTATTATTATATAGTTAAATAGTAGATTATTTGCAATTGAAGAAAATATTATAAATCCAATTAATGTCAAATAATCATTCATAGTATTTAAACTATATATATTCGTATTTAAAATAACATCTAACATTACCATTGCTATTAGAATAATTATTTTCGAATATTTACTCTCTTTTAGTAATATTGTCTTTCTTATTATTTCTGATGATATTATTATTACTATATACGGTATTATATAATTCAAAACAGACCAAAAACTTAATTTTACAGATGCACTATAAAATCCTGTCAGTATTCCTAACAAATATATTAAAGCAACATATATTATTCCTATTCCTCCAAGTAAAATTATAACTTGCCTGTTATTTGTAAAACTTTTTTTATCTGTCTTTATTAGTAATACACTTATTACCATAAACACTAATAATACTATCGCCATTACTTGTCTTGTAATTATATTATTAAATATAATTGTCAAAAGGAAGAATATAATTAATATAAATTCTATTGTATATAATCTTATTTTTTCACTTTTCATTATTTCCTCCTTTTAACTCTTTTCTTAAGCATTTGGTTGTTCTGGATCTGCTTTTACTGTTATACCAATTGTTGATTCTTGTTCTCCTTCAATTGGTGTTTTTATTAATGTAACTGTTACTACAATTGTTGTAGAATCTCCATGTCCTATTGTTGAATCTGCAATTTCATAATCAACTGTAAAATATTCAGGATTTGTATTTGATGTTACTGTTGCTGATAATGCAGCTGATAAATCTTTACTTGTATTTTGTATTGTATATGTTGCTGTTGCTGTATCTCCTTTAGCTGTTAATCCCCTTACATCCATTGTTGCTTTTAATTCATCACCCTCTTTTATTCCTGCTGTAACTTTGTCTTGGTCAGAAACTACTGGTGTTCCAACAAATTTAACTGTGAAATTTGCTGAATCTGGAGTTGCTTGTGCTGTTCCATCGATATTTAATGTTCTTGTTGTTACTGCTGCATATCCAATAGCAACTAATAATATTGCTACTATTAAAATTATTCCTATGCTTAATTTCGTATTTTTCTTCATTTCATTCACCTCCCAAAAATATCTTAATTATATTAAACATTATTTAACTTTCCTTGTCAATCTTTTTAATATTACATTTATATTACAAAAATGAATAAAATAAATTTTACCAGTAGGGACACCCATTAGTGGTAAAAATTTTTTCCACTGGGGACACCCATTGGTTTTGTATTAGTATTATTGCTCTGTTTTTTATTTTTTGATTTTATTCTGCTTCTATTGGCTTGTATCCTTATTGCTATTCCATGTCATTAGGCTTGTCTTTTATATTTGTGAAATATCCTGGTGTTTCTTCTGTGTCTATTCGTGCATATGTTGCATCTGTGTATTTGGAATCAAAAGTTGTACCATTACCTCCTATAAGTGCTTGACAACCAGTAAACATATTAATTGAATTTGTAACATTTAAAGTAGTCCATCCTGTTTGATCTTCTTCGTTGTATTCACTTACATATATTGTTTTTAGTTTTGGGACATTATAAAACATATTTTGCATGTATTTCGTATTAACTGTATTAAAACTTTTTAAATCTATTTGTTCTAAATTACTACATGATTGAAACATACTTGTCATGTTTGTTACTTTACTCGTATTCCAATTAGTCATATTTAGTTCTTTCAATACACTACAATAATAGAACATTTTCGTCATATCGGTTATCTCACTTGTGTTCCATTTACTTACATTGATTATTGTTAGTTTATAACAAGCACTAAACATGCCCAATGTACTTGTAACCTTACTTGTATTAAATTCACTTACGTCTAATTCTGTTAATTCTATACATCCTTGGAACATTCTTTCCATATCTGTTACATTACTCGTATTCCATTTACTCACTTCTAACCTTGTTAATCCACCACATCCTTGGAACATTTGTGACATATTTGTTACATTACTTGTATTCCATTTACTCACTTCTAACCTTGTTAATCCACCACATCCTTGGAACATTTGTGACATATTTGTTACATTACTTGTATCAAAGCTACTTACATCCAGTTCTGTTAATCCACTACATCCACTAAACATTCTTTCCATGTTTGTTACCCTGCTTGTATCCCATTCGCTTACATCTACATTCGTTAATTCACTACAATTATCGAACATACTTTGCATATGTGTTACATTACTCGTTTTAAATCCTTTTATATTTAATTCCGTTAAATTTTTACAACCAGAAAACATCGAACCCATTGAAATAGCTCTATTAGTATTAAATTCACTTATATCTAATACTTGTAATTTTATACAACCTGAAAACATACATAAAAAACTTTTTATATTGCTAGTGTCAAAATTTTGAATGTCCAATGATATTAAATTCGTGCATCCCATAAACATAAAACCTGAATCTTCTAAACTACTTGTATCAAAGCTACTTACATCTATCTCCTGTAAGCTTTTGCAATTATAAAACATAAATTGCATTGTTTTAACATTACTAGTATCAAATGAACTTATATTTAACTTTATTATTTGATTACATCCTGAAAAAATTTCAGCCATATTACCAACTTGGCTAGTTTCATAACAACTCAAATCCAATTTTTCTAAAGTATTACAATTATAGAACATTCTATACATATAACTTATTCCCATTGTATTAAAATTATTAAATTCTATACTTTTTACATTTATTAAATTTTGAAATAAATACTGTGCATTTTTATTAGCATAAATTATTTCCTGACTAACAAATGTAAGTTCATACAATCCATTATTATCTTCATCTGTATAGTATCCTATTATACTTTCATCCTGCTTTTCTGATGCATCAAATCTCTCTATTATTTTATCTGAATACTCTGGTTCTCTTCCTTGCTCAAATTTTATAGATTCTATTTGATTTTTGGCTATAGTACTTGTTAAATATTTTCCTGTTTCAGCCACATTCTGTGCTAATACAATCCTATTGGGCTCTGTCATTTTAAAATTTAAGTATGACTTCAAAATTGTATTTTTAGGCACATTTCCATCATCTGTATTCTTATATTTAAATGTAATAAATATTTCTTGTGTCTCATTTGGCTCTATTGTTTCTCCTATTTGAAAACCTTCTTGTGTTATTTCAAATGTTATTCCTTCATTATCATAAAAATCATCATCATACACTACTCCTACAAATGGTACTGTTTCTGTTGAATTATTGTGTACTGTTACTTTGTATTTTATTTCTGATGCTTGATTTGTTTTCGATAATTCTATCGTGCTTTGCACCATTGTTCCTAAAAAATTATTTATCTTTGAACTCACCTTGTTCGCATCCACATCACTCACATATTCTACATCTGTTATAAATATTCCGTTTTGTGCTTCTGCTACTACTGTTCCTTCTATTTCTCCTGTTACTGATTCTATTGCTGAATATCCTATTCCCATTATCATTATTGCTATTGTTAATATTAATAGCAATAGCAAATTTTTACTTATTCTTCTTTTTATAAATGTCCCCGTGTGTGTGTGTGTGTGTGTGTGTACAGCCCCAAGGCTTTCAGGTCTCCAGTTTTTCATTTTTAAATTTTTTCTCTCTTTCTTTACTTATTATTTTTACTCCAAGTAATAAATATAAACTTTGAATGCAATTCCGAATGTGCATGTAGAACTTATAGAAATTCTTATGCAGTTTTATGGAAAGAGTTCACGAGAGTGGAAGGGTGCCATAAAACAAATTAGAATTTCTTAAGGTTCGAAATAAGCCGAGGAATGAAATGAAAAGTTTATATTTATTGCTTTGTGTACAGAGTATATATTAATTATTATCTATAAAATCCTGTACAATACTTATAATTTTCCCTGTATTTTGAATATATTTTTTAGGTTGAAAAAAATCAATTTTTTGCAATGCATCACTTAGTTGCGAAACATCAGTAATCCCTATAATATATCCTAACTTATCAAAAGATTGTACAATATCAATCTGATGATCATTAACATGTTCTCCATATTGTTTTAATCTAGGTACTGCAATTACTTTTTTATCTTTTTCAATCGAACCTATTATTGAGCCAACTCCACCATGTGTTATTATACAACTAGCCTTCTGTTCTAATTTTTCTAATTCCTCACTAGAAATAAAATCAAATATTTTCATATTTGCTGATTCATATTTGGTATAGCCTGCTTGCACTACTACCTCTTCTTTTATTTGTCCATCATTAATTAATTTATCAATTTCTTCTAGTAAACGATGGAAACTATTATTTTGAGTTCCTAACATAACTAATATCATTAATATATTGCACCTCCATATACAGCCTTTGGATAAATCTTAAGCATTTCTTCCCACTGTACAATAAATAAGTCTGCTATTGGATATATCAATCTACCTGTTGCAGTTTTTCTATTTCTATTAGCAAATGTTTCTATATATATAATTTTGCTTCCAAATAACTTTCCAAGATAACACATAGGTCCAGCTGTATGCGTTCCAGTTGTAACTATGTATTTAGGTCTTATTTTAAAATATAAATATATTGTTTTTAAGCACAAATAAAAATATACAAAAATATATCTAAATAATTTTTTTCTTGTTCCATATGGTAAATATGAAATTTTATCACCATATTTTTCTTTTGCACTTTTGGTTGCATCATCTTTTTCTGTTATTATATGATAATCATATTTTTCAAATAATGGTCTTAATTGTTGTAATTCATTGAAATGGCCACCTGTACTTGATATAAATAATACTTTTTTCTTTTTCACTTTTGTCTCCTATTTTTATATTATGTAATTATTTTACTATACCATTTTTTAAAATGCAATAAAATAATAAAAATAGCCAAAAGAAACTTTTATTCTTTTGACTATGCTTTGTTCTTTTTATGCTCTTGGATGAGCTTTTTTATAAATATTTTTTAGAGATTCATCTTGAAATTGCATATATACTTGTGTAGATAAAATATCTGAATGTCCAAGCATTGTTTGAATTGATTTCAAATCAGCTCCATTTTGTAACAAATGTGTTGCAAATGAATGTCTTAAAACATGTGGTGTTATATCTTTTTCTATGTGAGCTTGTTCTTTATAATATTTGATAATTTTCCAAAATCCTTGTCTTGTTAAACGTTCTCCATTTACATTTACGAATAATGCTTTTTCATTTTCATCTTTTATCATTGTATTTCTTGCATTAACCATATAATCTTTTAATGCTTTTAATGACATATTTCCAATTGGAACTGTTCTTTCTTTTTTACCATTTCTACAAGTTGCATATCCTGTTTCTAAGTTGATATCTTCTACATTTAAAGAAATAATTTCTGTTACTCTCATTCCTGTGGCATATGCAAATTCAAGCATTGCTTTATCCCTTGTTCCTTTTAAATTTACATTTTTAGGTTGGTCTAATAATAATGCAACCTCATTTGATGTTAATATACTTGGTACTCTTTTTTCTATTTTAGGTGATTGAATTCCATCTGTTGGGTCACTTTTTACTGCTTTGTTTTTTGCTTCATATTGATAAAATGATCTTATTGAAGCTAAACCTCTTGATATTGTTGATGGTTTTTTTCCTATTTCTTGCATATGTTTTATATATGTTTTAATTCCTTCATCTGTTAATTCAGCATAATTTTCTCCATTCTCTTGTAAATACTTTTCAAATTGTTTCAAATCTCTTTTATATGATTGAAGTGTATTTGCAGACACTTTCTTTTCTTTCTCTAAAAATCCAAAAAATAAGTTTAATTGTTCTTCCATTTTTTCCCCCACCTATGATTATTTTTTATTGTCTTGTATATTTCATTTTACATAAATGATATACTCTTATGTTATATCAAATTTTTTATGAAAAGTAAATAGATTTTATTTATTTTTTAAAAATATTTAATCAAATTAACTATCAACCTATATGAAATTTCAATTTTTAATATTGAGGTTAAAATCAATATTATCATAATTATAAATGATATTATACTATGTTTCAAAATTGAAAGTTTTATATTTTCACGTCTTCTATCTTTTATTATTGATGTATATAATTTAATGCTACTTACTCCTAGCACCATTAATGCTGGTATAAATATAATATTTTGTAGAAAAATAGTAATAATAATAAATATTATTCCTTTCATCTTTCCAAGCACATAAACACATGATGCAATCGTGTATCCTAAACAAAATCCTCTAAATAATATTATTGCAAATACAATTGGCAGTCCTATTATGGTTGTACCTGCAAACCACAATAGTAAAACTAAAATTATGTTATTCTTAATATCTCTTTGTAATTCACCTATATAATCACCATTTTGAAGTGTTTTTGTTTCATCAACGTATGTATTTATATATTTTTCTATTTCACTTTTATTTTCTGTTTGATTTATAAACATAACCCCAAGAAATATACCTACTGTAAATATAATAATTACTATAAAATAAGATTTAGTATTATTCAGTATATTTTCTTTTATCGCTAATAAAATTTCATTTTTCTTCTTTTGCATAAATAGTTCTCTCCTTATTAAATAGAATCTTTATACATAATGTCTATTCAATATGGATTATTTTAGAACTTTATCATTAAAAAGTTTTATTATGAAGCTGTTACTTTTCCGTAATTGCCTCCGCCACCTGATTCAACTTTCATATTTCCTTCTCGTGCATTTACTATATTTTTAGCAATTTTTTCTCCCACAACTGCTTCAATATCATCTTCTGATAATTTATGTAAAATGTTCATTTCAGTTTCAAATGAATCTAATAGTTTTTCAATTGTTTTTCCACCAACACCTGGTATAAAGCTTAATGGTATTTGGTATATATATGGTGGTCTGTTTTCTGGACTTCTTGTAGTTTCTTTATCTTTAATTAGCTCAATTCTATCAAAAACTCCAAAAGTTACTTTATCACTTCCACATTTTGGACAAACCTCTACAGGCTCTTTTGTTTCTATTGTACAATCACAATTGTCACAATGTGTTCTATGATATTTTCCAAGCTTTGGATCTAATCCATAATTTGCTATTATTTTCCTTCCATCTTCATTTTTTAATGCTTTTACCACTTCTTTAAAACTTATATCATTAACCAACATTTTATTATATTCTCTTGCAATTTTAGGCAACGAATGTGCATCAGAGTTTGTAACAAACGTTTTATCTTCTAATTCTGATATCATATCTGCTAAAAATGTATCTGAACTTAATCCCAATTCAACTGCAAAAATTTTATCATATTTTTCTTTAAATATATCTTTTAACCTATCAGTACAATTTCCATAATAACTTTTAAACGGTGTAAAAATATGTGCTGGAATTAAAATACCATTATATTTTTCAACAATATCTATTAATTCATATCCAGATACATTTGATCTTTGTGTACTTAATGTTATATTTTTGATATGTGTACTCATTTCCTGTGAAAATCCTTTTATATCACTTAAATGAGGAAAGAAGCATACATTATGTGCCGCACCACATTTGCCATTTCTACCCTTTTCTGAAGTTTCTACCTCGCTTCCAAGTAAGATACATACTTTGTCTTTATATATAATTCCTCCATCTTCAAGTTCATATGCATCTCCCGTTTTTAAAAAGTTTTCTATATCTTCAATTACATATGGTGATGCACAATCAATAATACCAACTATGTTTATTCCTTTTCTCTCAGCACACTCTTTTGCAATATTAGCAAAATTCAAGCTTCTTGCAGCTGTTATTTTTATAGGCTTTCCAGCTTCACTTCTACCTATGTGTACATGTAAATCTGCAAATATTTCGTACATTATTATCCCCCTCTAATTAATCATCTATTTTTGCGTGTTTTAAGATTCTTTCTTTACTTTCTTGCGTAAACATTGCTCTATTAGCTTGTTCTTTTGCAGATCTTACAACTTTCTCTAGCTCTGCAAGTTTTTTATCAACACTCTCTGAATAATCATCCGCTATCATTTTCACAAATTCAGGAATTCCTTTTGATTCTCTCATTAATTTTTGCAACCTCGCAAAAACAGTAGTATTAACAACTCCTTGTATTTCAATTTTTTCCATACTCTCAACAAAATTTCTAAATATTTCTAAATATCTGTTATATTCTGTTTTCAAATTTCTATGTTCAAGTAGTACAAGAGCTTCATCTGGGGAAAATCCTATTCTCTCTGGTCTATCAATTAACATTCCACCAAATTGATCTGCTAACTCTAATATATCACTTTCACCTTCTCTAGGATTGCCACTATATCTATTTACACCCTCACAAATTTTGCAAAATCTTTCATCAAATCCTAATTTAGATAAATACTCAGCACCTTCTCGCGCATATGTTTTTAATTTTCCAATTTTTTGTGAATCATCAACTTTTTTACAGTTACATAATAAGCATGCTGTTAAAACCAAATTATTATCAACCTTTGGTTTGGCATATTTCAAAAACATTCTTGCAATTTCTGTTTTAAATATAACTGATTTATCAAAATTTATTTTTAACTTAGGTGCTAAAAAATATATTATTTCTATTTTTGATATTAAATCCTCTTCACTTAAAATATAGTCAGCAAACTCATCCATTTTTCTCTTGTTCCCCCTTCTTGTGTAAATTATGGACCGGGTACATTTTTTACATTAAATATGTAAATTATGGACCGGGTACATTTTTTACATTTTAATTCGTAAAGAATTTATTAAATTCTTGTTCATTAATTTTTTCTTTTGTTATTAGCTCTCCAGCTATAGCATGAAGTTTTTCTACATTTTGTTTTAATATTGTTTGAGCATCACTATATGCTGTATCTATTAATCTCTTAACTTCTTTACCAATTTCATCTTGCATATCATCTCCAAACATTTGATAATCAATTTGTCCATCACTGTCTTTAAATGAAATTGTTCCTATTTCGTCACTCATTCCATATACTGTAATCATGTCTCTGGCTATCTGTGTTGCAACTTCTAAGTCATTACTTGCACCTGTTGATATATCATCTAATATTAATTTTTCTGCTGCTCTTCCTCCTAAAAGTGCAATTAGTTTTTCTTGCATTTCTGTTTTAGATATATAATATTTATCTTCGTCTGATTTATACATTGTATATCCACCAGCCATTCCTCTTGGAATGATTGATACTTCTTTTACAGCTGTTTGTGTTGGTAAGAACTGACTTACTATTGCATGTCCAGCTTCATGATATGCTGTTAATTTTTTATCTTTATCTGATATTTTTCTACTTGTCTTTTCAAGACCAACAGTTACTTTTTTAACCGCTTCATCTAAGTCTGAATTTGTTATTGCATCATGTTCCTTTTTAGTTGCTATTATTGCAGCTTCATTTAAAATATTTGCAAGTTCTGCTCCTGTAAATCCTGCTGTATCTTCTGCAATATTATATAAAGATACATCATCTGCTAATTTTTTGTCTTTTGCATGTATTTTTAGTATTTCTTCTCTTCCAGTTAAGTCTGGTGCTGGAATTGTTACTTGTCTGTCAAATCTACCAGGTCTTAGAAGTGCTTTGTCTAACATCTCTGGTCTATTTGTTGCTGCTAAAACAATTATAGTTTCTTCTGTAGAAAATCCATCCATTTCAACTAATAATTGATTTAATGTTTGATTATTTTCTGATTCTGCTCCACTATTACTTGTTCTTCTTGAACCTATTGCATCAATTTCATCTATAAATACTATACATGGTGATAATTTTCTTGCTTTATCAAATAATTTTCTTACTCTAGATGCTCCAAGTCCTGCAAACATTTCTATAAATTCTGAACCACTCATTGATATAAATGGTACATCTGCTTCTCCAGCTATTGCTTTTGCTATTAATGTTTTTCCTGTTCCTGGTTTTCCATATAACAAAACACCTTTTGGAATTTTTGCTCCCATTTCTGCGAATTTTTTTGGTTTCTTTAAAAATTCTACTATTTCTTTTAATTCTTCTTTTTCTTCATCTAATCCTGCAATATCATCAAATGTAACTTTAGATTTTCTTTCTGTATCATCATATACTTCGCCTTTATCTCCAAGCCCTTGCATTTTAAATATCATTATAAATAATGCAACCATTACTATAGTAGGTAAAATTGAAAATAAGTATGATGGAATTTGTGATATTAGGCTTGGTGTTTTGGTTTCTAATTCAATATTATTATCTTCTAATACTTTTTGTTGTACTAATTCTGTAAATACTTGTACACTTGGTATTATTACTTTTTTCTCTTTTTCTACATCCTTCATTTTTACTTTTAATGTGGCACTTCCTGTTGTCATTTCAATTTTTTCAACAGTTCCTGCTTTTATTTCATTTACTAAATCTGTATATGTTAAAGTATTTTCCTCTGAATTTGCCCCTTCATTTTTATATATAAAATATATTGCAATTGATGTTCCTAACAAAATTAATAATATAATTATTGTATTTAATAAATTTTTCAATAATTTTTTTGATTTATCTTTGTCCATTTTTTCTTTCCTTTCCTTATTTACTAATGCTGTTTCATTTTAATTAAGCTTCTAGTCCTTCTGGATTTTCTCCATCATCATCCTCTTTTTTATCTTCATCATTGTTGTCTTCATCTTTATCTTTTTTATCTGGATCTTTTTGATTTTCTTCTTGTTCTTTAATTTCTTCTCTTACATTTTTTTGTTCTTGTCTTATCTTTTCTACTTCTTGCATTTTTTTAATAATATCATCTTTTAAAATGAAAATTGTTGCAGCTAAATATACATAAGCAATTGTTATATATGCTACTTGGAAATATTTTATTTTGAAGTTTACAAAATAATTTACAATTATATATATGATATTTAAAACTACTGGTAGAGTTAGTGCATATACAGCCATATTATAAATTGCAACAAATCTTATTTTTATTCGTGCAAGTGTTGTTGTAAACCATCCAAGTATTGCTATTTCTAGTGCATCCAATAGTGCATATATTATATTTATTAAAAATAAATACACAAATGCTGATAATCCATATCTAACATAATACCTTATCATTCCTTGACTGGTTAAATATTCCACTAATTGAGTTTTATTAAATGTTGAAATATTTTCTCCAGTGTAATTCGATACAAATTTGCTATATGTATAGTTTTGTTTTGTGACATGGTCATCATCAATTTTACTCTTTAATATTATTTCATCTTTAAAGAAAAATATTGTTACCCCAACTATTGTTTCATCATTTTCTGATTGTTCTTTTTGTTCAGTAGTTTCTGCTAATGGATTTACTATTATTTTATCAATTCCACTATATTGGATGTTTTCTATTTTTATAGGTTGATCTATATTCATTTCAACTTTTCCATCAGTAACTGTAAAATCTGGTATATTTTGTTCTATATATTGTGATAAACTATCAATTGTTTTTTTCATTTGCATCAATGAACCAATCATAACAAAAATTGTAACTGCTACCATTAATGTTAATAAATACTTGATTGCACGTGGCAAACCTTCTGTTGCCATTGCTGGATATTGCTCAAATTTTGTTATTGAATACCATACCTTTTTGAAAAAATTTATATTAACTACTCCTTCTCTTTCCTTCATTACACATACTCTCTTTCTATATTACTATCTACAAACATTGGGCTTACATCAAAATGTACTTCATCATTTAATTTTACTTTTCTGTTTGACACGTCAACACTTACATGATACATTCCAAGTCTTCCCAATACTTCATATCTCTCCCCATTTATAGTCACATATAGCTTTTGTTTTTTCATAGCATCTTTTATGTCTCTTACAATGTATCTCAATTTATCTATAGGTCTAAACATATCTCTATCTACTTTCACATTAAAACCATCAGCATAGCCACATGGTACTATTGCAATTTTTGTTTCTTTTTTTGTAGTATATGAATTTGAATATCCTATATTATAACCAGTTGGTACATTTTTTATTTCTGCAACATTAGATTTTAGATAGCCTACTTTTTTGAATCCATAAGTATTTGGGATTGATAATCTTCCAAGTAATGCTGAACCGACTCTTACAGCATTTAAATGCATATCAGGAAATCGTAAAAATGCTGACGAATTACATATATGCATCATTCCTGGTTGAATGTTGTTTTCTTTTAAAGTATTTATACATTGCATAAATCTATCATATTGTTCTCGTGTTTCTTTTCCATCACCAAAGAATGCAATTGAAAAATGTGAAAATACACCTTGAATTTGAATGTTTTTCCATGTTTTTATTGTTTCGACCATTTCTTCTTTTTGGCTATATATAAATCCATATCTTCCAAAGCCTGTATCTATTTTTAGATGGACTCTTACTTTTTGATTTATATTTTTAGCAATTTCTTCAATAGCTTCTCCTGCTTCTTTTGACCCTACTGTTAGTATTATTTTATTTTTTATTAACAATTCAATATCTTCTTTTACCGCAGTTGATGACATCATCAAAATATCTTGTTTTATTCCGTTTTCTCTTAACTTTATTGCCTCTTCTACTGTTGCTACTGCAAAAAAATCAACTCCATTATCAACTAAAAAATTAGCATATTCTATTAAGCCTAATCCATAGCCATTTCCTTTTATAACGGCAATTAATTTAGGCTTTTTTTTATCTTTATTTATAATCTCTCTAACAATTCTCAAATTATTTTTCAAATTTTCTTTTTCTACTATTAGTGCTTTCATAATACTCCTCTTACTTGTTCTCTGTTTTTTATTTGTTTAAGCCGTTATTTTTTGAATTTTGTTTTTAGTCCTCTAAGATTTCTAAATGTTTTTTCAGAAAATTTATATAGTGAATATGTGAAAGGTTTAAATGGCATATATACTTCTCCTACAAATTCTGTAAAAGTTGCTCCAAAACCTTTTTTAAATCTATATAATCCATATTGTGGATGACTTTCGTCAACAACTCCTGAAACTCCTCTAAAATCATAAACATCATCTTTTCTGGCAATTGCCATTTTTATCATTTCCCATTGTAACAAATAATTTGGCATTAAATTTCTATGTTCATTACTGCTTGCCCCATATAAATACCATGTCTTATTTCCATAAAAAATTGGAATTACACCTGAAATTGGCTTGTCCTCATAATATGCCATTAAAAGTTTCATGTGTTTTGGAGCTAATTCGTCATACATTTTTTCAAAATATGATAATGGTCTTATTATAAATCCATCTCTTGCACCTGTTTCAACCATAATTCTATGAAAATCTTTTAAATCATCTCTTGTTCCTTCTTTTACTACTACTCCTTTTCTTGTAGCTAAACGAACATTATATCTTGTTTTAGAATGGAAACCAGCAAATATCTCATCTTCTGTTTTTCCTTTTATATCTAATCTAAAAACATACCTTGGTTGTATTTCTTCTCTAAAATTCTTTGCATCATCTTTAATTTTATAACCTAAATTTGTTACTACTTTTCTAAATTCTTCATCACTACTCAATATATCAGGTTCTGCTTTATAAACAATCGCTTTATATTTTTGTGCTAACTCTTTTATACCATCTGATAATTGTTTCATTACATTTATATCATGTATGTCACATGTTGGTCCTCTTGAAGAATACATAATATTTCCGAAAATAGGAATTTTTCTTATTAAAATACTAACTGCTCCAATTATTTTTCCGCTTCCATCTTCAGCTAATACTACTTCATTCTTCCAGTTTGATTTTACTTTTGCCCATTCTGGTGATTGTTGAAAATTGCATCTTTCATGTCTTTCTAAAAACTCCTTATATTCATCTCTACTTTTTTCATCTGTTACAAATCTCATATTTATATAACCTCATTTCTTTTTGCTCTTTTATTATTTACATTTTGCCTTTATTTTACACTAAATATATTATTTTTACAAGACTTTTTGGAAGAAAAGTTTTTACCACTGGGGACACCCATTAATGGTAAAAATTTTTACCATTAGGGACACCCTTTGTAATAAAATTACCGTTGTTAATGAGCATAACTGTCAGTATTGATTTTTACATAATACTATGATATTATATATAATATATTTTTGCCAAGTGCAATAAGTACACACTTTATACAAAATTTTGTAAGGAGGTTTTTGGTATGAAACGATCAGCAAGAATTTTATCTGATGAAGAATTAGAAAAAAGGTATTCAGCTAATATGGCTAATACCAACATGGCAAAACTAACAAATGAAGCAATTAGTTTAGGCTATTCTATTGCTTTGGTAGAACAGGACAGATTGGATTCATTTGATTTATATGATCGTCTTGAAGCTGTTCAATTTGCATTAGAAAGTTTAACTAGCTATGTTGTTCGTATTTGGGGTTATACTGATTTGTCAGAAAAAAATCGAATATATGTGGCTTTTAAAACAGATGGCATTCCATGTGACCATTCTTTTTCTAACTGTAGAATTTCTGATTAGTAATACAAAAAAGCTGTCCATATTCAATTTTATGGGCAACTTTTTATTTTATAAGAAAATATACTAGAAGATTCTAGTTTTTTGAAGCAATAGACATTTATGTAAATTTGTGCTATAATCAAATTGTAACTAGTAAATGCTAATTTTGAAAGGATGGTACTACTCTAAATTAATAATTTAACTTAGGTATGTTGCAATCTTTATGCTATTCAAATTTTTCTAATAAGGAGGCAAATTTTATAATGGGAAAAATATTAGAAGGCTTTTGGGACTGTAAACATTGTGGAACAAAACGGATAAAAGGAAGTATTCGTGAATGCCCAAACTGTGGTAAAGCAAGAGATGATTCAACAAAATTCTATCTTGATGAAACAGAAAAACACTACGTGTCTGAAGAAAAAGCATTAAAATTAAACAAAAATCCTGATTGGGTTTGTAATTTCTGCAACCAATTAAATTCAGACAATGATGATACTTGCATCTCATGCGGTGCTCCAAGAACAGCAGAGAACCTTAATTATTTTGAAAACAAAGAAAAAAGAGAAAACAAAAATCAAAAGAAAATTCAAAACAAAGAAATCGAAGAATCTTTTATATCAACATCACACTGCGAAAATACTCAAAATATTTCAGCATCTCCTGCTATGTCCAAAAAAACACAAAATTCCAATAAGTTCAACTCAATCTGGAAGTATGCTTTAATTGCCCTTTTGATTGCAATAAGCTTCTTTTGCATCTTTTCACTTGTCAAACCTAAAGAATACGAAATTACTGTTAATCAACTCTCTTGGGAACGTTGTATTAACATAGAACGTTATCAAACAGTAAAAGAAAATGACTGGCATCTGCCATCTGGTGGTCGCTTGCTATACACAAGAAGTGAATATTCTCATTCAA
This sequence comes from uncultured Clostridia bacterium, assembly GCA_934155265.1. Classification (GTDB taxonomy): domain Bacteria; phylum Bacillota; class Clostridia; order TANB77; family CAG-508; genus CAG-269. The sequence continues at coordinate 55,916 of CAKPGU010000001.1, forward strand.
AACAAGTCATAGACCATTATGAAACACGAACTCGATCTGTTGCCAAAGAGCGAATTTCAGGATATGAGCCTTATGTTTCAGGAACTCGCGACCTTGGAAATGGATATTTTGAAGAAATTACTTCTGAACGTCCTATTTATGAAACATACTATGAGTATGAGACATATCAAGAACCAATTTATCGTACTGAGCCGGTATATAAAACCAAATATTATTATGAAATCGACAAATGGCTTTATGAACGATCTGTCAAAACAAAGGGAAATAATAATTCACCATATTGGGGCAAAACAAAATTAGATTCTGATGAAAGAGTATCATCAAAATCCGAAACTTATACTGTTAAAGGTATTGACAATAAGAAAGATAAAGACATTTCTTTTACTCTTTCTTTAGATGATTGGTCAACTTTAGAAGTTGGTCAAACATTAAAAGTGAAAATCACACTGGGGAAAGGAGAAATTATAGAATAGTCAAGAGGGTGTCCTAATTTAGGACACCCTCTTATACTTTATAAATAATAACCTTATTTTTTATTTAAGTCAAGGGTGTCCCCTGTGGTAAAAATTTTTACCATTAATGGGTGTCCCTACTGGTAACTTTTTTGTCATTCTCTTTTTTCATTTTATCAAGTGAATCAATCAAACTTTGAAGTTCCTTCAAATCTGAACCCATCATCTCCCAATCATTTCTATCATTAGACTCAGTCAAATTATTATTTGCATTTATAATAGCTTCAATTAAACCATCAATATCTTCTGTATTAGTTACCTCAATATTAACAGCTGATTGTGATAATAAATTAGTAATTGCTTCACTTAAAGTGTCACCAATTGCAACTTTTGTTCCAGAAGCTACAATAACTTTTTTCAATGTAGTTGTCTGGTTTGGTTCATTTGTCATTGTTTGATAAATTGTCTCAACATATAAAATACTGTTATCTATAGGAATTATCTTCATTTCTCTCGAAATTTTACTTCCTGTAACATTTATTGATTCAAGTTCTGCTGAAATTGTTTCATCTTGACTTATTTGATTATCTAGTTGAATTGGCCCTAAAATATTGCTATCAGTTGGATATTTGTAAACCTTTAATTTACATTCAGTTCCATTACATGTTCCAACAAGATATGAAATAATATTTGATTTTTCATTTTGTGTATACATTTGAACTAATCCAAATTCAGCATTTTCGTTATTTGGTGTTTTTATCATAGCATAATATGGCTCTAATGTTGCTGTTTTTGCCTTTGTAGATGCTGTTCCATATTTAGCCAATGCCCATATATCACTATTTCTATATAATACATCTTCTTTTACATTATGATATACCATAAGCATTTCAGATTGAACATTATATAAGAATTGTGGATATTTAAATTGTGATTTTATTCCTTCTGGTATTTCTTTTCCATTATAGTCTGAAAATATTGTTGGATATAATTTTAAATATGCCATAATTATAGGATCATTTCTATCTGTTATATAGAATGTTATATCTCCATCATATGCATTTACAATAACTTTTACTGAATTTCTTATATAATTAATATCACGTTTAGCTCCATCATATTCAATTTCCGTATATGTTGAATATGGATATTGATCTGAAACTGTATACGCATCTAAAACCCAATAAATTTGTCCATTATCTATTACTGTATATGGATTCTCGTCATAAATTAGGTTAGGCAATATAGTTCTTGCTCTTTCTATTATATTTCTATTTGTTAATATTTTACTTTCACTTGAAACAGAACTTGACATTGCAAGTTTAATATCCTTATTCTTTATTGCTAATATTAATCTATCGAAAAATCCAACTTGTATTCCTGAATCTCCAGTATAATTATATGTATGTTCAACACCACTATTATCAGTATAATCATACTCTGATTTATTTTTTGTATTTGTTACAGCTACACTATTAGTTTCTACTCCGTAATACATTCTAGGTTCTTTAATTTCATATATATTATCTGAACCACTAATATCTTTTTGCAAATATTTTATATTTCCATCTTCTGTTACTGATGTTGCAGAAGCTACAATTTGTCCAATGCCATGTGTATATTCATATGTTTTATTATTATAAGAAATTGAGTTATTTTCAATTTCTCTCGGAGCAACATACACCAATTGTTCTTTTCCATCTATATTATATTTAGCAAGTGTTGCATCTCTAAAAGTATAATAACCTGTTTCTGTTTGTGTATCCTTCAAACTTTGAACCACTAAATCTTTATTTACAATTGTTATATTATCAATAACATCTGAATCGTTTTGAACTTCATCTTCTTTTATAGTTCCAGAATAATCAACATTTGTTACTTCAGTATTTATGTTATATGCATTTTGAGTTGATTTAATATTCTCTGATATATATTTTCTTTCCTTATCAAATTCATTTGGTTTTACAAATATTAAATCATATCCTACCATAACAATAAAAAGAGCAACTAAATAAACAGGAATAGCCATCAACGGATATATCATTTTTTTGTTTTTCTTTTTCACAAATAATCTTATTGCAACTATTACAGAAACAACAATTACTATTGATAGTAATAAATATCCCCATAATTGAATTGTTGACTCTACAATTCCAGCACCAGTTAATTCTGTACCATTACTTAATGTTAAAAATTTTCCTGTTATAATGTCTTGCGTGCTTAATGCCGTTTTTAACCCAAGTACAATTGATAAAATAATACAATTTCTTAATATCTTTTTAATAAGTTTGCTTTCACGTAGCAAATCTCTGTCAACAGCTTTAAAATATAAATTAAATACTAAAATATAATATCCTGTCATATATATACTTATTCCAAGTACTAATTTAATCAAATACTCTATTAGAAGTCCAATTAATGGTTTTATAAACATATAATATGATATATCTAAATTAAAAATTATATCTGTTTTTCCAAATGAAGCATTACTTATGAACAATAATAATTTTTCAAGCATATCATTTGATATAATAACACTTGCTATTGCTGACACAATTAAAGTAATTGACTTATTAGGAAGTTTTGGCATTTCTTTTTTTTCCTGATCAAAAAATGGTTTTAAACCTTTTTTAATCCCTCTATTTGTTAAATATAAGATTACACTTAAAATAATAAACGAAATACCCATTATTGAATATTTGTATTTCATATCTACGAAAAATTTTTCTACATATTGTTCACCTAATTCAAGATATTCTAAATATTGTCCTCTTAGTGATATATATGTTGCAAGTATGTATATTGCAATAAATGCAATTACAATTACCGCTCTCATTTTTTTACTAATTCTTAGTTTACTTATTTCCATGTTTCCTTCTCCTTTTACCAGTGGGGACACCCATTAGTGGTAACTTTTTTTACCAATGGGGACACCCTTATCTTTTATTAACTAAATTTATCCTCCAAGAGGGGTGTCCCTTGTGGTAAAAATCTTTACCATTAATGGGTGTCCCCACTGGTAAATTTAAATTATAGCTTTTGCAAAGTCCTTTGAGTTGAATATTTCCATGTCATCAATTTGTTCTCCAACTCCAATAAATTTAACTGGTATTTTATTTTCTTCTACAATCCCAATTACAGCTCCACCTTTTGCTGTTCCATCTAGTTTTGTAAGTACTATTCCTGTAATATCGGCTTGTTCCTTAAATGCTTTTACTTGTGATATGGCATTTTGACCTGTTCCTGCATCAATTACTAATAATACTTCTTTTGAAGCTTCTGGCATTTCTTTATTTATAACTTTTTGAATTTTATTTAACTCATCCATTAAGTATTTTTTATTATGCAACCTTCCAGCTGTATCACATATTAATACATCTGCTCCAATTTCTCTTGTCTTCTTAATTGCATCATATACTACAGATGCAGGATCTATCCCTTCATCTCTTTTTACTATTTCTGCGCCAGCTCTTTTTGACCAAATTTCTAGCTGTTCTACTGCAGCTGCTCTAAATGTATCTGCTGCTGCAACAACTACTTTCTTGCCATCTCTTGCTAATCTTGCTGCCATTTTCCCTATTGATGTTGTTTTTCCAACTCCATTTACTCCTATTACTAGTATTACAGATGGCTTTGTCTCAAGCTTTAATGAATTATCTGATATTTCTAATATTTTTTCTATTTCTTCTCTTAATGCTTCTTTTACTTGTTCTTCATCTTCTATTTTCTCTTTTTTTATTCTTTCTCTTAAATTTGATATTATTTTTGTTGATGTTTCTATTCCAATGTCTGACATTATTAATGCTTCTTCTAATTCCTCTAGAAAATCTTCGTCAACTTTTCTAAAATTACTGAATACATCATTTATTTTTTCATTTATTGATTCCTTCGTTTTGTTTAATCCTTGTTTTAATTTATCAAAAAATCCCATTCCAATCCTTCTTTCTTTTTTATATGCTACTATTCTAGCATCTTTTGTTAAAAAATGCAACAAAAAACGCTCTATAAGCTAGAACGCTTTTCATGTTATAATTATTCTATTTTTATTTGCAATTCTTTTCAATCATATCTGCAATCTTTTTAGCCTTAGCTTCAATTACATTAATATCTTTACCTTCAATCATAACTCTAACAAGAGGTTCTGTACCAGAAGGTCTTATAAGAACTCTACCATTTCCAGCAAACTCTTTTTCTAAGTCTTCAATTGCTTTTTTAATTTCTGCATTTTTCTCATAATCATATTTTTTATTTGAATCAACTTTTGCATTAATTAAAACTTGTGGATATTTTTGTAACATTGCACCTAATTCAGATGCCTTTTTTCCACTTTCTAATATAGCTTGAATTAGCATTAATGATGTTAGAATTCCATCTCCTGTAGGATTATAATCAAGTAAAATCACATGACCAGATTGTTCTCCACCTAGATTATATCCATTTTTCAACATTTCTTCTAACACATATCTATCTCCAACTTTTGTTTGAACAAATTGTAGATTTTCTTTTTCTGCATATTTATTTAATCCTAAATTACTCATAACTGTTGCAACAATTGTATCTTTTGCAAGTTTGCCATGTTTCCTTAAATAATTAGAAATAATAGCTAATAATTTATCACCATCAATCTCTTCTCCATTTTCGTCAACAGCTAAACATCTGTCACCATCTCCATCATAAGCAATTCCAAGACTCATTTTATTTTTTACAACATATTCTTTTAACATTTCTAGATGTGTTGAACCACAACCATCATTTATGTTCACTCCATTAGGATTATTGTTTATAATTACATGGTTTATTCCTAATGTTTTAAATACTTTGTCTGCAACTTTATATGTAGCACCATTGGCAGTATCTATTACTACTTTAAAATCTTGTCTATTAATTTTTTCAATATTATCATCAAAGTTTTTTCTAAAGAAATATACATATTCCTCTAATAAATCTGTTCTTACTTCAGAAACTCCTATTTTTTCACTTACAGCTGATAATTCATCAAGTTTTCCTGAATCCATTACCTCTTCTATTTCTTCTTCTATCTCGTCTGGAATCTTTGTTCCTTTGTTACTGAAATATTTTATTCCATTAAATTCAAATGTATTATGTGATGCAGATATTACAACACTTGCATCTGCTTGAAGCTTTCTTGTTAAATATGCTACTCCTGGTGTTGGAATAACTCCTAATAATTTAACATTTGCTCCATAGCTTAAAAAGCCTGCTACCATTGCACTTTCTATTAATGTTCCCGAAATACGAGTATCTCTACCAATTAATATAGTTGGTGTTTTTGTTGAATGTTTTGATAATACATAAGCACCTGCTTTTGCCACTCTATATACTAATTCAGGTGATAATTCTGTATTAGCAATTCTACGAATTCCATCTGTTCCAAAATACTTTCTCATTTTTTCCATATCCTTTCCTAAGTATACTTCCAACCTAATCTGTTAATTTATTTAGTAAATTATAATATTCCGTCATTCTATTTAAATTTGTAAATTGAATTTTGTCATCTTTAATAGTCCAAGCATCTTTATTCTTCTCTAAAAATTCTCTTATTTTATCTATTTTATTGATTTTATCATATAATTCACTTTTTTCATCTTTTACTTTTTCTTCTAATGAATTATATTGTTTTTTCATTACATCACTTAACATTATTGTATTATACAATCCTGTATAATAGTCTTTTCTTGATGAAAAATTATTTTTTGTAATATTTTCTGAAATCTTTTCTTCTGTTAACATTTCTTCCAATTCTGAAATACAATTTTGACTCTTCTCTTTATATTCACTTATTATATCTTCTATTTCTTTTAAATCTTTATCTTGCATATTTTGTGCAGTAAATATATTGTTTGGGTTTATCCCACTATTTAATTCTTCCATTTCTACATATATATTCTTAAGCTCAGAAATATATTCTTTAATTGACTTTTCCACAACCGCATAATTTTTTTGTGTTTTTATATTAAAATCTATATTGTCTTTTGATATGTCTGATTGAAGAATTTTATTTGACTCTTCTGTTAATAGTTTTGTTTGTTCTTTATTAAAATTTCCAAATATAAAAGTTCCACCTACTATTCCAATTATTAATATTACTACTATTACAATTGCTATTATAACTTTTTTATTTTCCATTTTTCTTTTCCTTTCGTATTATTAAAAATCTATTTTTTCACTAATCCAATTTTCAAGTTCATCTATTTTTACTCTAACTTGTTCCATTGTATCTCTATCTCTTATTGTTACTGTGTCATCTTCTAAAGTATCAAAATCTATTGTTACACAGAAAGGTGTTCCAATTTCGTCTTGTCTTCTATAACGTTTTCCAATTGAACCTGTTTCGTCATATTCACACATGAATTTCTTTGATAATTTAGAATATACTTCTTCTGCCTTTTCAGATAGTTTCTTTGATAATGGAAGTACTGCAACTTTGTATGGTGCTAATGCTGGATGTAAATGTAATACAGTTCTTGTATCTCCTTCTGCTATTTCTTCTTCATCATATGCGTTACATAAAAATGCTAATGCAACTCTATCTGCTCCAAGTGATGGTTCTATACAATATGGTACATATCTTTCATTTGTTTCTGGGTCTAAATATGTGAAATCTTCTTTTGAAACATTCATATGATTTGTTAAATCATAATCAGTTCTATCTGCAATTCCCCATAATTCACCCCATCCAAATGGAAATGCATATTCTATATCTGTTGTTGCTTTACTGTAAAATACAAGTTCTTCTGGACTGTGATCTCTTAAACGAATATTTTCCTCATTCATTCCAAGTCCTAATAACCATTCTTTACAAAAATTCTTCCAATATTCATGCCATTCTAAATCTGTTCCCGGTTTGCAGAAAAATTCTAATTCCATTTGTTCAAATTCTCTTGTTCTAAATGTAAAGTTTCCTGGTGTTATTTCATTTCTAAAAGCTTTTCCTACTTGTCCAATTCCCATTGGAAGTTTTTTTCTTGTTGTTCTCATTACATTTTTGAAATTTACAAATATTCCTTGTGCTGTTTCTGGTCTTAAATATATTTCTGCTTTTGCATCTTCTGTTACACCTTGAAATGTTTTAAACATTAAATTAAATTTACGTATTCCTGTAAAATTATGTTTTCCACAGCTTGGACAACATATATTATTATCATCCATAAATTTAATCATTTCTTCATCAGTCATTCCATCTGCGATCATATCTTTTCCATTATCATGAGCCCATTCTTCAATTAGTTTGTCTGCTCTATGTCTTGTTTTACATTCTTTACAATCTATAAGTGGATCTGAAAATCCTCCAACATGTCCTGATGCCACCCAAGTTTGTGGATTCATTAATATTGCTGCATCTAATCCTACATTATATTTGCTTTCTTGAATGAATTTTTTTCTCCATAATTTTTTTACATTATTTTTTAATTCTACTCCTAAAGGTCCATAATCCCATGTATTTGCTAATCCTCCATAAATTTCTGATCCAGGATAAATATATCCTCTTGCTTTGCATAAATTAACTATTGTTTCCATTGATTTTACCATTTTTATTTCCTCCTTATATCTTTTATTCTTGTCTGCTAGAAAATCAAAAAAACTTTCGCTTCTAGCAATAAATAACTATATTGCTAGGGACGAAAGTTTATATCTCCGCGGTTCCACCCTAATTCTTGGATTTTTCTAATAAAATTCAAGCGCCTTAATTTATATTACTCAAAAGCTCCCCTTATGTTTCTTTACTACTGATATTCCACCATCATCAGCTCTCTATTTGTATGCCTACATAATTTTTCTTTTTCTTCGTAACTATTTTATTGTCCATATTATATTCCTTTCTTTTTTTGTTGTCAATAAATTTTAAGAAAAAGCTAGAAAATTTTCTAGAAATATGTTATTATATTAAAGCATTACTGTATACTCTTTGCAACTCTTTAACGTTTTAAGTAAAATTACAGGAGGTTTTAGCAATGAAAAACAAACAAAATGTTATTCGGTTCATTTATGTAGAAAAAGGGAAACTCTACTATAGTACTATCGATAGAGATGATTTTATGGATCAGATGGAACATATTGTAGAGTGGTTTCCTGGTTGTAACGAAAACGCAACAAAATTATGTGAGTTGCTTCCCACAATTGACTGTATCAAAATAAACAAAGATATAATAGACACACAAGATATTCCATTTATTGAATATGAGAATATTAATGATAATACTCCAAGATGTATGAAATTTAGACGTTCATATACAATTATTTGGAGCTTCTTTTTACATCAATGCGAGGAAGCAAAAAAGAATAGCTAAAGTTTTTAAGAGGATGCCCTATTAGGACATCCTCTTTTTTCATATGTTTGGATTAACATTTAAAGTCTTATTATTTGTAAAAATCACCATCCCAGGCTTTGCACCATGTGGCTTTTTAACAAATTGAACCTTACAATAATCAACAGGCACATTAGAAGAAAGATTTGCTTTACTATGTTTTGCTGCAATTCCAGCACATTTAACTAAAATATCATCTGTAACTATTTTATCTACTTTTAATATTACATGACTTCCGTTGCACATCTTTTGTATGAAACCATAAATCTGTTTTATTCGCAAAAGATAAAGTTAGCCAGTCATTTTCTTTGTTATTTCTTCCTACATAAATTCTATATCCATCAATATCATATTCAATAGGAGAAAATGCTTGTTGTTTTTTCTTTTTAGAAACCTTGCCTTTTTTCTCTTTCTTTTTTAATCTATCTCTAAATACAACATTTTCACTTATTTCCTCAAAAATTTCTTGAACATCTTCAACAGATGTACTATTCTCCAATTCATATACAATACTTCCAATATAATCAATCTCTTTTTCAGTTTCAAGTTTTTGCCCTGATACAATTTGAAGTGCATTTTTTAATTTAGAATATTTCTTAAAATATCTTTTGGCATTTACATTTGGTGAATATTTTATATCTAACGGAACTGAAATCAAATTATTGTTATCATAATAATTTTCCAATTTTATACTTTCCATATGATTATTTGTAATTTTATATAAATTAGCAGTTATAAGTTCCCCATATAGCCTATACTTGTCCATTTCATCACATTCTTTTAGTTTCGAATTTATACTAAGTAAACGATTATTATATTTTTTTAATTTTTCTAAAATCATTTTTAATATGCTGTTTCTGTAATTAACAAATGTTTCCGTAGTTTCTCTTTCAAAATAAAAGTCATCAATAAAAAAGTTTAATTTGTAATTTTCTGAAGATTCATCCTTTACCAATACATAATCTGAAATTTTCTCATTTTTATATATTGTTTCAAATTTTAAAGATTGATTATCTTTTATTATATCTTGAATATATTTATAAACTTTTTCTAAATTTTCTTTCGAAGCATTTTCTATATTACATTGCAATATTACTGATTTTGCAAATTGTAGGCTTATTCCTGTAAATCTATTAGAAATTATTTTTGCTAAATTTTCTATTTTTATGTCTTCTTGTTCGACTATTAGTTTATTGTAAAAATCCTCAAAATCTTTTAACTCTGTAAAATCATATTTATCTGATTTTGGCAAAGTATATATTCGTGATGGCAATATTTCTCGGTATGAATTGGTAGAGCTTATATGTCTCATTGCATCAATAATCATTCCATTTGATTTTGTTAATATAATATTACTGTGCTTTCCCATAAGCTCAACAATTAAAGTTTTTACTTCTATTTCATTAAATTCGTTTATTATTTCAATTTGTATATTTATAACTCTTTCTAACCCTTGCATAGAAATATCTAAAATTCTACCACCAATTAGATGTTTTCTAAGTAACATACAAAAATTAGGTGCAACAAGCGGATTTACTTTAGAATGTGTTGTTAAATTTAGCCTACAATTATGTGCATCTATACAAATATTTAAAGCATAATTTTTTCCTTGAAAATATAGTCCTAAAATAATTGTATTTCTATCTGGTTCATGTATTTTATCTATTTTACTTCCTATAATATTTTGTAATTCTGAAACAATTGATTTTGTTACAATCCCATCAAATGCCATTAAATCATCTCCTTCAAATATTAATATAATAGCACAAAAAGCTTTAACTGTAAACTATTTTAAATAATCTAATGGATTTACATACTCATTATTTACTCTAAATCCTATATGCAAATGACACCCTGTTGTTGCGCCATTTGTTGGTTTTCCAGTTGCATCTTTATAATTGTTTCCTGCAATACCATATACATATTTAGGTCCAACATTTCCAATTACCTGCCCTTGTTCTATTTTGTCACCAATAGATACAATATAATTTGGAGATACATGACAATATGATATTTTTAATCCATTTTCTGTTGTTATTGTTATCGTATATCCTCCACCTCCTAGAAAGCCTGTAAATGTTATTTCTCCATTACATGTAGCTATCAATGTCGTTCCTTCAGGTGCCGGAATATCTACTCCTTTATGATATGTTGAAGCACCTGATGTTGGAGCATTTCTTTTTCCAAATGGTGATGATATCGCTGTATACCCTGGAATTGGCCATGCAAAATTTAAATCTCCATAAAAAATCAATTCATCCTTATTATTTTCTTGAAAATTGCTGTCTGCTGACATTGTAGGAATAAAAAAAAGACATATTATTATTGAAAAAATGATTATTCTAGTTATTAATTTATTTATAAAACTCTCTCCTTTCTAACTTGCATACATGCTAATATCAAAAAAAGAAGCTCAGCTTTAAAACTAAACTTCTTTCTTTACGAAAAATAGGTTTTAATATATAAAACCTATTGCCCCCTAATTAATAAAATGGCAGGGGTAGTAGGATTCGAACCCACACAGGCGGTTTTGGAGACCGATGTGCTACCATTGACACTATACCCCTACATCACTTTCTTATATTAACACATTAAATTATTTTTTACAATAGTTTTTTAAATTTTTTTTGCAATTAATGCTTTTATTTTTATTCCTTGTTCAGAAAACATCTTCTCATGCTCTGTTTCTATGTTGTTTTCCCATATTGGTTCTGTATGTAAATCATATGTTTTTTTCAAAATTGTAAAACCAGATTCTTCAAAATAACCTAAACTTGCATTGAATAAACCATCATCATCTGTTTTAAAATAAATTTCTCCATCTTGTGCTAAAAATGTTTTATATTTCTCTAGTTGTCTTGTATGTGTTAATCTCTTTTTTCTATGTTTTCCTTTTGGCCATGGATTGCAAAAATTTATGTATATTCTCTTAATATTGTCTTTTTCTCCTAATATTAAAGTTACTCTTTCAATATCAAATCTTGTTAATATTACATTATCTATTTCTTTATTTTGCTCTTGATATACTTGTTCTACATTTCTTTTGGCAAGCCCTAACATTGCATCCACTAAATCTATTGCTATATAATTTATATTTGGATTCTGAACTGCTAATTGTGAGATAAATTGCCCTTTTCCACATCCAAGTTCCAAATGTATTGGATTTTTTTCATTTTTAAATTCTTGTATCCATTTATTTTTTAATTCTTCAGGATTATCTCTATAAAAGCTACTTGCCTCTAATTCAGGTCTTGCCCATGGTTTAAATCTTATTCTCATCTAAATTCTCCATTCTAATACAATATTTTTCATATAAATCTTTAATGTTCTTCTTTGTTAAAGTAGCATCAAGTCCATTTTTACTTAGTTCTGTGAAAACTGCTATTAAAAATTTGTCTATTTGTGGATGTATAATACTTTTAACTTCTCTATTCATATAATAATCCAATTGAGTATTTGGAGTCCATTTATCTCCATTATAAATAATTCCAGCAGCTAATTGATCACATACCATTTCTGCAGCATATTTATATGGCATTATTATAGCCTGCTGTGGTAATGCTAAATCAACCCAATATTGAAAATGATGTTTGTTTCTTCCTTTATGATGTAACCATGCTTCAGAATATCCTTTTACAGTTTTGCAAACTGTAATTGGGCTTTTGTGTCCATCATAATATTTAACACTCTCCCAAAATTCAGTTGGAGAAAATTTTGACCAATCATGCATAAAACCTCTCCATGGTATTCCAATTTTGCAACATAATTTGAATACTAGACATTTATGCTTTGTTACAAGTATTATGTGTTTAAATATATTACTTATTTTCATTATTTATTTCATTCCTTTCTCAAGGTAAAAACCAATATATTAACTATATCACATTTTTTATTAAATTGCTACTATTCGACAGTATTTTCTTAATAAACTGAGGAAATAAAAACCTGCATTATCCTATAACCTTCAAAAAGAACTACCTACATTAAAGGCAGTTCTTTTTCTTTATTTTATATCTCTATATTTTTGATTTTTCTTATAAATTACAATTGTAATAACTGATGCTACTAATAATGCTGTTATTATAATAGCATTTACCCCAGCTTTATCATAATCCTTATTTGCAATTGTTGAATCATTGTTTTTTCCTACAGTTACTGTCATTCCATCTGTAGTTGGTTGATTCTGTCCTGGTTCTTGAATTTTTCCATCATCTTTTGGTTTTTCTGGATTTGTTGGTGTTGATGGTGTTGATGGTGTTGATGGATTTTCTGGATTTGTTGGTGTATTTGGTGTATCAGGCTTGGTTGATGTATCAGGATTTGTAGGTGTTGATGGATCTTTGCTATCTCCTGATTTTATACTTATTGTAAGCTCTTGATCTGATGTTGTTGCAGTTCCTTCTGTATCTGTTCTACCATCACTTGCTTCTAATTTTGTAAATTTAACAACACCTGAACCTGTAGCTGAATCCTTTACTTTTAGAATGATTGTACCATTTGTTCCTCCATCTTTTACTATTGAAATACAGTTGAAATCTCCTGTTTCTGTATTTAATGTTGCTGTACCAGTTCCATCTGATGGTATTTCAAAAAAGTTTTTATCCCATTCTAAAACACCTGATATTGCTGATACTGAATTATTTTCTGCATTTGCTATGTTTGTTGTTTTTAATGTAAATGTAATTTTATCTCCTTTTGCTACTTCAGTTTTATCTGCTGAAACTTCAATTTTTGCTTGAAGTTGTGCTGCATATGAATTTCCAACAAGTAGAAAAGACATTAAACCAATTATTAAAATACTTACTATTGTTTTTTTCATTTTTATTTTCCTTTCCATCTAGGAAAATTCGAGAATTTTTCAATCTCAAATTTTCCCATTTTGTCTTTTATGTTTATTTTATTCCTGCAGCATATTTTGAAATTGCTGCAATATCTGCTGTTTTTATATTTCCGTCAGAGTTTACATCTATAACTATTTTCTCTAATTCTGTTGGTGTAATTATTTTTGCTGCTATTTTTGATATTCTAGCTAATTCAGCTGTTGTAATAGTTCCTGATCCAGTCAAATCTCCCCAGACTATAATTGTATATTTTTTATCATTTTGCATCTTTATCTGTTGACCTGTTGCAAGTCTAGAAGTATTTAATAATTTATTTCCTTTAGAATCAATAATTTCATATGTCATTTCATTTTCTATGTTATTAATTAACTCCCCAACTGTCATTCCAGGTTTAATATTTTTTACTATAAGTTTGCTTTCATCTATAGTTTGAGTTTTTGATGTTATAATATCCGAAATGCTTATTTCAAAAGAAACTTTTGTTGTATTTCCAAATGTGTCTGTTGCAGTTAATACATATTTTCCTGCTCCATTAATTGTATCTCCTACTTTATAATTTTCAACTATTGTTCCATTTTTCGTTAATATTACAGTAATTTCGCTATCATCTTGTATTACAGGTGTTACTGATGAATTATATTTTTTACCTTCTTCTATGCCTTTAATTGTTGGTGCTGTTTTATCTATTTTTACCTGAATATTAACCACCTTTACATTTCCTGCTTCATCAGTTAAATTTACATTTTCTTTTGAATCTGATTCAAATGTTTTTGTTAATGTCATCTTTCCATCTATAAATTCTGAAGAAGTCCATCCATCCACATCTTGAACCTTTTCATTTACAGTTATAGTAACAATCACTTGTTTATTTTTAACTTCTTTTGTTACTGTTTCTACTGGTGCTTCTTTATCAATATTTTGTACTATAGCTTTTTCTGTTCCTTCAAATCCATACTTATCAACAAAGTCGAATGAAAATTCTCCATTATTTTCAAATGTATATGTATTTTTTCCGTCATTGTTTGTTATAGTTACATCACTTCTATTAAATGAAATAGTTGCTGTTACATTTTTGTTTGTCTTTTTATCTATTGAAGGATTATATGTTATTTTGCCCTCTAATGCTGGAGCAATTGTTAATATTGTACCATGAGCTTTTCCTCCATAAATTTCGACCTGTGCTATATCTCCACTCAATTTATCAACATCAACAGATACACTATTTCCTGTTGAATCTAATGTACAATTAGATGTTATAAATTCTGAATCAGTGTACAATTTATTTGATGAGTTTTTAGCATCTTTAAATATTTGTGGTAACTCTAGTTGTACAGTTCCTGTTGAACCTTTTTCTAATACTCTAACTATCTTTTGTCCCGTTATAGACAATGTCTGTTCATCTGACATTGAAATTCCAGATAATACAGATGTATCTTCTATTTGGTTATTATCCATTCTTAAATTATTTATTGTACGATGTCCTGATAATGGACTTATATCTTTAATTCTATTTCCCGCAAATTCAAGATCATAAAATACCTTACCTTGTATAGGCTGTAAACTTTTTACTTGATTATTATTGAAATATAAATATTTTAAATCTAAACTTGATATTATATCTATATTTTCTATTTCATTTCCATTTATATTTAATGTTGACAAATTTGTTAATTTATCTAACTTTGATATTTTTTCATCATTAAGTTTATCATTAGCTAATGATAAACTTTGTAATGATGTTATATTTTCTATTCCTTCTATATTGTTTAATTTATTATCTGATATATTTAAACTTATTAATGTTGTCGTTCTTTTTTTGCTTGTAAAATATTCTGTTAATGTATTTATACTATCTATGTTTGTCATTCCTGTATTTGACAAATCTAACGTTCCTAATACAGTCATTTTTTCTATTGCACTATTGTTATTACCTAAATTAGAATTATTAGATAAATATAAAGAATTTAATTTAACACATGTTGTTAATGGATCTATTGTCTTTATATCATTATTCTGTAAATATAATGTAGTTAAGTTATAAAAGTTTTCTAATCCTGATAAATCTTTTATTTTAGTATCTGCAGACGAACCTGTATGTTGTAAATCTAATTTTGTTATTTTAGAAATTGCATCTTGGTTTATATTAATTATTTTTGGTATTCTTTCTAAATATTTTATATTATTTGTTGCTCTTAATTCTTTTTCTATTGCAGAATCTAAATTTTCATCTTTAAACAATAATGAATCTATATAACAAGATACATCTCCTTGTGCTCCTATTGAAAAGTTTAATACCGTTCCATCAGCAACACCTCCTGATATTTTTGCAGTTAATGTATCATTTTTTGTTTTATTATAATCAATAATTACATTGTATTGATTTGGATCTGTGTAATCAGGGTTTAATGTAACTCCTTCAAATTTAAAGTCAACATCTGAAGAATATATAAATTTCCCTTCTGCTTTACTATATCTAAATATACTTGGCAATATTATATAATGGTTTACAGCTGCTGTTTTCTTATATAATCCAAATGTTATATCTTGTTTT
The DNA here is from genome assembly GCA_934155265.1 of uncultured Clostridia bacterium. Lineage (GTDB taxonomy): Bacteria > Bacillota > Clostridia > TANB77 > CAG-508 > CAG-269. The sequence goes on from CAKPGU010000001.1 coordinate 72,087, forward strand.
TGTAAAAATAATCCTTCATTAAAACTATGTTTACTTAATGGTTCTACATCATAAACATGATTTTCTGATAAGTCTAACCATGTTATATTACCAGGGTAATCTGCAAATACACTTACATCTATAATCTGATTTCCTCTTAAATCTATTTTAGTTGCTTTTAATGTATTTTCTGTTTGTACAATACTTTCTCCGTTAACTGTTGTCTTTTGAATAAAATTTGGTAATTGGCTAGATTGTATCTTATTATTTGCCAAATCTATGTATTTAAGATTTTCTAGTTTTGCTATTCCAGATAAAGATGAAATATCATTAGATGCTAAATGTAATTCTTCTAAAGTAGTTAATTTTGCAAAATTTGAAAAATTAATTGTTGGCCTTTTTCCGCTAGCACCTAAACTGCTTAAATTTAATACTTTTATTTTATTTAAATAAGGTACATTTTTTGTTCCATTTTTATAAGTTGCATATATCGAGTTTAGTCCATTACTTACTATACTCAAATTATCTTGTGCATACAATTTTTCTAGATTACTTAACATTTCAATTCCATCATGTTCAGTTGTTACACTTGAACCTGAGAATGTTGTAATTCCAGTTCCTGATACATTTAGTTCTATAAGATTTGTAAACACTGTTAATTGTTTAAAGTCTGTAAAACTTTTATTAACAGATATATCCAAAGATGTTATTCCAGTTAATGTAGATATACTTTCTACCGTACTTATATTATTTTTGGCAATTTTTAACTCTTTTAAATTACTTAAAGTTTTTAAATTTTCTAATTGATCTCCATTTAATTGTGTATTAGATATATTTAGTTTTTCAAGAGATGTTAATTTTGCAATTGTTTCTAAAACCGAATCATTTATTGGATTATCTGAAAAATTTAAATCATTAATATTTTTTAATTCACTAATCGCGTTAGCATTTGTTATAGCATTTCCTGACAAGTTTAAAATTTTTAAATTTGTAAAGCTCTCTAATCCTGAAAGATTTGATATTTTGGCATCAATAACACCTTGTAAATTCAATTCTGTTATTTTTAGAACATCATCTTCTGATACTTCTATTGTTTTGTCAGTATCGTTTTCATTATAAGCAATTTTTTTAGATTTTAGTTGCTTTTTCATTGATTCATATAAATTAGAATCTACAAATGTGATTGTTGTTGGATTTGTTATTATATTACCTGTAGCATATATAATCACAGAAAAACTAACTACAAAAACAATTAAAGCGAGAATAATTGACATTTTTTTTGCTTTTGTTTTTTTCATTATTTCATCCTCCCTATATTTACTGTTTTAATTATATAAAAACAATTTATTTTTGTCAATAAAATGCATAAAAAGCCTCTATTTTTATGATACTATTTTTTACCCACTTAGTCAAAGGGATAAATTAGCAAAAATATTGCCATTAAAATAGAAAAACAGAAAAATTTCTATTTTAATGGCAATATTTAATTATTCAAGTTCACTTAACATTCTATCTGCAAAAACAGCATATCCAATACTTGGATTTTTAACAAATACATGGGTAATTGCCCCACAGAATTTTCCATTTTGAATAATAGGTGATCCACTCATTCCCTGAATTATTCCTCCTGTTTTATTTAATAATTCTTCATCTGTAACTTTGATTACCATGCTTTTATTATCATAATTGTTATTCAAATATGTTTTTTGAATTTCAATTTTATATTCTTTAAGTTGTCCATCTATATTTGATAATATTACTGCTTCTCCTAAATTGATTTCTTGTCTTTCTGCAACATGCATCTTCTTTGAATAATCTATATTTATGTTTGTAGGATTTTTTATTACTCCATATATGCCATATTGTGTGTTTTTATAAATATTTCCAATAACACTATTTTGTTTTATGCTTCCTTGAATCTTTCCGGGTTGTTGTTCTACACCTTTTACAACTGATATGATACTTACATTATCTATTTCTCCTGATGAAGTTTGTAATATATCACCTGTATCTATATCAGTTATTGCATGTCCCAATGCTGCAAAACTTTGCGTATCTTCATTATAAAATGTTACAGTCCCAACTCCTGCAGCACTATCTCTTACCCATAGTCCAATTTTATAAATTCCTGATTTATCTTTAACAGGTGTAATTTCACATAGCTTTTCTTCATTATTTCTTACATATGTTATTTTAACTTTTTCTCCATTATACATATTTATTGAATCTATTAATTCTTGTGTACTGTTTATTATATTATCATTAACTGATATTATTGAATCTCCTTCTCTAATTTCCGTATTTTCATATGGTTTAATGATTGAGCCTTCCATTGTTTCTATTCCAGATGTTCCAACAACCAATACTCCACTTGTATATAATTTAATTCCCACTATATTTCCAATCGGTATTACTTGTATGTCTGAAATTTTTATTTCTTCTCCTCTTACAGCTATAGTTTCTGGCAAATAGCTTCTAGACAATATAAATACATATAAAAAAATCAATAAAAATATTAAAAATGTTTTTTTGAGTGTTTTCATAAAATTTCACTCCTTCATTTTTATTATTTGTTTTATTTTTTTATTTTATACAATCTAATTTTGTCAAAAAAAAAATGATAATTTTGAATTTTCAAAATTAATCATTTTTATGTTGCTCCATTTATATTTATTGTTCCAGATGAACTTGCTGCAATTATCTGCAAACCTCCTGAAGTTGCATTTGAATAAAAGCTTTTTAAAATTTGTGATAGGGTTTGACTACTATTTTTTACTGTAACAAAAATTAAGTCCCCTTGTTTTAATATAAGTTGTCCACTTCTGTTGTTTTCTGTAATTTGTGCTGATGCTCCTATTTTATCTTCAATTTGACTTGTATATATTGAATAATATGTATTATTTCCTATCGTCGTTGGATTTGCTTGCGTAATTACCTTTGATGTAGTTTCATCTAATATTCTTACTTCCATATCTATATCATATGTATTACCTGATGATTGCAAACTTGATACAAATCTTTGGTAATTATCAAGTGTTATTTTACCAGTTTTAACAACCTCATTAACAAATTCAGATGTAGATGTTTGTACTAATAATTGCGATACATCATCTGATCTATCAGCAATAAGTATCGTTGGCGATAAAAACATTATAATACATGCTGATATTATAGCAATTATCGATGTTACTGTATCATCCATATATAGTTAATCCTTTCTATAAATTCTATTGTACTTCTTGATATGTTATAATTCTTTTCTTTATTTGTGTTGATGTTTCTCCTTCTATTGGATAATATTCTCCTAGTTTTTCTTCAAATCTTTTATTTTTTATATATTCAAGAAAACCATTTGGATATCTCTCATGAAATTGTTTTTCATATTTTTTAACCATTGCCTCATCAATGTCTTTATATAAATTTTTTCCAGCTAATATCATATCCAAGTGTTTTATACATGTTTCTTTATCCGGATATGTTTCCATAGCAAGATCCACATAATCAACTGTTATAGGCAATCCATTTTCATCAAGCTCTCTTTCTCCATTCCCACTTGTTTTATAATAAATTGGAATTGAGTTTCCACTAGAATCTTTAAAATATACTTCTATGTTTTCCTCATATGTTTTATACATTGTTGGTATTATTGTTTCAATTCCAACTGTTCTAGTTAATTTATTGGATTGTTTTATATTATCATATGTTATTTGTACATCTCTATCACGCATATTGACTATTGTAGTTACTGCTTCATTTGCCTGTGAAAAGCAAGATATACTTATGGTTAACGCTAATACAAACATAAGTACTCCTGCTGCAATTTTTAATGCATCCATTGCGTTTTCCATAAGTATATCTCCTTTCTTTTGTAATATTTTTATTATGATAAAATATTATCTAGTGTTTACTTATTGTAATTGTATGTACTAAACTAGTAACTTTGTCTATAGCTACTGTTATATCATAAATACTACTTGGATCTACTTTAGTCATTGTACCATTTCCAGCATTTATTGTTCCTCCAGAATCTCCATCAATAACAATACATTTGTTAGTTTCTTGATTATTATTTCCTGCCAATTCAGACATATTATTATTTAAAACTGTCTTTAATAATGCATTTACTTCTGTTCCTCTTTTACCTGTTCCATCATATTTTAAAAATTGGTCATTAAATGCTTGAACTTCTTGACTTGACATATTTACAGAGTTAACTGTTTCAGAAGCTTGGTTATAAATTACAATTCCTAATGAAATAATTAAAATTGCAATTAATACTGCTGCTGCAATTAAAAGAGCTTTTGTTGCATTCTCCATAGTTTCTCCCTCCTTTATTAACTTTTGTTTATTTTATATTGACATCAATTTTATTAAATGTCAAACTTTATTAACTTGTTTCTTGTTGCTCAAATAATATGTATTTAATTCTACCTGTCTTTTCATGATATTCTATTTTTGAACATTTAAATTTTATATTTCCATAATATTGAACAAATTGCTCTGTTCCTGATTTATAGACTTGTTCCATCTGTAATTCATAGTTTTTTTCATCTTCTACCATATGTAATTCAACCTTGATAGAATTTTCATCATTCTGTATAAAATTTCCATTTTCGTCTTTTTCTACTTTGTTTTTAGTGTTTTTATCGACGGCTTTGTTAATTATTGTTCCAACTGTTAAGCCATATACTTCTTTATCTTTATATTCCTCAAATTCAGCATTTTCATTTTTTATTATATTGTATTTATTTTTATAAGAAATATAATTAATGCCTACTACTGCAACAACAACTAACACAATCATTATTAATATAAATATTTTTTTCATCATATAACCTCATTATACCACTCTTTTTTTCCTTTTGCAACATTTTATTGTATTTCAGAAAAACGAATTTCATATATTCTTCCAACTTTATTATATTTTACGTCAGCAGATGTACACTCATAACTTTTATTAGTATTTTGTTCTAATATACTTTGCATATCTTCTTTAATTGATTTATCAATACGTTTACCATTAAAAAATACTCCAACATATAAAGAATTTTCTGAAATATCCCATTCATTCGGATCAATATTGAATGAACTATTATCTTCATATGCAATCCCTGCTACAGTAACTATATCTTGTATAGTTACTGCAGTATCTGTATTTATATATTTCTGATATTTATTATTAAAAGCATTTAATTCATTAAATTCGATTTGATTTTTATATTCTTCAACATAGGATTGTAAACTTGAAAATAACATTACTGCCAATGATAATATCATTATTCCTATTAATGTTCCTGCTGCAATATATAAAGCTTTTGTCGCATTTTCCATTTAAGTTTTCCTTTCATTTTATACTTATATCAGTTTAATTTAATCGTATTACCTTCTATTATTACTTCAAAAGATATTTTATTAATTATTCCATTCTTTTGGCTATGCACTATTTCAGTACATTTAAACATTGCTCTTTTGAATTGTGTTAATTGATAATATTGCAAAGTTGCATTTTGTATAGTTTTTATTTCATCATCTGTAAGCTGTTTATTTTTTTTATATCCTAAAATCTGTTTTATTTTACTGTTTCTTGTTTCAATATCTTCGCTTCTATTGCTACAAACAATAGATATATTAGATGATAACTTTTGCAATTTAGTATCATCAATGTTTGAACTTGCTGCCAATTCTGATGCTAATCCAGAAATATTATTTATCTCATTATCATTTCCACTTGCATTAGTAATCACTGATGTATTAAATAATGATTTAGAATCATCATTGTATCTAAAGTCCTTTTGATGTCCTTTCAAATCTATGTTTAAAGTAATTCTTTCATTTCCTTCCATATCAGAATATGTACGGTTATAATCAACAACTTTATTCATAACCGAAATAAGTTCATTTCCTCTAATTGTTTGTCCATTATAATTTTCAAACTTGTTATTAAATTCAGTAACTTGTTCAACCATTTTTGCATTATGTTGTTCTGTATAATATGCAGACAATTGATTATGAAATATTACTAATAATGTTAAAATTAGTATTGCAAATAAAACTCCTCCTGCAATTAACAATGCTTTTGTTATATTTTCCATTATATCTCCTTCGACTCTTTATAAACTCTATTTCTTATGATGATAATTGAGTAAATGTACTTGACATGCTTGTTAATCCTATTACAACCAATGGTATAATTAGATATCCTACAAATAAACATATCATAGGTGCAAAACCAACAGCTTTTCCTATTAGACCTTTTCTAGATACTAATTGATCATTTGTATCTTTTCTCTTTTCTTTATGATAATCTCTATCCGCATCTAACTCATCAAAAGCCTCTCTAATTGGTATTTTTTCCACTGCTGCCTGTAAGCTTTCTACAATTCTTATCATATCTTTATTTGTTACAGAATTCTTTAATTCTTCTAATGCTTCCCATGCACCTGCCTCATAGTTGTTTACACATTTTGATATAGGTTCTTTAAAAATATTTGCATATCTCTCAAGCCATTCTAGTATCATTTCTACACTGATTCTCTCAATTTTCATTAGCATCAATATAATCGTCTGAAATTGCATTACTTCATTTTCCATTTCCATTTGTCTCATCTTCTTTTGGAATATCATCATCCAAACAGGAGCCATATATGCAATTAATGCAAATCCACAAGCTAATAATATTTCAAACCATTGCATCTGTTCTGAATTTACTATTTTTAATTTATTCAAAATTCTTTCTGAATCTGATGCAAGTTGTTTTTCATCTGTAGTTTCATCATAATAAGGAGATTTTAACATTTCTTTTTTTATTTGATCTTGCGTTATGTCTAAATCACCTTTTAATCTATCTAGAAAATAATTATCTTGTTTAGTTAATTCATCTGCTTTTCTTTGATTCTTTTCCGATAATGTTCCTAAGACTTGTTGCTCTGTGGTTGGTTCTGTATAAACATAGTTTATAGCTACTTTATGTAATATAATTGCAAATATAATTGTTAAAATAAAAGTTGCTATTGCCATAGCGATTCTATTTATATATATCCACTCCATCTTTTTCTTAGATGCTGAGTCTTTCATTAATGTTTGCATTTTTCTATAATCTTTTGTTCCTTTTTTAGGAATAAAAGCATTTATAGCTTGTCTTAAAACTGGAACTTTATATACTTTGGCTTGCCAAGGATTATCATTATGTGATATATCAACTTGAACTCCACCATTATCTTTTAATTTCCTTGTCATTATATATGACACAACAGTTAAAAGAACTATTAATATTTGAACTATCAAACCTACTTTACCATTAAAAAAGCTACTTGTAAATGCAAAATTACTAACTGACCAACTTTTTAATGGTTCTAGTAATAATACTGGTGCAATTGAAATAATTGTTAAACTTTGAAAAACATAATTAAGTTTATCTCTTTTTAATATTTCAATTTGCATTTCTTGTGTTATATTATCTACATTCTTTAAATATAATGAAGCACCATCTTCTTCTCTATCACCAAATTCTTGTGTTAAGTATGATATACCTGCAAATTCTTTTAAATAACTATTAGGTGCAACATCATAATATTTTTCAAGTTCGGTTTCTGGATCATCTGAACTTAATATTTCATAAATTTTTTCACCTTGTTTAGAAACACTTTTTTCATCATCTAAAGAAACTTGATATATTGCTTCTTCTACCATATTATATTCATGATATGCATGTCTTATCTCTGCAAAAAAGTCTATTTGTTCTTTTAATAAATTATTATCAATTTTATCAACCATTCCTTCTACCATTGTATCTACAATGAAAAGTTCAAAAATTAATAATATTGACATTAGTAACCAGTTACTATGTGTTATAAGAATTGTTACTAAAGCTATAGCAAAAAATATTAAAATTGCCCTTGATAAAATTTTAGCAGCTTCTTTTCTAGTTGTATATTCATCATCAATATTAACAATTTCTAGTCTTCTTCTCAACTTATATAAATATCGTTTAATAAGAGGTGTTCTTATAAGGGTTATGTATATTTTTTGATACATAATATCTGTTGAAAAATTATTTGCTTTAGTACCTTCTTGTAGTTTTTTCATTTTTGCATATTCAGATTTTCCCATGATTTTCATCAATACAAAATATACTATAATAACAATTCCAAACAATACTGCTGTTCCAATCATTATATATTTTAGCATTTGAGTACTCATGTTGCAAAAACACCTCCTAAATTTCTATTGTTTTTTTACTTTTAATTTTTTTTCTTTTTTTATTTGATCTCCCCAATATGTCTCAACAAAATTGTCAAAATCATCTAGGTCAGATTCGTCCATATTAGCTCTCATTTCAGCTAAATTTGCATCTGTTATTTTATTTGTTATTTGGTATTCACCATCAACATATTCAAGTACATTTTGATATCTATATAGATTTTGTTCTGTAACTTTTGAGAAATATGTTGTTGCATTTTGGAAGAATTTTTCCACTTTACCATCCATTGTTTTCTCACCTTTATAGTCATGATCATATGTTGATTGATCATGTACTGGTATACACTCTGTTACTCTTTCTATATATCTTCTTCCTCTAAAGTCCTTTTGTAGATGTATATCAAAATTTAATACTTGTACAACTTGCTCTTCAGCGGTTTTTTCATTTTTAAATACTCCAGCTCTTAACATTGAGTTACGTAAAGCTGTCACTAAATCTGGAAAAGTTTTAGCATGGTGAGTAAATAATGTAAATTTTGATGCAACCTGTGCTGATTGAATCATCCAAGAAGCTACGGGGTCAGTTGCAACCTCACCTATGATGTTTACAGAACCATCAGTCTTTTTCTGTACGTCCAAACATTCTTGTCCAGATATCGTATCTGTTTCACGCATTGATAAGATATTTCTTGTTGGATAAACTTTTCTTAAATGTAACTCGAAAGCAGTTTCTGTAATACGCAAGTTCATTGTTTCATATATATTTTCAATCATTCCCATAAGAAGTGTTGTTTTACCACAACCCTGCTCACCAGTGATTGATGTAATTCTTGCTCCTTTTACCAAGAATTTAAGTAAATCTATAACTTTATCACTTCCAGGCATATCACCTGTCCATTGTTCAACTGTAGCTCTTTTTACGTCGAATTTTCTTACAAAGAATGCCCATGTTTCTGACATTGCAGGTCTTACAACAACAACACGAGAACCGTCTTTCATTTCATTAATTTTATATCCATTTGTATCTGACAACTGACCAGGGTTATTATATTTATAAATATTTTGGCATACCCTTTTCAATTCTGATTCAGTTCCAAATGATAAAAAGGCTAAACGAATTGATTTACCTTGGAAAAATATCCAAATACTATCACATGCTCTTGGTACTTTATGTTCTGCTACTTGATCTAAATAATCTCCATCAGTTTGTGCAACTTGGCTTAAAAAGCTTTCAGGTAAACCTGATACACCGCCTGATACACCATCAATATTCATATCTCTTATTTCATCTATTGAGCTATATCCTTTATAATGTTGATATATTCTTTGTACAACAACCTCTAATTTATCTTGGAAAGATAGTACAATTTTTTCTTTTTCAAATATTTCATCAATTTCATCATCAGTTATTACATAACAAGGTTTTGTTTCTCCTTGAATATACTTTAAAGTTGCCAAATTATATCTTTTAATTAACTGTGTTAATGCCTCATATCCAAATTCTTTTTTATATACATATATTAAAATATCAAATTTGTCTTGAGATGTAAGTAATGATGGCATATCAAATGGTATTGCAGTTGATATATTTGATTCATTTACACCATATTCTTGTGATAATATATCAGAAATAAGTTCTTTTACATATCTTTTATCATTAACATCTCCATATGTACATCCTTTTAATGCTTTCTTTAACGCATACTTTTTACTCTTTCTACGTTTTAATTCTTCTTCTGAAAGCCCTATGTCATATAAATTTACCTTTGTTATTTCATCTAATCTTTTCTTTACGTAGTCTTTCATAGTTTCTAATGTATATGTCTTTTCATCTTTTTCAATTTCTTCTTCAACTTCTGCATTTTTATTTTTCTTAATAAAATATGCTATACCAGATCCTGCAAGTATTATAACAACAATTGTTAATAGTATATTAGTTAATGACATTTTCTCACCTCATTTTCATTTGCAATTCTTGCAATCTTTTTATAATTTTGTTCATTAATTTTAGTACTTCATTCATAAAAATATAATTTTCATCTGTTTTGTCTTTTATATTTTTTAGCCTTAAAAACAAATCAGTTACACCTGCTTCTTCTGCTGCTTCGAAATATAATAAATTAAATGGTACTATACTTATTTCCTTCTTTTCATCTAAATATCTAGTTAAATTTTTAACATTATATTTTGAATGATTTGTATATTTCCCGACAACTGGAATGGTTTTTATTCCCATAACTTCTTTATTAGCATCTCTAAGTTCTCTATATTTATCTACACTTGCTCTTTTCTGAGAAAACACCATAACATTTAAATTTGATATTCTAAGAATTTCATTTCGTGTTTCTGGACTCATCATTTTTTCTAAATCCACTATTACCATATCATAATATTGATTTGCCATCCTGATTAATTCTATATAATTTTTTTCAATATTTTTATATTCTTCATAATTTGTGCCAAATGATTTATCTTTTACTCCTGACAATCCGCTTAAAACTTCCAGCCTTCCCTTAAAAATAACCTTTGTATAGTCTGTAATTGACGTTGGTGTTAACTTATTAGATGTTATTAATTTTAACAATCCCTCTATTCCATTTTCAACCGCAATGTTATGAACTTTTACTCCAAACAATTTTAAATTTCTTTGGCTTTCTTCTCCCCAAAAACAATTTTTCATTGTGGAGTCTTGGAAACTTGTCGAAATTAACAATATTTTATAATTACATTCTATCGCCATTCTTGTTGCTACAGCAACTGATGTCAAAGTTTTTCCAGTCTGTTCTCTATCATCGTTCCAAAATGTTACAATTGACATTCTTTTAACTCCTTCTACAGTTCTTTTATTATGCTTCTTACTTTTTTACCGCCTATCTCTTTATCTATATCATTTGCTAAGAACTCTATATTTTTTTTGTATTCACTGCTCAAGTTTTTTAATTTGATCTTTAACATACGTTGATTTTCCATTATTGCAGGAAAATCACCATTTTCTAACATAAAATATATTTTTTCTTCATTCCATATTGCCTTTGAGCCTAATGACAAATAGTCAAAATATTCTTCTTCCTCTTTTAGCATATCTTTAGAATAAAATATTCTTGTAATTCTTACTGGGACACCTAATTGACTCAATACTTCCGTCCCTTTTTTTAAAGAATACATATCAAATGACGTAACAAAATATACTTTATCAGCTCCCTGTATTCCAAAACCTGAAACACCTGAAAAATTATCAGTATCTACCATTATATAATCGTATTCTAATGTTTCATTATCTTCTAGTCCTATATATTGTTTCAAATTATTAATACTTTCAAATCCAACCGCTACATCTATTTCCTCATATGTAGTTATATATGATTTCGTTGGGTTTATAACTGGTACTACATATTTGCACTTTTGAGTTATTGTATTATCAACTACTAAGACATGTTTTCCTGCCATTGTAAGAACTTTTGCTACACTTAATATCATATCTGTTTTGTCATAAGCACCAATAAACCCTATTTTTTTCATATATCTTGGTCTTCCTTTCTTTTATTTTTAAAATATTATATAACCTTAGAGTAAGGACACCTATGTGTCCTTAACTCCTAATTTGCTAGTGATTCTAAGTATTTTTGTCTTGCAGTATTTTGTTTTGTTATATCATCATCAGCCTTATCTTGTATATTTGATGAATAATCTTCTGAATTATTTATTATTGATTGTAAATAATCATTTCTTGTTTTCTTAGCTGCATCTGAATATCTAGATTTTAGTTCTTCTTTTGCTCTTTCAACAATATTTGGATTGTTTTCTATTTGAGCTGTTACAGCTGCATTTGGTGTATATGTTGGTGAAGATGGTTCTTGCATACCTGCTTCAACATATTTTGTAGCATATAGTTTTGAACCTGATAATCCATAAGCTTCTACAATTGCACTTGACATTGATAATATTTCATCTTCTCTTAAATTTACTTTCATTGTATCAGCAATATATGAGCCGTCTGCATTAACAGGTATAGTAACTTTAGCTTTTGAAACAACAATAAAATCTTGTCCTGAAGGTGTCATTAATCTTATATCTATATAATCATCTGTCATTAAATCAACTGGTAACACAACCATATTATATTCTTGTTCTCTTGTATCATCAGTTACTACTTCATTTGATTGAACAACAAGATTAGCAGTCATTACTGTATTTTTATTCATTGCTACCTTAGCAAGAACAGGTACATTTTGTAATTCTAAATATTCTTTTACTCTTTTTTTATTATTTCCTGTTGTCATTGAAGAAGTATCTAATTTATAAATATAATATTGATCAGTTAATTGTTCTTGATATACTCTTGTTATTTTATCTGTTGAATTTGATGTATCTATAATATATGCACCTTCATCATCTTGAACAATTTCATCTCTTGATGATACTGCTGTTTTTTCATCACCTGCATATTTATATTTTTCGCCATTTTCTTCAGTTACTTCTAATATTGAATCTGGTTGATCTAAATATAGTCCTTCTGAATCAGTCTTAACCATTGTTCCATCTTTTGTTTGTAAAAACCATGTATCAATTACTGATGATAATGCTGTTGCATTACTTGGTATTGAATCTTTATGTATACTTTTTAGTGCAAACATATCTTGTGTTAACACTTGACCTGATTTTACATCTTGTGTTAATGTATATACTTTAACTTTTGCATTTATTTCTGCGTTTAATTCTTCTGTTTTTTGTTTTAATTGTAAAAATAAAAGTGCTATTATTACTCCCGCAATTAATAAAGTAATTATTACTCCTAATAAAAATGAATTTCTTGATTTTCTTTGCATTGGATTTGATGCCATTTTCTACTCCTCCTTATTTTTGCATTAATATGCTATCTTTTTATATTTTACCTCTTTTTTTTATCAAAATCAACAAGCTTTATATATTGTAATATAAAATTAATATTTTTGTAATATTTTTGTAATATAGCAAAAAAGAACCTTCATTTTTTTACATGCTTATACTAATTTTTCAAGAGCTTTAGCTACTCCATCCTCCAAATTCGTATCAGTAATTTGGTCTGCTACTTCTTTTACTACAGGTGTACTTTCCCCCATTGCAATTCCTAGCCCTGCATTTTCTATCATTTTTTTATCATTCATATTGTCACCTATTGCAATTATTTCGTTCGTGTCTATTAGCATTTTTTCTTTCAAAAATTCGATTGCATTCCATTTATCTACATTTTTCGCAGATATTTCAGTATAAAAATATTCAATTGGTATTTCTTCAGTTCCTTGACGTATCATTTTTCGTGACATATGGGATACTTCTAATACTTCAATATCACTTATCTCTTTTAGCTTTCGCATTATCGAATTGAATATTGCTTTATGTCCATCACATATTGTTATTTTTACAACTTTTTCATCTCTATTTGATATATAATCATATATATTTTCAACTATATTTATATGTGTTTTATTTTTTTCTTCTTTATTTAAATTTTCTTTATGATAATATAGTACGTTACATTGTAAGCTTTTTGCTATTATTTCTTTTTCAGTATATATATTATAATATATACTATTTTCTTCACAAATTTTTATTATGTCTAATGCTTTTGATTTTTTTAGAACATTTTCGTATATTATTTCATCATTTGTTATATCATATATTATAGCTCCATTTCCTGAAATGAAGTATTTATCACTATTTATTTCTTTTGCTATTGTTTTTACTGAATCAATTGGCCTTCCCGATGCTATAACTATTTCTATTCCATTTTTTTGAGCATTTTCAATTGCTTCTTTTGTTCTTTGTGTTATTAATCCATATTGATTTAGCATTGTTCCGTCTAAATCAATTGCAGCTAGTTTATACATTTTATATTTTCCTCCTTAGAATTTATGTTTTTTTATTTTTTGATTTTTTTCAAAAAATTTCCTGTTTATTTTTCTTTGAAATTGTACATCATAAGTTTAGAAAAAGCAATAGTTTTTTCTAAACAATAATAATGTTATATATAGCAGGAGGTGAAAAACATGGCAAACTCAAACAACAGTAACAAAAAATTAGTTCCAGAAGCTATGAGTGCTTTAGATAAATTCAAATATGAAGTTGCTTCAGAAGTTGGTGTAACTTTAAAAGACGGATATAATGGTGATATATCAGCTAAAGATGCTGGTAAAATAGGTGGAAATATGGTTAGAAAAATGATCCAACAAGTTGAAAACAATATGGCTAACAAGTAATTTGGATAGTATTTATTTAATATACTAATCGTATTTAATAAAAATTTGAATTATATGAATATTTATATACTTATTGTATATAATATAAGTAATGGCAGAAGTATTTTTCTTGATTTTATATATGTTTTTTGTTTAAACATACATAAAGGCAGGAGATGTGCTCCTGCCTTCTATATTTCTTCATCATTCAAAACCTTTTGTGCATTTAATGTTGTAAGTTTTTCAAGTTTTTCAGTTGAAATTATTTTATTTATTTTTTTTAATGCCTTAGGAATCTTTGGATAGATTTGTCCCGTTCTATGAACATCTGACCCTAAAAAACTTATCAAATCATCTTTTAGTAATTTCTTTAAAGTTTTTTTCGCATCATTTCCATACATTCCTAGAACACTACCATAATTTGCTTGAAACAAAGTTCCTAAATTAGCTAATTCTCGAACATAATTTATTTCATCTTGTACATAACTATATCTTTCTGGATGAGCAATTATTGGTCTATATCCATTTTGAATTAGTTCATATACTAATTTCTTAACAAATAATGGTTTGGTATTCATCGGAAGTTCAAATAATATATATTTTGTATTATTTATAGTTGAAGCTTTTTTATCTTTTATAAAATCTATGATTTCAGAAGAAAAATAAATTTCACTTCCTAAATAAAGTTCAAGATTATCTGATTGAATTTTATTTTGGACTATATCTAATAATTGATTTCTTTCATAACAATCAAACTCATAATAGCCTTGTATATAATGTGATGTAGAAATAATTCCTGTAAATCCAACTTTACTTGCTTCTTCAACTAAATTGATTGTTTCTCCTATGCTTGTTGAACCATCATCTATATTTGGTAATATATGTGAATGAAAATCTATCATTTTTAGCTCCTATTATTATCTCTATTTTCCTTTTCTTTTTGTAAATAATCATTAAATTGTTTAAGCATTTCTGCAGCTCTATCTTCTGGAGGCATTTCATCCATTGTTTTTATTTGTTCTTCTTTATGTTCTTCTGCTTCTTCTATATTATTTTTTTGGTATTCTTCTGGATTTCTGTCTCTGTTAAGCATATCTGTTGCTCTATTAACTTGAACTTGTCTTTTCTGTTCATATTCCATCTCTTGTTGTTTTTTTCTTGACTCAACTTTCATTGGAGCTGATGCATAATAATATGTTTCATTTTTCTTTTTATTTGAAACCGGCTTTTGATTATATACAACTCCTGCAATATGTCCACCTACATTTTTTATATCTCTTACAATTTTTGATAAATCTTCCTTTTTAGCCATATTGTGTCCGACAACAATTATTGTTGAATCAACCATTCTTGACAATATAACAGCATCTGTTACTAACTTTGATGGTGTTCCATCTATAATTATTAAATCACACATCTCCTTCAATTTATTTATTAAATCTGTCATTTGGTGAGTTGTTAATAATTCTGATGGATTTGGTGGAACATTACCTGCTGGTATTAAATATAAATTTGGTACTTCAGTCACTCTTATATAATTATCTAAATCTAATGAACTGCTATTTTCATTAACTCCTGATAAATAATTTGACAATCCAGGATAAGGTTCAACCTTAAAAATGCTATGTAAATTACATTTTCTCATATCTGCATCTATTAAAACTACTCTTTTACCTGTTTGTGCAAATGCAATTGCTAGATTAGAAGAAATCCATGTTTTTCCCTCTCCCGGCATAGTTGACGTTACTAATAATGTCTTTAACTTTTTATTTGAATTCATGAATTGAATATTCGTCCTTAATGTTCTAAACAATTCAGACACATGTGATTTTGGGTCTTCATGTGCTATCAGTTCTCTTTTCATTATTATCTTCCTCCCTTTTTTCTTCTGTTGCCTACACTTTCATATATTGGCATTGTTGCCAATACAGTAAGTCCTGAAATTTTTTCTATATCTTCTTCCGATTTAACTGTTGTATCTAGCATATTTGCAATTAAAACATACATAACAGCTATTACAATACCTATAAATGCAAATATTATTACATCTTTTTTATGATTTACATTTGATGGTTGTTGTGGAATTTCTGCTTGATCAACAACATGTACATTTTCTATACCATAATATTCTTTAACATTTTCTATAAAAACTGAAGCTGTTTCATTTGCTATTTTTGTTGCCAAAACAGGATCTTCATTTTTTACTGCAATTCGTATCATTTCTGCGTCTTCAACAGCAGTAACACTTATGCTCTTTTTTAAAGTGTCTTCATCAATATTTAATGATAAATTTGATATTACTTTTCTTATAATTTTACTGCTTTCCACAAGTTTACTATATGTTGATACTAGTTTAGAATTCAATGTAATATCCGTTGTAGTTATTGATTCAGTCGCAGTTTTATTTGATGAAGAGTTTGTTGCAAGTAGCAAAGTTGTTGAAGCCTGATATTTTGGTGTCACAAAAGCCAATGTATATATAACACCAATTACTGCAAATATAGCAATTATTAATATTATTTGTGCCTTTTTCTCCCAAAATATTTGTAATAATTCTTTTAAATCTAGTTCTTCCATTATATATTCCTTCCTAAGTATAAAATTTTATATTTCTTTTGTTTTATTTACCTTATCTTTATTTTTCGCTGCTTTTATACTAGCTCTTGTTGCATATATTGAGATAAATATTATTCCTATAATAATTGTTCCTAAAGCTAATGATGCTATTTGATTAACAATTTCTCGAATTATAGTTACTATACTTTTTGAAAACACTTCATTAAAAATTTTTATTCCATTTATATCAATTTTTGAATTTATTATCTGCCAAATACTTAATTCAAAGAATGCTGTTGCAAATAACGCAATCCCGAAATATTGTATATCTTTTGAAATAACTTTTTTATTTATAACTAAAATTACTATTATATCTAACACAAAAATTGTTAATATAACTCTATATATCTCATTTAAATTTTCTATTACCTTTTGATACATGTCATTTATTCGTGTTTCATATTTAGTATGTACCAACGTATTTGTATATTCATCACATATATGTTCTACAAATTGTTTTATAGCATTTTCATTTTGACTATTTTTTATTCCTGATTTTTCTATATTTTGATTTAAATTGTCTGCAATCTCTGTAGTATCTATTTTCTGTTCTGTTCCATCATATATGTTAGATAACATCATATTAATATCTTTTTTTACTTTTTCTTCAGTACATATATTTTCAAGTACTTCTTCGTCTAAACCTGATTGATATATATAATTTTCAAAATTTGATTCAACTAATTTATATGTATCAGAATAAAAATTAGTTTCTTCCAATTTTTGAATTATATAGTTTTTGTCAAGCACTGTAGAAGATGCAATTGAAATAAACCCTAAAGCTACCATACATATTGTTAATACAGTTATAGATACAAATTTTAGAAGATTTATTAATACTTTCATTTTTAATTCCTTTCCATTTGCAAATTATTTTTCTAACTCTGCATATACCACATATCTTTGAGTTGCATATCCTACATTATTAAATGGGTAACATGTGTATATCATTAAAATTTCTTTATCTTTTTGAATTGGTAATTTATCTGTTTCAGTTTCTTTAATTAATTGCATATCATAAATTTTATATGTATATTCTCCATATGATGTTGTAACTTTTATTTCATTACCTTTTTGCAATTCTGAAAATCTTCTAAACATCTTTTTTGAGTTGTGCCCCATATATATAATTGAGCCACCTTCTCCTGGGAAATAACTACCACTTGAGTGCCCAACTCCTTTTTTTAAAATTTCTAATGTATCTCCATAATATACAGGTAAATTTACATCAATTTTGTCTATTTCTATTGTTGCATATTGTGTTCCATATTCTGGATAATTTTTTATTGTTGTTTTATCAGTACTTTCATCTGTACTTATTGTCGTTTGAACAGGCTCTGCTTTCTCATTTGTTGCTATTGAAACTTTATTTACTAATGTAAATATTTCATCTATTTTTCGCCCTAAAAATAGTTTTATGCATAAAAGCAATAGTCCTGAAATTAATAAAGCAACTATTATACTACTAATAGTTGCTTTTACCGATTGTACTAATCTATTTTTCATGTACAGTTCTCTTTGTTACAACAGTGATAGCAAGGGCAATTGTTGCTATTACAGAAGTAGTTAAAACAACATTAACGTTATTTCCTGTATATGCTAATTTTCCATTATTTTGTCCAACTGTTTCAATTAGTTTTCCTGTATTATCATAAATTTCTACAGTTCCTTTTTTGAATACTAATTTTACATCTATTATGTTTGCTGCTGATGTAGCAATTGTTTTTAATTGTTCTTTTTGAGATGATGTTAATTTGTTGTAGTCTGTTGTTCCTGCATTTTCCATTATTGCAATTGCTTCGTCTGCTTTTGCTACTAATGCATTTGCTTGCTCGTCTGTTACTGGATTTTCTGATAAGTATCTTTCTATTTTTACTTTTTCTGCTGTTGTCATTCCATATTTTTGTCCTTTTGCATATAACTCATCTGCTAATGTTTTTGTTGTTGCAGCATTTACTGCTGTTGCACATGCCATTATTATTATGGCTATTAGTATTGATATTATAAAACTTTTTTTCATTTTATTTTCTTCCTTTCTTTTGTTTTTTTTGTTTACCTTTTGATTATAACATTTAGTCTTTTTTTGTGCAAGGGGTTTGGAGAAAAAAATTTGTTTTTTAAAGATTTTATTCCTCTATTTTATTGTACTTTTTCTTTGTTTAGTTTGTAATATCATTTTAAATAGTTCTTTAAAATATTTGAATTCATCCGTTTTTCTATATAAAATGCAAATACATCCTATAGACATAACAACTGAAATAACACCATTTATCATAACTTTAAAAAACGAATTTTGTACGACTATTTTATTACATATAGCACTTGTAATTATTGACATCAGTGCAGTTAACATAAAGTATGTGATATATCTTTCTATATAATGTCTTGGTTTAAGTTTAAATCCATATTTAAACAAAATATGTACTTCTACCCACACACTAACACCAATAGAACTAATCAATGTTCCCAATAAAACTCCCATTGTTCCTATTTTTTTTGCCAAAACTATAGAAAAAAACAAATTTACTATTGCTTCAATAATAGCTTTATATCTATCTTTATAAAATAACCCCATTGCCTCTCTGTATGTAAGCACAGGATTTCTCATTCCTGTAATATAATATATCAAAATAAACATTAAGTTTATATTAGTTGAAAAGATATACTCTTTGCCAATCCATAAAGTGATAAATGGTACCAATACATTTACTAAGCCAATACTTGTAACATTATATATAACAAATGAAGCAAAATTTAAATTATAGAATACTTGTACTTTTTTTTCATTGCTTTCATTATCTGCACATAAATTGCCTATTCCTGCTGATGTAGCATTAAAAATTTGCCCAGTTATTGAAATTAAAGCTTGCTTAATTATAAGGTAATTTGAATATATCCCAACACTTGACAGCCCAACATACTTTGATAATATTATGTTGTCAGTTGAATTTACTAGTATCCCACCAATTTTATGCATTAACATTGCTTTTGTATTTTTAAACAAGTCTTTTTTTTCATTATCACCTAATTTTTTTACATTTTTATCTAATAAATACGGATATAGTTTATCTGCTTTTTTTGATATAAGATAATTTTCTAAAAATGTGAAAAATATTTGAATTATCATATATATAATATAATCTCTAAATATCAATAGTGCAATTGTCTGTATTATATTTAAGGAAATATAGCACAAATATCTGTAAAATGTTGCAATATATCTATTTTGATCCGCTATTACTAATGTTTTTTTGTACGAACATACATATGATATTGAAGTATTTATAACATATAACAAATAAATTACATAAATATCAGAAATATCCGGCATATCGGCAATTAGATATTTTAGAAATGGAGTTAATATACTTCCAATTACAAATATTATTATTGTTACATACCTATAAATTATTTTATACAAATACATCAATGATTTTATCTTTTCTTTGTCATCATTTACTAATGGATTATATAAACTAAATGTAATAGCAGTTCCAAATCCAAGTTCTGCAAAGGATAATACTGTTAATATATTGGTAAATAAACCGTTTAATCCTAAATAATCAGTTGATAACACTTTAAGGAAAAAAATTCTTGATATAAAAACTGTTAAAGTTCCTAAAAATTGCCCTATTAATGCATAGCCTATATTCTTTATTGTTGATGTTGTTCTTGTCACATTTTTCCTCCTTATCTATTTGCCACTTCTAATAATATTTTTTCAAATTTGCATACTTCTTCTTCAATATTATATCCTGATTTACTTACTTCCTCTTCCAAGTTTTCTCTCTTGAACATTTTATATTTTAATATGTTCTTACACCATTCATCTATGTTTTTCTCTTCAATATCTATAAATTTAACATTTTGCGTTATTTCTACTTCTCTAGTTATTTTAGAAGATAATATATTGGGTAACCCCGCTGCTTGGGCTTCTATCGAAACTAATGGAAGTCCCTCATATAAACTTGGCAATATAAAAACATCCATAGCTTGTAATATGCTTGTAATATCATTTCTTATTCCTAGAAAAACAATTTTATCATTTAATCCATATTTTCCAATCATTTTTCTAGTTTCTTCTTCTAATTCACCATATCCAATAAAAAATATTTTCACATTTTTTTCGTGTCTAACAATTTCTTTTGATATTTCAACTATATATTTATGATTTTTTTGTTCATTAAATCTTCCAATATGTACTATACAGTATTCGTCTTTTATATTTAACTTTTTTCTATATTTTTCTCTTATTTCCTTATTATATTTGTATAGTTTAATATCAACCGCATTATGTATTATGTAATAATGCCTTTTATTAAATAAATATTTACCAGCATAATCTGAACAAGCAAAATATATGTTTGATGACATTACCGCTAGTTTCTTAGATACTTCATATAATATGTTTTTTATTCCCCACAAGCTTTTATTGGGAGTATTATGACTATGTAATATTCTATGTTTCACTCCCATTTTTTTTGCTTCTATAAAGTAAAAAAAAGCTGTGTATAAAATATTAGAATATATTATATCATATTTTTCTTCTTCCAAAATCTTTTTAAAATTTTTCTTTTCATTAATAAATGTATTTAGTTTTATCCTTTTTCCAATAAATATTCTATCATTATTTTTATTTATACAGTTCTTATATTCATCCAATATATTATCATCTGTTATATAAAAGTCAAATTCAAAATAATCATGATTTATTCTACTATAATAATTCATAATGTATGTTGAGATTCCATTACATTTATCTAATGAATTTAAAAGACATAAAATCTTAATTTTTTTCATACCTATCCCCTATTTCATTGATATATTCATACATATTAAATTGAGTTTTATAATCATTTTCTCTTGTATCACTAAGCACATATTCATAATTTTCGAACTGCTTTAACTGTACTGTATTAAATTCAGGATATCTTTTTGCAGTAAAACATATCTTGTTATTTGCCGGAAACTCATTAAAAGCTTTTAGATGCTTATATTCGCAAAGATTCTGATCGTTAAACTTAAAAATTATAAATTTTCTATTTATTCTTTTTTTTCTTCTGTTCCATTTTTCTGTTGCCTGTTCAATATTGTCATAATGTAGAAAAAATACTTCTAAATCATCTATCTTTCCTATAATACCATTGTATTGTATCTTCAATAAATGTTGTTTGTACTTTGATTCTTCTATTTTTATTTCATTTATTTCATCTATGTTCATATAATAATCAAAATTATAAATAAATTTAATATATTCTTCTGCCATAAAAAACAAACCACATGTTGGGCTCAAATATTTCATTGCATTATTTCTATAAAATATCCCGTCCAAAACAATTATTAGATATTATTGTAAAATTATAATATTTTAAATTTTTTCTTTTTAATTTTCCTGTCACTTTAAAATATATGCTTTTTATTTTTTCCTTAAATTCTTTATTATCTTTCATTAATTTTTCTCCTATATTTTTTTACTCCTATACTGGCTTTTGGAACATATATTTTTATCATAATTTTAATTTTTAATAAAAATCCAATAGAATTATTTTTGAAAATTTCTTTCTTTAATGCTTTAATCTTTTTCAAAGTTTCACTTTCTTTACTTTTTTTCTTTGCCAAATAACATCTTTCTCTATAATCTAGTAATATATACAAATAATAAAATTTCCAATTATTAATTTGTTTCTCAGTCCTTAAAATATCTAAATTTTCAACATATTTTTCTAATTCAAATATATTACTCCAATTTTCAATATTTAAAGTATTATACGAACTGTTTGAATGTTGAACATAATTGTATATTGGAGTAAAATCATACCAGCCCCCATCTTTACTGTTCTTTACATAATTTAAATTAAATAATAGATCTTCACATATATTTTGATTTACTAAAAATGTTAAATTATTTTCTTTTATTATTTTAGTTTTGTACAACTTATTCCAGCAAAATGCACAAAATTCATTTCTTAAAAAAATTCTTTCTATAATACTTTCCTTGTCCAAATACACTCTTTGATTTGTTTCTTTTTTTTCTTTTATTAAACTATTATTTACAATATAAAAATTTCCGATAGATATATCACCTTTATCCTGAACTCCACACAATAATTTTTCAATAAAATTTTGTTCAACAAAATCATCAGAATCAATAAAGCTTATAAAGTCACCAGTTGCTATATCAATGCCTTTATTTCTAGCATAAGATACTCCCTTTCTTTTTTCTTTTTCTATTTTTATTCTGTTATCAATTTTAGCGTATTTTTCTACAATTTTAATTGAGCTATCATTTGAATTATTATCAATACATATTATTTCAATCTCTTTATAGCTTTGATTTATAATACTTTTTAAGCATTTTTCAATATAATTTTCTGCATTATATATTGGTATTATAATACTTACTTTATTCATTTTCATTCTCCATACCTTTATAATACTCCAAAAGATTTTGTATGTAGTTTTTATTATATTTTTCATGAAAAAAAATATAAGCATTTTCTCCGATTTTTCTACATATTTCATCATTCTGTAACTTTTTTAAGTCCTCTACCAACTCTTCATGTTTTTCATATAAATATCCATTATTATTTACAATGTATTCTTTTGCAGCACATTTCTCATTTATTATGCAAGGAATTCCATATGACATAGCTTCAAGAGGTGTAAGTGGAGCCCCTTCATACCACAAACTTGGAAATACCAATCCTCTTGAATGTTTCATATATTTTTTTACATCATCTTTATTTTTCCATCCTGTAAACTCAATATTACTATACCTTTCTTCTAATTTTGTTCTCTCACTACCTTCGCCAACTACAATTCCTCTAACACCAGCTTCAGTTATGGCTTTACAAAATTCTTCTACTCCTTTTTCCTTCGTAACTCTCCCTACATATAAATAATATTTATTTTTTGATGAATCTGATTTAATATCCTCACCTTCATAATCAATTGGATTATTTATTTTTTTTATTGTTATTTGTGGGTTTAATGTTTTTTTCAAAATTTCTATATTTAAATTAGAAATTCCAATAACATATTTTATTTTTTGTGGAACCTTAACAATTTTATTTTGTATAAATTGTCTTATTACTCTATAAAGTTTAAAAGCATAGTTTCTCGAATCACAATTACATTTAATACATTTCCAACTTAACGGCTTTAACTTACATATATTATTTGAATTATAATTGAAATAGCCTCCATTGGGACATGCAGTAAAATAGTCATGCAAAGTTAGAACTACCCTAAAATCCAATTTAAATGCAATATCAAAAATACTGCTTGATAAGGCTTTTGTCCAGCCATGTACATGTATTATTGTTTCACTTTTGTCTAATTTCATTAATAAATCTTTTAAAGTTTTTTTGGCTTTTAAATTATAAATACCATTTACTATTCCTTTTAATTTATTTTTTTCTTTTAAAGCCTCTTTTTGATTTGTTGTTACATATGTTATTCCATCTATTTCACTTTCTTTATTGTTAACAGCTGAAAAGAAATAGACATTTAATTTTTCATTTTGGAGTAATTTTGCTGTATCTATTGCAACTTTACTTGCTCCACCTTGTATATAATTAAAATCATTAACAATAATAATGTTTTTTAACATTTTTCCTCTTCCTCTTTTATATCTTCATATGAGTATGTTGCTCCTAACATGAACCAAAATATCATCATTACTTTTGATGCTTCAAATAAGTCTATCAATGTAGCTCCGACAATAAGTGTTATAAAACTATATTTCATAATTTTGTTTACCATTCTTCTTCCTTTTAGAGACCTATATATTTGATATAACAATATACACCATAATGTTATTCCTAAAATTCCTGATTCACTTAATATTCTTATATAATTTCCATCTGCTGCACTTCCAGAAATTGAAACACCTAATCCTAAAAATGGATACTTTATTAAACCATCTATCATTTGCATCCAATGACTTACTCTTAAATACAAGCTTGCATCCATTCCTAAATTTTCTATTTGATTAAGTGTATATGTTGAATCTCCATACCAATTATCAAATAAAATATATTTCTCAAAATTTTTATTTTTCCATGTTATTTCAAATATATTTTTTACACTTGCAACATTTATTTGTTCAAATCTTGACAAATCAATATTGTTAAATGGATTTAACAATATTATTATTCCTCCAAATAAAAGTACAGTTAAAATGCTTATTACAATTTTTTGAATATTTTCTCTATGTGTTTTAAAAAATATAATTCCTATAATACAAATTGCTATTATTAAAGATGTTCTTGATTCTGTTTTATATATACAGAATAACATTATTGTACTTATAATAAAATACTTTAATTTTTTTCTATTTGTTTCAAAAAAAAGCTCTAAATATATTGGTAATATTAATAATAAAAATGCTGAAAACTCATATGCACCATTGAATGTTGAACTAATTCTTCCTTGAGTTAATCCATCTTTAGCAATTCCACTATTAAATGATCCCATTAATCCGAATAATTTGTAGTATAGAAAGGCCAAAATGGATATATATTATATAATTAATTTTAGGCAATATTTTATATAAATCCTTTATTTTTTTCATATAATTATATCCAATATAAATCATACAAAAATATTCTATTTTTCTTATTAAATACAATCCACCAACCAGAGGATTTATCCAGCCTTTTATTGTTCCAAAAAAAGTTGAGCAAATACATATCATTATATATACACTAAAAATTTTTTTTATCTTATTTAATTTTTTACAATTTATTTTCTTCCCATTTTTAAACCTTGACATTATTTCAAGCACAATATATATAAGTATTAATATATCTTCTATTCTAATTCCAGTAGAACTTCCTCCTACCTTAATAAGATTTATTTTTGGTAATATTGTAATACACAATAGTAAAATATTCGTATAAATTATCATTTAATTATCTTCCCCATTTTCATTCCAATAAATCTAGCAGTCATATTTGGAATATATTTTTTCAATACTTCCCAATTTTTATCTTGCATAGCTCTTCTAAAAATATATATAGCCATACTTCCGCCTGCTTTGTTTACTTTATACTTATTTAAATAATTATTTTCTTTTAAAAATTTTCCTGTATCTTTATATCTATTATAATACTGTTTTAAAGTAAACTGATGTGAATGTACAACTTCAGAATCCGCACAATATTTTATTTTATACCCCATAGTAATTAATTTATATGCTATGTACATATCTTCATTTATTACTAAATCTTTATTATCATATCCATTTATTTTCACAAATACATCTCTTCTTATTGCTGATGATGCATCAGAAAAAAAGAATGTTTTCAAGCCTAATTCGTTGATGTCTTCATTTGAAACAATCCTTGATTCTTTTGGATAATTATTTTCCCTTGTATATTTCTCAATAGTATTATCATAACATAGTTGCCTACTATAACATGCTTCAACCTTACCATTTTCTATATCTTTTATTAAATTACAAAGCCAATCATTTCTTTCAATTTTAATGTCCTGTGTAATAAATACTACAATATCTGCTTTACTTTGAAATGCAGTTTTTTCTCTTGTTAAACTGTGTGAAAATTCTTCCTTTTTTATTTTTTCATATTTGATATTTAAACTTTCTAATTTATTTTCTGTATTATCATTGCTTTCTGTTAGAACATATTTAATTTCATTAATTTTCACATCTTTTTGTAACAATAATGATTTATGTAATCTTTCTATATCATTTTCTGCTTTATATAATGGACAAATTATATCAACTGTCATATTAGACTGCTCCCTTTCTTCTAACTACTGCTTCAATTGTTTTAAAAAAAACCATAACATCCATTTTTAAAGATAAATTATCTATGTAATACAATTCCATTTGCATACGTTGTTCATAACTTGTACAGCTTCTACCATTAGCTGCCCAATATCCTGTAAGTCCAGGAGTAACACTTAAAAATTTTTTTATGTTAGTACCATATTTTTTTAATTCATTTGCTACAACTGGTCTTGGACCAATAATAGCTAAATCACCTTTTATAATATTAATAAGTTGTGGTAATTCATCTAAACTTGTCTTCCTTAAGAATTTTCCAACTTTAGTAATTCTAGGATCATCTGACAATTTATAATTTTCCTCATATTCTTTCATTTGCTCTGGAGTAAATTTTTGTATTAAATCTTCTGCGTTCTCAACCATAGATCTAAATTTATATATTTTGATAATTTTTCCATCTTTACCAATTCTGGTATGTTTAAAAAGTATTGGGCCTTTTGATTCTAACTTTATTGCTAAAGATATTATTGCAAAGGCAGGAAATAATCCTATCAATAAAATAAAAGATAAAATTATATCTGTTATTCTTTTAAAAAATTTATATGGTATATATACTTTTTTTAGTTTTTTGTATCCTTCTATTGGTAACTTAAGAGCTGATACATTTCCCGCAACCTTTTCACTTGACATATCAACATTCACTTTTGTTTCCCCTCCTAAATTCAGTTTATAAATCAAACTGCTTTATCCTTGCGTCTTTCTATATTTTTCCTAATCACCACATATATAGCAATTCCTGTAATAACACCCAATGTATCTATACTCACGTCAAAAACTCTTGCGCTTCTTCCAGGCATAAAAAATTGGTGCATTTCATCGGTAATAGCATAGCCTGCCCCAAAAGCTATACTATAAAGTACTTTTTCTTTTGTTTTCAAGTTTGTTGTATATGCATAATTCATTATTAAAAATCCACCTACAGTGTAAATAGTATAATGAGCCAATTTTCTTACAACCTTTTCTGCTTTTTCAATTACCGACTCATTTTCTTCTATTGTTTTGTCTGATATTGCTTGTACTACCACTACTGTAACTTTTCTACTTGTATTACTTGATTTCGTTCCTCCTTGGTTGGAGAATCCAAATACAATTCCCATCCATACTATAATTAATATTATTTTTATTATTTTAATTTGTGTTTTTTTGTCGAATTTTTTCATATCAAATTAACTATATCATTACAATAAAAAAATTACAATACTTTATACAAAAAAGTTTTTTAAATTTGCAATGTAATTTTTGCCATACCAAAATCTTCTTTATAAATAAAATAGCAAGAATGCTATAATAAACATTCCTGCTATTTTTTAATCTATTCTATTATAATTATGCCTCTGGTTCAATCAAACCGAAATTTTTACCATCTTTTAATTTATGAATAACATTTACTTTATTTGTTTCAACATTAACAAATGTAAAGAACATTTGAGAAGGTCTTTCTTGTAATTTTAATTTTGCATCTTCAGGTGTCATAGGTTTAATTTCATAATATTCTGTTTTTAGAATTTCATCTGTAACCTCATGGACTTTTTCTTCTATGCCTAATGTTTTTAAGCTAGAATCCTTCATCATTTTTTCTTTTTTTGTTTTGAATTTTCTAATTTGTCCCTCTAAAATATCTATATCTTTATCTATAGATGCATATAGATCTTTATCCTCTGTAACTGCTCTAAAAATTTCTCCATTTGCTGACACTTTAATTTCTGCTATTTGTGCTGTCTTTTCTACTCTGATTACAATATCAGCTTCTGCATCTTCAAAGTATTTTGCAATTCTGTCCATTTTTCTTTCTACATAATCGTTTATTGCTTCTGTTACCTTTAGTTCCTTTCCTGTTATTTTTATTTGCATAAAAATCGCTCCTTTCTTTTTAGTATGACTTTATTATATCCTTTATTCCCATTTTTGGCAAGTATTTGTCGAAAACTTTTGTATAGTTTAATTTTAACGGAAGCCTCCGGCCACCTCCGCCTCCTCCGAAGGAACCTCCTCCTCCGCCTCCAGAAGAGAATCCACCTCCTCCAGATGAATAGCTTCCTGCTCTTGATTTATCAGATATTCCACTATGTGTACTCCTATTTATAAACATAATATAATCATAAGATGTAAAGTTTGATTGAGCAATTATTTCTGGATATATGTCTTTAAATTGTTTTGCAACTTTTTTTGCTATTCCCATAATTTGTGCAAAAATTAAGTATTCTTCAAATATTTGAACTTCAATTGCTTCTCTTTCTTTAATAAGTGTATATTCATTCAAATACCTTTTTAATCCTGCTAGTTCAAGTGCTTCTTGTTTTAGTTCGTGTGTTGCTATATATTTTTTACTTTTAAATACTTTCATTCTAACTTCTTCTTTCTCTTCAATTAGGCCTTCTTGTACAAGTTTATTTTTTTCATTTTTTATTATTTTGCCAAACCATGAAAGTATTTTTGAATAACTTTTCTCACACCATTTTTCAAATTCTTTGTTTTCTAAATACCCATCTTTACTTGCTTCATATAACATATTAAATAATTCTTTTTCTTTAGATTCAGAAAAATTTTCTGGATCAGTTTCAGTTAAAACTATAACTGTATTTTCTTTTTTAAATATTCCTCCAGTTTCTTTTTCCTCTATTCTAATTATTCCATCCTTTAGCCATTTTAAGATTATCGCACCTAATATATCTGTTTTATTTTTGATTATATTATATTGGTATCCAATATAATATGCTCTATATATGTCTTTTCTACATGGTATATCTCTAAAATATGGTACATCTTTTGGAATCTTTTTACCTTCTGTTCCATAATCAAAATCATTTGTAGAACCAATTGTATCTATTTTTATTAATACAATTGATCCCAAAAATATAGCTGCTTGAAAGATCACTGCAATAAATCCAATAAGTATAGAAGATGAGCTTGAAGAAAAATCTGTATATTTAGTTGCTCCTTCTTCTGCCATGTCATAATAATGTTCAAAATCATTATCTAATCTATTCATTGTATTAAATGTTCCTAATGGAAATTTAACCAAAATTGTCATATATTCATCAGTTGCTAAAGTTCCATCTGATTGCATTTCAATATATCCATCATATACATATGCTGTTCCACCATAATTTCCATATCCCCATACATCTGTTGTATCTGCTATATCAAAATTTGTGTGAATTTTAATATATGCACTTCCTATTGAATTTGAAAATTCATATGGTATTAAAGTCCAATATATCATCTGTGCATCTGATGTTTCTGAAACAAAATTTGTAATTGTGTATTTTGCAGTATAAGTGTGTGAACCATATTTGCTTATTCCCCAGCATAGTTCAACACCATTCGAAAGTTGATTTATTCCACTTTTATTTGCTTTACTTTCTAATGTCCCTGATGTATTCCAATATGATAATTGCTCATATTGTGTACTTCCATCCATTACTGTTAAATCTTTTATTACTGAATTTCCTAAATTATAATATGGATGATACACTTCTGTACCTTGCGTCACATTACATTTCCATACTTCTGTTACATTGGCATTTCCATTATCATCAACAAATATGTCCATAGATATGCTTTGTATTGAATTTGCTTCTACTTTATTTCCTATTGAAAATGCGGCAAGTGCAAATAAAAAAATAAATAATATTTTAATTGTTTTTTTCACATGTATCCTTCTTTCTCATATCAAATTATTATTTTCACTAATTTTTAATGTCTTTAACGGAAACCGCCGGCCACCTCCGCCGCCTCCGAAAGAATCTCCTCCTCCGCCTCCTGAAGAGTAACCACCTCCACCAGATGAGTAAGAGTCTGCTCTTGACTGTGCTGAAGATATTTCTTTATCAAAACTTGAATTTATAAAACAAATATAATTATAAGATAAGAAACTTGATTTCTCAATTATTTCTGGATATGTATTTTTAAATTGTTTAGAAACTTTTTTTGCAATTCCTACTAATTGTGCAAAAATCAAATATTCCTCAAATAATTGTACTTCAACAACTTCTCTTTCTTTTATGTAAGTATATTCATTTAAATATCTCTTTAAGCCTGCAATTTCAACTGCTTTATGTTTTAGTTCAGGCGTAACCATTAACTTTTTATTTATTACCATTCCATTTTTAACAATGTCTTTTATTTTAATTAATCCTTCATCCATTAATTTTCTTTTTTCAATAGCAAATACTCTATCAAACCAAAAAGCTACGTCAGAATAATTTTTCTTACACCACTTCTTAAACTCTTTCCTTTCTAAATATCCATCTTTACTTGCTTTATCTAATAATCTATATAAGTCTCTATCTCTAGAGTCTTCGAATTTTGTCGAGTCTGTATCTTTTAATACAATAACTATATCTTCTTTCGATGTTTTCCCTTCTTCTATTCTAATCATACCATCTTTTAACCATTTTAAAATTATTGCGCCTACAATATTTGCTTTGTTTCGAATTATATTGTACTGAAATCCTATATAATATGCTCTGTATATGTCTTTGTCACATGGTATGTCTTTAAAATATGCAACATTCTTTGGAATTCGTTTTTCTGCTAGACTTAAATCTAATTTTTTATCATTATATGAAATATATTTACTTAACATCTTTTGTATTATAATAAAACCTACTATTAATATAACACTATCAAAAAATTCAGGAAGAGCATTAATTAAAAAGTATGAAAAAGATTTATTATATTTAACCGCATTCTCTTCTGCCATATCATAATAATGTTCAAAATCATTATCTAATCTATTCATTGTATTAAATGTTCCTAATGGAAATTTAACTAAAATTGTCATATATTCATTTGTAGCTAAAGTTCCATCTGATTGCATTTCAATATATCCATCATATACATATGCTGTTCCACCATAATTTCCATATCCCCATACATCTGTTGTATCTGCTATATCAAAATTTGTGTGAATTTTAATATATGCACTTCCTATTGAATTTGAAAATTCATATGGTATTAAAGTCCAATATATCATCTGTGCATCTGATGTTTCTGAAACAAAATTTGTAATTGTGTATTTTGCAGTATAAGTGTGTGAACCATATTTGCTTATTCCCCAGCATAGTTCAACACCATTCGAAAGTTGATTTATTCCACTTTTATTTGCTTTACTTTCTAATGTCCCTGATGTATTCCAATATGATAATTGCTCATATTGTGTACTTCCATCCATTACTGTTAAATCTTTTATTACTGAATTTCCTAAATTATAATATGGATGATACACTTCTGTACCTTGCGTCACATTACATTTCCATACTTCTGTTACATTGGCATTTCCATTATCATCAACAAATATGTCCATAGATATGCTTTGTATTGAATTTGCTTCTACTTTGTTCCATATTGAAAACAATGCAAATGTAAATAAAAATACAAATAGTATCTTAATTGTCTTTTTCATAGACATCCCCCTTTTTTCGATTCAATTATCTCATACACCTAAAAAAATATCAATACATTTTCATATTTATTGAATTTTCTCCATTTTTATGCGATAATATAAGCATTCGAAGGTTTTTATATTACAACTTATTTATCACCTCTAGAAAGGAAGAAAAAAATGAATAACAGTTTAAAGAAATTAGAATTTAATAAAATATTAGAAATCATATCAAATTATTGTAAAACATATATAGGAAAAAAACATGTATCAGTGTTACGACCTTCACAAGATAAAGAAGAAATTCAAAAAATGTTAGACGAAACTTCTCAAGGAGTAATATTAATTCAAAGAAATAGTACTCCACCACTTGGAGAAATTGCTGACATAACAGTTTATTTAAAAACTTTAGATAGTTGTGGTACTCTTAGTATAAAAGCATTATTAGAAATTCAAAACATTTTACAAATGTCTGCAAATCTAAAAAAATACTTTGAAAAAGATTATCTCGAAACATCAGATTTTTCTGCAATTGAACAATATTTTCTTGATTTGTATGTAAATCCAAGTATTGTAGCAACTTTTGCAAAATCAATTATAGATGAAGATACAATTGCAGATACCGCATCATCAAAATTACAAGACATTCGTAGAAGAGAACGTAAAATTGAGCAAGATATTCGTTCAAAACTTAATGGAATTTTACATTCATCTACATATTCAAAATATATGAGAGAAAACCTTGTAACTATTCGTAACGGTCGTTTTGTAATACCTGTAAAAGAAGAATATCGTGGTGCAGTTAAAGGGTTTGTTCATGATATGTCAAGTAGTGGTTCAACAGTATTTATAGAACCAATTGCTGTATTTGACCTAAATAATGAACTTTCAAATCTGCATATTGAAGAAGAACTTGAAATTGAAAGAATTTTACAGAATTTAAGTGGATTATTATATCCATACACAAAAGAAATTGAAAACAATGTTCAATTAATTGGAAAACTTGACTTTATTTTTGCAAAGGCTCATTATTCTTTGAATTTACATTGTACTACACCTAAAATAAATAAGGAAAAATTTATTGACTTTAAAAATGCACGTCATCCTTTAATTGATTCAGCTAATGTTGTTCCAATTTCTGTAGAATTAGGCAAAGACTTTTCAAGTCTAATTATAACAGGTCCAAATACAGGTGGAAAAACAGTCACTTTAAAAACAATAGGACTATTATCAGCCATGGCATGTAGTGGCTTAAACATTCCTGCAGATGAACATTCTAGTTTTTATATATTTGACCATATATTTGCTGATATTGGTGATGAACAAAGTATAAGTGAATCATTAAGTACATTCTCATCACACATGAGTAATATTGTAAAAATCACACAGACGGCCACATCTGACAGTCTTATACTTGTTGACGAATTAGGCTCTGGAACAGATCCACTTGAAGGTGCACATCTTGCAATAAGTATTTTACAATATTTCACTGAAATGAAATGTCTTACAGTTGCAACATCCCATTATCAAGAATTAAAAAAATATGCACTTGTAACACAAGGCTTCAAGAATGCTAGTGTAGAATTTGATATAGAAAACTTAAAACCAACATATCGTCTATTAATTGGTATACCTGGAAAAAGTAATGCATTTGCAATAAGCAGAAAACTTGGATTAGACGAAAATATTATAGAACGAGCTTCTTCTATGATTGACAAAGAAACAGTAAATTTAGAAGATTTACTAAAAAACATCTATGACAATAAATCAAAAATTGAAGATGAAAAAATTCGTACTTCTCTCGCTTTACAAGAAGCAGAAAAATTAAGAGATTCTTTAAAACATCAACATTCAAACGTCTCAAATAAAGAAAAAGAATTAATTGCTAATGCTAAACAAGAAGCAAAACAAATTTTGCTTGATGCCAAAGAAACTGCAAATTCAATAATAAAAGACATGAATTCTGCACCATCTGCATCTAAAGCAAACAAACTTAGAAATTCATTAAATGAAAAAATTTCTTCTATCAATACAAATGTAGAAGATGTAGAATTATCTAGCAATCTACTTCCTACAATTGCACGAGAAGATATTAAGCCTGGTTTAAATGTATATGTAAGTAATTTAAAGGCAAATGGTGTTATTGTTTCTAACATATCAAAAGATGACACTGTTCAAATTCAAATTGGTATAATGAAAATGAAAGTTGATATAAAAAATTTACAAGAAACAGATGACTCAAACTCATCTACATCTTCTGCCAAATCAGCAAAAAATAAATCTACAAATTATTCTTATGCTGGACGTTCATCATTAAAAGCACAAAATGTAAGTCCAGAAATTAATTTATTAGGTCTTACTGTTGATGAGGCAATTCCTATTGTAGATAAATATTTAGATGATTGCTATATTGCCAAGCTTTCTCCTATCCGCATTGTACATGGTAAAGGTACTGGTGCCTTACGCAATGGTATTCACCATTATCTTAAGTCTAACAAATTTGTTGATAGTTTTAGACTTGGTACTTTTGGTGAAGGAGAAATGGGTGTAACTATTGTTAATTTAAAATTGTAAAAATTGGACCGGGTACATTTTTTTACGTAAAAAAATGTACCCGGTCCCAAATTTAACATTTTTAAATTTCCATTTGACTTCCTAAGAAAGATGCAGCTGATTGAGCTACTTTTTTCTCGACTTCATTCATTTTTGTATTAGATTCTTTAGACAATAAAATTACAGTTCCTATTGTATCTCCATTTGATATAATTGGATACACAACTTGTGCATTATATTTTCTTTCATTATTATCATTTTTTGTTATAGGAACGGCAACATCACTATTTTCTTTACTTGTATATATTTCTTTATCTTCCATTAATTGCTCTAACTCTTCACTTACATTTTGCTCTAAAAATTCTTTTTTTGGTCCTCCTGAAATTGCTATTACTGTATCTTTATCTGTTATACAAGCTATATGTCCTGTAGTTCTTGATAGTGTTTCTGCATATCCTGTTGCAAATTCTGATAGTTCACCAATTGGAGAATACTTTTTCAAAATTACTTGTCCCTCTCTATCTGTAAATATTTCTAAAGGTTCTCCCTCTTTTATACGTAATGTTTTTCTTATTTCTTTTGGAATTACAACTCTACCTAAATCATCTATTCTTCTTACAACTCCTGTTGCTTTCATATTCTTCCTCCTTTTTGTTTTTCTAAGTATATTCTTATTATGACAAAAAAGGAAAAAAATATACATATTTGTCGTACAACATTTTTAAAAATTTATGTTAATTTTCTTGAAAAAAATTTTTTTATAGTTTATAATAGATTTGTATATGGGGATGTAATGGTTTCGACATTACATTGGAAACATGAATAGCGAGTAGTGGATTCTCGTTTGCCACTTTAAAAAACGGGAAATTAAATATAAACGCTGATAATACAGAATTAGCATTTGCTGCCTAATTGCAGCATCGCCAGTTAAGATATCCCCACATATTTTAATATGGTGTCATTATAGTGGGAAACAAAACTGCTTTTTCTACGAAAGCAATGGGTATTTAGTAGATATATTTAATAATTGTTTGTTTGTTAATGATTGTTGAATGAATTTTAATAACAAACTGCACTCGGAGAAGTTTGTGTGGATGGTGTAGTGGACAGGGGTTCGACTCCCCTCATCTCCACCAAGAATTAAATCGTCTAACTCGACGAAAAACGAAGAAATCAACTGTAAAAGGTTGATTTTTTAATACTTTTATTGCAAAGGAAATAATGGTATTATATAATTAATATCGTAAAGAAGAAAAAAACGAAAGGAATATAAACTATGAAAAAGCCAATATTAGCACTCGTTATTTGTACAATTACTTACATTATATTTAGATTCATACCATTATTTAATAAAACTAATAATATATTACTTTTATTATCATTAATTTCTAGTAGTCTTTTTATGACAATGTTAATAGGATTTATGGTAATATCTACTTTACCTATTATAATTTTGAGAAAAAGTGATGAAGTTAACTTAACTTCAAAGCATATTCCTATAATAGTGTTAATTATTTTTATTATATTTGTTTTTAATTTAAACTATACTTCCATATATGAAAAATATACGATAAATAGTAAAAAAATATATGGTATAGAAATGACTTTTAGAGCATTAGGAGATATTGTTAGTAATAAAACAATAGAAATAAAAACTAATAATTGGAAAATAATACATGACCAAAGATTCAAATATAAAAGATCTGGAAATCTATATGATCATTATCTTGAAATTAATGAAGGTGAATACATAATACCTATTGGAAATCCAACTCAAGTAAGCTCTTTATTATATCAAAGTTCATATGGCGGAAAAAGTAATAACACAATTACAGTATGCAAGAACAGTAAGATTATAAAAAAAATTAATGGAGTGGATTTATCTGCAAAAGATAATGAACTATATGAGTTTGTAAATAATAAACAGTATAAAATAGAGATAGTGTTACAATCGGATAACAAAATTACTTATCAAACACTTGGATGTACTGTAGATGAATTTATACGTAATGAAAATGTTTATTTAAACATTTTCGATAAAAATGATAAGTTCGTATTTGTAAAAAAAATAAAAGTAGGTACAGATGAATTACCTGTATTTTCAGCTGATGGAAAATATTCCGCATATATATGCCCTTCTATTATGAGTTATAAAAAAATCAGTAATAGCATTGTATACGAAATAAAAAATGGAAAAATATATAAAGCTGAGCAACAAAATTAAAATTCTAAATTAAAATATTAAATCATCACACCAGAAAAAAACGATTAATTGACCGTAAAAGGTCAATTTTTTTCGTGCTTAAATATTAAATTTTTAGGAAATTTTAGAAGGACAAAAATTAGTTATTTTTGAATTCATTCATATCACATTTTTATTTTTGGCACATAATATTACAATTATTATTATGTCGTTTTTACATATTATCTATATTTTTATTATGTAAAAATGGCTAGAAATGAAGTTTTTATGGACGATTTTGTTTTTAGTTCTAATTTATTATATGAGAATTTGAATATTCTTAAACAAGCCTATCCTTTTGTGCAAATTGGATCTGCTGGTAAAAGTATTATGGGAAAAAATATTTCTTATGTTAAAGTTGGGCGAGGTCCAAAAGAAGTTTTCTATTCAGCAAGCTATCATGCTAATGAATGGATTACTTCTATTGTACTTTTGGAATTTTTACATGAATATTGTAGTGCAATTCAAAATAATACTACTATTTTTGGATTTCCTGCACAAAGATTATTTGAAACAGTTTCTATTTATGTTATGCCTATGGTTAATCCTGATGGCATTGACTTGGTTACTGGTGCACTTCCAAGAACATCTCCATCATACAAACAGGCTGAAAAAATTGCTTATGGATTTGCTACAATTCCTTTTCCAGATGGATGGAAAGCCAATATTCGTGGTGTTGACTTAAATTTGCAGTTTCCTGCAGAATGGGAAAAAGCCCGTGCCATAAAATATGAACAAGGATTCACCCGGTCCTGCACTGCATGATTTTGTTGGATATAGTCCACTTACTGAACCTGAAGCTTTAGCTGTATATAACTTTACATTACAACATAATTTTAGACTTATTTTAGCTTATCATTCACAAGGTGAAGTAATTTACTGGCAATTTCAAAATTATAATCCTCCAAATTCTTTATTTATTGGAAGACAATTTTCAAATGTTAGTGGATATTCTCTTGAACCTACTCCTTATAATTCTAGTTTTGCAGGTTATAAAGATTGGTTTATTCAAAATTATAACAGACCAGGATATACAATTGAAGTTGGTTTAGGTACTAATCCTCTTCCTATGACTCAATTTAGAAAAATTTATGAAGATAATTTAGGAATATTAGTTCTAGGTGCTATTTTATAAACATACAAAAAATTATTTATAAATTTCATGTCGTTATCCTGGAAATTACCCCAAAAAGCACTTATGTATTGTCATTTTTCGACTCTTATGATAATATAAAACATAATTATAATATACGAAAAATAGGAGAAAAAATATATGTGGTTATATTGGTGCTTATTATCAACAATTATTAGTGGTTTTACCTCAATAGCATTAAAGAAATGTTCAAATAATGATTCAAAACAAATTGCAATAGCAGGACTATTATTATATCATTTGCTTATGATTATAGTTAGTTTAATTGCTTACCCTCAATTTTTAACACAATTAAATATTATTGATTTTGTAAAAATGTTACCCGGAATTTTACTACAATCAGCAGGATTTTATTGTGCTATTGCTTCTGTAAAATATGGAAAAATTTCAATAACATCATCCATAAAAAGAGCTAGAGTTGTTATAACATTTTTGTTAGGAATTATTATATTAAAAGAAAATTGTACAATATTACAATTAATATTTTCTATTATATTAATAATTCTTTCAATAATTATAGCCAAGAGTGAAAACAATGAGAGCATTAATAAAAGCTCAGAAAGAAAAGCGGTTTTATATTCTTGGGGTTTTGTATTTTTTAACGGTACATCTAGCTTTTTAAATAAAATATATGTTGCGAATTATCAAAACCCTTTATATGTTGTTTTCACTTTTGCAATAGCAACTGTTATAGGAGTATTAATATATTGTTTGCTAACTAAACAATGGAATTATATAGATATACGAAAGATAAATAACAAAAAATATTTTATATTACAGTCTTTATTGGATGTATCATCATCTATATTTAATAGATTCTCTTTGTTAGATGGAAATGTTTCAATAACTTCTGTAATAAATTCTAGTTCTATTGTAATTACTCTTATAGCTGCTAGATTTATTTTAAAAGAAAAATTAAGTTGGCAAAAATATATTATGATATTTGGAATAACTATATGCGTGTTTATTTTAGCTATATTATAAAATTTGCCCATTCTTTAAATTTTATAATTCTATAAGAGTTCTTTTATAAAAGCATTTTCTGCATTCATATCATACCCCAATCTTTTATAAAATGCGTGTGCTCCTACATTATCACTTTTAGATGTAAAATAAATTAATTCACAATTATTTTCCCTAGCAATTTCTTCTATTTTCTCGAATAGCTTAGTTCCAATTCCCCTATGCCTATAATCTGGATGAGTTCCAACCCACCATAAAGTCATAAAAGGATTTTTTCCATCAAACAAATTATATGCCATAGTTACAGATGTGTATCCAACAATTTTTCCTTCCGATTTCGCTACTAAAAATCTATACATATTTTTATTTTTATATAATTTTAAATATAAATCTTTTACATCATCTAAACCATATTCTTCATTAAATATAATCTTATTAAGGTTGTAACATTCTTCAATATCCTCATACTTTAAATCTTCAATAATTATTTCCAAAATCAATCCCTCATTTCAACAAATTATTTATCTTTTTTGAATTTTCATTACCATTTATAACACATCTTATAGTTCATACTTCTTTATTTCACAGTTTTTTAGTCCTCTATTTAAAAATTTACCATCTTTTATTCCTTCAAAGTATCCATTAAATGCTTTTGATACTCCACTATGAGCAACTATCAAAACATTTTCATAATCCTTTGTTTTTAATTCATCTAAAAAATTATATACTCTATCAAAAAATGATTTTATATTTTCTGAAGTTCCATATTTTATTGTAGTGTTGTAGTTCCAATACTCTTCTCTGTTTGTTACAGCTAAAGGTTGTCCACTTAAATCTCCGCATCCTCTTTCTTTAATTCTTTCATCATATATAATCTTTTGATTGTTTACATTTATTATATCTGTAGTGTGTTTCGCTCTTTTAAGTGGTGAACATATAATTACATCAAATTTAATACTGTCTATTTGTTTTCTTAAATTTTCAGCTTGTTGCACTCCCAAAATAGTTAAATCTTCATCATTACTATTGTATTGTCCTAAAGCATTGTGAGGAACTTGTCCATGTCTTACTATATACACATTCATATTTTTCTCCTTGCTATTAAATTCAATATTCCAAATAAAATTATCATAACTCCAATTATTATATACATAAAACTAATACTTATAAATTTTAATAAAATGGTCATTAAAAAACTAAATATAATGCCAAATAAATTTAAAACAAATTGATTAATTGATTCAACTGTAACTCTTGACTTTGATGAAATATTGTTATGTAGTTCGGACATCATAATGTTTTCAAAACTTTCTGAAAAAATATAAATTAACAATATAAATACTATCCCTATGTAGTTATTTAATAATCCAACTAATAATATACAAATTCCCGATATAATAGGATTTATATTTAATACAAATTGATATTTTTCTTTATTAACTTTACTACCAATATAACTTCCTATAATGCAAAATAATAATATAAGAGAAGTATAAATTCCAATTATAAATACCGATATACCAATATTAGCAGAATATTCTGGATGGCTTTCTTCCATTAACTTTATGCCCGAAAATAAAACTGCATTTGTTAGCATTAATTTTAATAAATATTTATTATTTACTACTTCTTTAATTCCATTCTTTAAAACCGAAACATTATTTTCAATATTTATATTTTTTATGGTTTCATTTGTTTTTATCATAAGCAAGATTAAAAAATCAACAACAAAAGGAATTATGGTAATATAATATGTATATACTAAACCAAATTTTTGACCGATATATCCTCCAATTATCATTGCGATCATATATGAAACATTATAAAAAAATGAATTATAAAATAACAATTTCTTAAACTTATGTTTATCACTAAGACTTTCATACAATATTGAATTTACAATTCCTGAATTTAGCGAATTATTCATTGCATTTATTACTATTGCTATTAAGAATGAATAATACCTATATGAATTGATAAAAACAATAGTTGATGTAATAAATAATATATTACTAATTAGTAACAACATCTTTTTATTATATTTGTCTGCAATAATTCCAAATGGAATTTCTAGTAATAATCTAATACCAAATGCTATTCCTACAAAACTAATATATTGACTTGATGTCAATCCTCTTTCTATGTAAAATAATGTATCACAAATATAATACAAAATGAAAGTGGATAAAAATGTATGTATGTAAATTAAAATTATATTTCGTTGTTTTTTTATAAAGTTCATTTTTTCTCCCTT
Source organism: uncultured Clostridia bacterium (assembly GCA_934155265.1). Classification (GTDB taxonomy): domain Bacteria; phylum Bacillota; class Clostridia; order TANB77; family CAG-508; genus CAG-269. The sequence continues at coordinate 113,461 of CAKPGU010000001.1, forward strand.
TATTATTTCTAATTCTATCGTTCATATTTCTTTATCGCTTTGAAAAATATTAAATTTTTGCTATTTTTACAATTATTTTTAATTCTACCATAAAGCCAGTCAAAAAGAAAGTATTAAAAATAAATAAAGCAAAAAGTTGAGACTTTAAATTATCTCAACTCTTTGCTTTATTTACTTCTGTTCAGGTCTTGCGTCCAAATTTTCGTACTCAGGCCAATTCTCAGAAACTGGTCTTTCAGGATGAGTTTCTCTAGCTCTCTCCCAAAGTCCTTTAATTCTTTCTGTCGGATTTTCATTTTTGCTGACTTTTACATTGATACTTCCAACGTTGCACTTCTCATTCCGATTAAATTTTACTTTCGCCATGTTGTAATCCTCCTTAAGTATAATTAATTTGCATCTTGACTTGGTTCATTGGTTACATACCTGCGTCCTCCTTAAAATTTTTTGGAGTTTTGAAACCATTATTTTTTGGTTTCTAAAAATTATTTTTTATTATTATAGCACAATTTTACATAATATTCAACATTCATAAATTATCTTTTATTTCTGGGAATAAGTCATATAAATTATATCCTAACACTTCATCAAAATATTTCTTTAATTTATAAGTTTCTTTAATATGATATTGTGTATTTGAATATGCTCCTCTTCTAATCATAATATCTATCAATCTTTTATCAATTGTAAATACTCCTCCACCTTGAGGACACATTAAATCACATAAATTTATTAATTTTTCCTCTATTGTATATTCATGTTTTTTTACAAATTCAGCTATGAAAGGTTTATCTTTTGGATTTGGAACTCCTCCAGCAGTACAAATAATATCATTATTCAAATATGAATGTGTTATACATATATCGCAATATTCTTCGTCATACCCTTTATCTTTTAAATAATTATAACCTGTCATCTCATGTCCATGAGGCTCTCCGTTGTATTTACCAATATCATGTAAATATCCTAGAGTTATTGTTTTATCTATATTTACATTATAACCTTTTTCATTTAATGCTTTTGCTATCTTTCCTGCACTATTACCAACACTTATACAATGCTCTATCCATCTATCACTTTCAGTCTTTCCTCTAAAATTTTCTAATATATTTTTTGCTTCATTACTTGTTAGTTTCATATTTTATGCTCCTTTATTCATGAATTTTTTGTATATATATTAATTTCTTCCTAATTTTTCAAATAAATCTTTGTATATTTTATCAACATTCAAATAATTCACTACTCTTATTTTATGATTACTTTCTGCTAATTCATATGATGTATCATCCTTAATATTAGGGCAACTAATTTCTTCAGTTTCAAACCAATTCTTATTTATCATATAAGCTATAACACTTATGTCCCAAATCACTCTTCTTTCTTTGATTCCATGTATACCATCATTATAAAACCTTTGGCATAGATAATCACATAATTCACATTTTCCTTTTAGAAAATGTTCCAGTTCATATATCGAAGTTCTTAAATTCGATGCAACATTTTTACAAGGTATTATTGTTAAATTTACTTTGGATTCCAAGACAGTCCTTACAGCTTGTATATCTTGCTTAAAATTAAATTCTTTGTTATCTTTACTTAGCAAACTGTTGCCACCTAGCCATATTACTTCTATTTTATCTACTATATTAGGTGCTTTCTTTAGTCCAATAGCTACATTTGTAATTGCTCCAATAGCTAATATATAAGTTTTTGTATTTTTGCTTGCAATTTCTATAATTTTATTTACCGCATCATTATTTCCACTATATCCATCTTCAATATAACCCGTTGAACCTTTGAAAACTTTGTTTTTTGAATTAAAGTTTAACCAATTACAAATTTTAATTATTTCATTATAGCTTTTATCTAATCCTTCTTGTATTGATATACCATTGTCATGGTGATATGGTGCAACAGTAATTGCTTCTATATTAAATCTATCTTGTGATTTTAAAAGATATGCAAGTGCAAATTGGTCATCACATTCATTATATGTATCTGTATCTAGAATCACATTTATTTTTTGTTCTTCTTGTTTTGGATACTTACTAGAAATTTTATAATATATTTCTTTCCATGTTGAAACTCTATTTAATGGTAAATCATTTTGATTAAATCTAGTATTCATAGTATATGTTTCTATTCCATCATTAATTAAGTTAATACATGTTTCGATACTATCTTCAATCATTATATCTATATTGTTTTTTAGGCATATCTCTGCTTTTTCATGTTTGTTATACGCATTTGTTAATATTAGTTTATCATATATAATATCGTATTTTTCTAGCCATTCTTCAGTTAATTTATATGGATTTCTATATTCTCCATTCTCTCTTCCCGATATTATATATATTTCATTTCCATCTTGTTTCAATTTTTTTATATAATATTCAGCATCTTTAATTGGCTTAAAATCATTCGCCCATTTTTCTATATTACTATAGTAAAAATCTTTTTCCTCTTCCTCTGACCAGTCAAACATTCCTCGTCTAAATACTTTCGCTTTATCATTTATAATTCCTGTATTCCTTACTTGTTTATCATGCTGTAAATATGCTTCCACTATTGTATCATTAAAATTCGAAATCACATTATCTATGTCTATACCTATTTTCATATATCTTACTCCTGTTATATTGATTATTTTATAAATTAATTTCTTCAAAATCTTCTAGAACTTTAATTCCCTCTATGCTACTATTTTCTTTTATATATTGTCTTGTTTCATCTCTTAAATGTGTACATATAATTAATTTACCATATTTAGTATTTAGATATTGTAAATTATCAACTCCCATATGGCATTTGTCTCCATTTATCAATGAAGAATCTGCTATTATTATTTTGGGTTGTTTTACTATTTGTTCCACTCCATCACAAATTCCTGTATCTCCTGTTAATCCAAGTTGGTTATTTATTACATATCCTAAAGCTGGTTTTTCTTCTCCATGCGATACTATATATGATTTTATTTCATATCCATTTACATTTATCTCATCTTCTAATACTTCAATGAATTTTAGATTAAAATACTTACTAATTTCTTCTTCATTTTCAAAATTATATGCATTAAATAACTCTATGATTTTTCTTTTTATTCCTTTTGGTCCTATTATTGTTATTTCTCTACTGTCTTTTATTCCATTAAATATGTGTTTTAAAAAAAATGGAACATCTGCTGTATGATCTCCATGTTTATGTGTAATAAGAATCGTTTTTATATTTTTACAATCAATTCCATTTTTTAATAATTGCTTTAATGTTCCATTTGGCATATCTACTATTAACTTGTTGTCTACTAAAGTACATGCTCCATTATATTTTGTATATATTGCACCTGTTCCTACTAATTTTACATTCATTTCTATTCTCCTTTTTTATTCTACATTTTAATTTCAGATTTCTTGCTGTTTTTTGAAAATCCTAATACTTTCAAACCTTTTTGAACATAGTCATTTCTCATAAAATAATTCCATATAGTCCCATTCAAATAATTTTCTATCATTATTACTTCAATCCCCTTATCAATGCCAATGTATTCCTTTGCAAACCACAGTTTTACATCTTCTAAATTATATCCATCTTTAAACCCATATTTTTCCAATAAATTAGGGTAATTGTTGTAATAATATTCCATTGCACTTATACTTTCTCTTGGAGTAAACACTATCGAACCAATTGCACCACATGGAGTTACTGTTCCATCATTTTCTATATTCAAATCCACACCACATGGTTTAGCACCACAACTTATATATCCTTTTGGAGATAAACATGCCGTTAGTCCCCACGAGTTTTCATTATATGTCTTAAATTTGTCTTTATTATCTATGCAATATTGTCTATTAGCTTTTGTTGCTTTAATTGAATTTTTAAACCAATCAACATTATTCTCATCTTTTAAATCTTTTAAATTTATCCATGCATGTGAAAATTGATATGTAAATAAAGTACCACAATATGTGTATATTATATCCTTTATATTTTTATAATCTTCTTTATTTCTCTTAAAATCATAATACATTGATTTATCTATCGAAAATGTTGGAGATCCAGCTCCTAAAACATATAACATTAATTGTTCAGCATACATGTCCCAATGTCCCCAAAGGCCTTTTTCTGGTGTATATCCCATACAAAAATAATTTGTTTCTTTATTTCTATACCATTCCCAATTAACTTTTTTATATAATATGTCTGCTTTCTGTTTTATATTTCCTCTAAAATATTCCCCAGCAGTTATTGCACCACATATAAATATCGCTGTATCTATTATTGATATTTCTCAATTCCATTCTCTTTTTCCATTTTGTATATTTACAAAATGATAATAAAAACCATTTTTACCTTCTACATAATTTATAAATGTATCAAATGTTTTTTCTATTCTTTCATATGCTTTTCTATAATCAATCCATTTATGCTCTACTCCAATTATTAATGCTCCTAAACCGTATCCTACTGAAGCAATACTCGCTACAATTTTAAATTTATTAATTATTCTCTCTATATTTTATAGCCAGCATCAGAATTAATAAACAAAAAAATAATTCTAATGATGTTTCAAATATCAGCATAAAATCTTTGCTACATATTACTGCATACAAAGTATATGCTAAACTATTTATTACCCATAATACCCATGAATTAATGCTTAAATCTTCTGATTTTTTTGTTTTTATTAATCTTATTGTTTGTGGCAAATATGAAATCATTGTACATATCGATACTATTCCTAGCAATATACTTCCAAACACCTCAAATCCCCCTATAATATCCTACATTCTTCTTTCATTTATTTTACATATTGGAATTATAACATAAAAATATATTTTTGTAATCTATTAATCAGCAAAAAAGAAAAAAAGCTCCCTAATAGTGCAACTAAACACTACTAGGAAACTTTTTTATAAACTTGAGTCAATCTTTCACATATTTCATCTGATTCCTTCATTAAATTACTTTTTTCAATAAGCTCTTGTGAAAATATTTTACTATCAAATGTATTATTCTCCATACATTTTATTAATATCTCATTTATCTTATCCTGACTTTCTTTTATATTATTCTTATCATAGTATTCTTTTAATTCCTTCTTAGCTAAATCATAACATTCATCACTTAAATAGTCAAACATTTTTAAATGATTCATTAATGTATCCGAGTCATTAGAAAGTATATATTCTAGTTTTTCAATTTCTTTTCCACTTGTAAGCTTTTTATATGGTCTAGAATACTTTTCTAATATTTCATTAAAAAGAGTCTTAACTTTTAATATTTCTTCTTTTTGGTATTTTTTATAAAAGCATTCATCATATTTCAAAATAAAATTATAATAATCTTTTGCTAACTTTCTTAAACTATTCATTTTTCATCTTTCCTTTACTTGTCGTTTTTTTTTAATTTTTTCCTTATCTATTGATTTATCTTTTATTATTCATATCACAAAAACACTTATTTATCAACTAATTTTATTTGCCAAAAGGCTGTTAAAAACAGCCTTTTTTGAGTGTAAATAATCATTGCAAATTATTTGTTCTTTTGTTATAATTTGCAATATAAAGCAAAATAGGAGAAAAATTATGAACAAAGGAAAATTAGGAAAAAATGCAATATTTTTAATTGCAAGTGATTTAATATATACAATAACAGCATTATTTGCAGAGACATTTTTAGTAGCATATTTATTAAAAATAACAAATGACAATATAACACAAGTGTCATTATATTATATGATTATTAACTTTATACATGCAATAGGCTCTATATTCATTGGGAAATTTATAAAAGATGAAAAATATAGTAAAATAAATATATTATCTCTAGGAATAATAATAAGAGCAATATTCATTTTGTTTATAGTATTACTAGGAAATAAATTATCCAATATGTTTATAATAGTAGCAATTTTTTGTGGTATATCAGAAACATTATATTGGTCAACTCATGAAATGATATTTGTTGGGATAACAAACAATGGAAATAGGAAAAGTTATATGGCAACGAAGAAAATAGCTAGTACAATAGTACATATAGTTGCACCAATCATATTAGGCTCTACAATAGAGTTATACTCTTTCACTAAAATTGCAATATATGTTTTAGCATTGTCAATAATTCAAATATTTTTATCTTTACAGATAAAAATAGATAGTAAGACTAATAATAAAACAACAAAATTTAGTATAAAAAATTATATAAATACAATAAAATCTAAAAAAGACTTAAAAGTACATAGATACTATAAATCAAATTTATTATATGGAATAGTAGAGGATCCTATGAAAACACTAGTAACAATTATTACAATAATGACTTTTAAAACATCTTTAAATTTAGGGATTTTAACAACTATTTTTTCAGTATTTCAAATTGCAGTTATGTATTTATATAAAAAATTTTATAATAAAAATAATGCCAAATACATATTATTTGCAGTTTCTAGCTTGATTTTTATAGGTGCTATGGGATTGGTTATTGATATAGGAAAAATAACTTTAATAATTTATAATTTTGCTTGTACAACAGGATTATGTATTTTTGATGCAATATATAATACTCAAAAAGGCGATTTAATAAAGGAATGCAATATTGAAGAATATGATGTGGAACATGTAATGTTTAATTCGATTTTAACATGTTCATCAAGATTTATTGGATTTTCTTTAATATTGTTTGTAGGATTGATAGATAATATGATAGTTTTTAAAGGACTATTAGCGATTATAGCAATATTGGTATTGATTTATTCTAGAATAATTGCAAATATAGAAAGAGAAAATAAAGTTAATGAAGAATAAAATAATAAATATGTTACATTTTAGTTTAAAATCGTTTGACAAATCTCAATTATCTGTGTATAATAAATATAGGAAATGACAAATCCACAAACGTGGTTTTGCCGAATAGATTTGAAAAAACTCACACCTAACTCGCCAAAGTTACAGATGTGAGCTTTTTTTATTTATGTAGTTGCTTATCAACCCAGTTCTTATACAGAACTGCTATCAAGGCAACGTTTAATGTTAAAGATATTATAAAAAATAGTATTACTTTAACCATAAACATCACCACCTCTCCTACGATAATTCGTATAATTGGTGGCAAAACCACATCTGTTTATTATCATTTCCTATGTTTCATAGTATAGCATAATATTTATAGTAAAGCAACACAAAAGAACAAATTTTTGCAAAAGTTTTTAAAAAAAATACTTGATTTCTATAAAATAATTTGGTAATCTATATATAAATTGATTGATATTTGTATCAATCGTCACGAAAGCCGAAAAAGTTGTAGATAACTACATCAACGGCACAAACAAAAAGCCAAAAAATTTTACACAAAGTTTTCATTAGCGATTGATATTAAAATCAATCTATATAAATCTATTCATCTTTAAATATACTTAAAATTTTATTCCAAATTTTCTTAAATATTGATTTATTATATTGTGTCATTGCTACTTCATTTGAAATCTTTTCACTAGAATCTGTTACTTTTTTATCTTTATTTTCAAAGATATCATCTGGATTATATTTAATTCTTTTATTTTCTTCAGAATCATTATGTGCTTGTTTTTCTAATCGCATTAATTGTCCTCTTTCTTCTTCATCTGATAAATAATTTCTATACAATGCATACATAATATATTCTGTTTCTTTTAATAATTTTTTATTTTCAAAATCGTCTTTTGATTGTATTTCAAATACATATTCTTTATCACTTTTTTCCTGAAATTTGTCAATCAGTTTCTGTGGTATTTTCTGATATTCACTATCTGGCAAATACTCTATAATTTTTAAAATTTCAGTATATGCCTTAGCATAATTTTCTATTTTAATCATTAGTATCCCTCCAGTCTTTTGAAATTAATCTAGTGGATTTTTTTAACCTCATTAATGTAGCTTCTATATCATCTATATTTCTTTGTGATGGTCTTGCCATCCTTCTTTCAAAACTTTTTCTACTTATTGGCTGTTCTATTTGGATTCCTTTACATTGGATTCTTACATCATTCTCATTTAATATCGGTAATTCATTAGTATTATAATGCTGTATTACATCCATTAAAGTAGCATCACTTTTTTCTAATTTTTTATTATAAAATTGTTGCACTGCTTCACCTAGTAATTGGTCTATTTTATATCTAATTTTTTCTACTTTTTTATCCTTTTCTAAAAAATTCACTTCTTTGTCATCCATAACTCTGTTTAGTTGAACTTCTAAATCTTTAATTGCACTACTTGTTTCAATTCCATTACTCTTTAATAAAGCTATCATAGATTCTGTAATTGGTATAATACTTCCTAATGCTGGATTTCCTATAACAGAACAATTTCTAATTGATTTTGATTGTGTTCTTGAATTAATAATAATTCCAGCTATATTATCTTTTTTTATACTTTTATAAACAAATCCTTCATCCACAAATCCAGAATCATGTGCTGTATTACCAGCTAAAATATAATCTACATCTTTAATATAAAAAGATATGCCTCCATCTAATATGTACACCCTCAAAGCTCCATAATTATCATCATGTGGAATAGCAACTGATATATTATCTTTGCCATTATAGTGTCCAGAACTATTAACAGAAAATCCTTCAATCTTTGTACCTTCACTTTCTGATACAATTCCATTATTCATAATACTTTCATATCTAAGTAAGTTTTCTCCAATTCCATGATAGCAAAATTTTTGTTTCATTATTTTATCCTTTCATTCTTAATTTAAATTCATATATCTCTGTTTTCCACATACTTTTTGGCGAATTGGATTCGAAATTAAAACCTTATACATCTTATCCTCGTCATAATATATTATCATAAAAATTTATTTAGTATTCAATAACTTTTATTTTAAATACTCACCAACAACAATACTCTGATTATTTGCATTTATTATTACTTCTGCACCAATAGGAATAATACTATTAGCATGCATATGTCCAAAGTCATTTGTTTTTACTACAGGAACACTTGAATATTCTCAAAATCTATGTATGGCAATATTCCATTTACCATATCTCTCCACCTTTTACAGTGAATATTGCTTTAATTTCCTTATCACTGAACATATCATTTAAGTCTTTTGCTCTTTCCTTTGGTGTCCCTGCACAATAATTATCTTCTGAAAATAAATATTATTTTCCATATTTTACTTTTAACCCTAAACTTTCAAAATACTTAGTTGCATTTTCTAAATATTTTATATCTTTATTTTTTAATGCTTTATCTGGAGCAATAACACCTATTGTATCTCCAATTTTTAATTTGTTTGCTAACATTCTATCCTCCCAATAATTTATCTTTCCTCTCCAAATTCATATTGTTTATATTTTTCAATTGCTCTTTTTAATCCTGCATCTTTTGCCATTTTCAAATAATATTCTGCTAATTTCTTATTCTTTTCTGTTCCATTTCCTTTATAATAAAAATTAGCTCCCAAATCATAAATTGCTGCAATATGTCCATTATCACCACTTCTCTTTATTATTTCAAAAGCCTTCTTCGGATCTGTTTTTACATCTCCTTGTTTAATCGATTATAGAAATATATTGATTCTCAACTACACCATCATCATCAATCCAAGTAGTTAATTCTACATCAATATTATCTTCAACCTCAACTTCATTAAACAATTCTTCACTATCAAAAATTTCTACTATATCATTGTACTTTACTGTAACATTATATTCTGCAGAAAAATTTTTAAATTTCCAACGATATTTACCTTTCAAACCATCAAAATAGTATCCATAATTATAATGAGATTGTACATATTCTTTTTTGGTTACAATTGCTTTCACAACTGTGGTTTCAAAAGAACACCCAGAGATTATACAGCATAAAATTGCTGAAATAAAAATGATTGAAAATACCCGTAAAAATTTTTTCATGTGAATTCCTCCTTGTAATTGCTAAGAGGACTATGTCTCTGAAAAAATTATATTTTTCAAAAGCATAACAAATAAGTGTTATATCGTTAGTGTAACATTTTTACATAAAAAAGTCAATTTTACAAAACAAAACTTGAAACATTATGTAAAATATGGTAAACTATAAGTAGGCTCTTAGCAGAGTACTAATTGAAAAGAGGTAAAAAGTATGGAAAGCATTATGAAACCACCTGTACCAATCAACTTTGAAACTTATGTCCATATTCAAAATGGAACATTCATAAGGAACATCTACGATGGAAGAATCTTCAAGTGGATTTCTACTTTGAACTTAGCTCCTAATGGAATAGACCGTAATGGAAATAATAGCCAATTCGGTCGTCGGAGTTTTGGTCAATTCAATTCAGCTACAGAATTCAATTGTTTCGAAGATATTGAATCAGAATCATTTGAATATGTAGTAAAAAGATATGGAGGTTTTTATATCTCAGTTGAAAAATTTCCTCCATGTGATAAAAAAAATGCTAAGCATTATGCCCAAAAGTATATGCAAACAGCTGTAGATGCCGTATCAACTTTACCTAGCGGTGAAGCATTTGATTGTCTTTTTGAACATATTTATGAAGAATTTTATAATTATGTTTTAAAACACAAAAAAAATGAAGAAACTCTATTTGCTGCTTGGAACAGAATTTCCAAAGAGCAAGAAAATAATTTCTATGTAAATGGTATTTATGGAATTAAAGGATTGATTGATGGACGAAATGAACATACATCCGAAGAAATTCCAGGAGGTGAATATTGTGTATATCGAGGTGAATCTCGAATGAGCCTTTTCACCTACACTCCTGAAACTACTATCAATCCAGAAGATGCTTTTTGGTTTCTTGGCCGCAGGGAGTTCTGCGAAAATTTCTATTCTTACTTTGGATATCGTATTATGATTCTTCCAAAGTAAACCTCATGATGGAGTGAATAATATTCACTCCATCATATTTTATTGCTTTTTTTTGTAAAATATTGTATAATATATTTAAGTGTAATTTTTTTATTCCTTATTCACTAATTAGTGGCGGAAAAACTTCCCACTTTTAGTCTTACATATATGAAAATACAACATAAAAGAGGAGGACATATGTTATGTCAAAAATTTCAGAAAGATTTACACTAATTTTTTGGTTCGCTTGCTTAACACTAAGTTTTTTTATAAAAAAACTAGGATATGCGGAACAAGGAAAAGCATTTTGGGTGGTATACATATGTGGCTATATTGCTTTCACCATTCGTTTAATTATTCTCTTTATTTCTTTTGGAAACAGTTTAATTGAACGGATTACAGCAGCAGTATATACAGCTTTCATTTATATAGCCGTTATACTTACAGTCATGTTAATAACTTATTTATCATCTTTGCTTTTCAATGTAAACTTTTACATCGAATTGCAAATAATAACATTTTTCCAATGTTTATTTGGATACCGCTATCAAAAAAATGCTTAGCAACCAACAAAAAGAAACCTTTTCTAAAAAGGTTTCTTTTTGTTTCATATATCTTTTAATATATTACTCCATTTTCTTTTTTATACTCTTCAAATGCATGTACGCATTCATCTCTATCCAATTGTTTTAAATTTATTAAATCCTTATTTTCACCTTTTAGATATTGATATATAATATCATCTCTAAATCCAATATTTCCTGCATCTTCTTTTGTGCAACCATAATATACTGTCTTGATATTTGCCCAAATTATTGCTGATAGGCACATTGGACATGGTTCACATGATGTATACAAAATATAGTCTGATAAATCATATGTTTCTAGTTTTTCACATGCTGTTCTTATTGCTACCACTTCAGCATGCGCTGTTGGATCATTACTACATAATACTCTATTGTTTCCTTCTGCAATTATATTTCCCTCTTTATCTGTTATAACTGCTCCAAATGGTCCTCCCTCTTTGTTTTTGAATCCTTGTATTGATTTGCTTTTCGCTATTTCCATGTATTTATTCATAACTAAACTTCCTTTCTTATATGTTATTTTTTATATTTATATCACATATTTTGTTTTTTGTCATATAATATTACAATTATTATTATGTCATTTTTATAAAAATGGCTAGAAATGAGGTTTTTATGGACGATTATGTTTTAAGTTCTAATTTATTATATGAAAATTTAAATATTCTTAAGCAAACATATCCATTTGTGCAAACCGGATCTGCTGGAAAAAGTATTATGGGAAAAGATATTTCTTATGTTAAAGTTGGTCGAGGCCCAAAAGAAGTTTTTTATTCTGCAAGCTTTCATGCCAATGAATGGATTACTTCTATTGTTCTTTTAGAATTTTTGTCTGAATATTGTAGTGCAATACAAAATAATTCTACTATTTTTGGCTTTCCAGCACGAAGATTATTCGAAACAACTTCTATTTATGTTATGCCATTAGTTAATCCTGACGGTGTAGACTTAGTCACTGGTGCTCTTCCAACAACATCACCTTCATACAAACAAGCTGAAAAAATTGCTTATGGATTCGCAACTATTCCTTTTCCTGATGGATGGAAAGCTAATATTCGTGGTGTGGATTTAAAAAACTTCCAACCTTTTTGCAAAGTCTTACATTGCTTGATTTATACGACTTTGCTAGTTTTTCCATTTTCATTTATTATTTCTTCAATTTTAATAAATTCTTCTAAATTTTCGGTAATAGAATTTAATTTTGAAAAGTTAAAATATATATAAATATTTTTATCTTTATCAATTTCAATTTTATTTATCAATCTGTATAAAAATATTTTATCTATTTTCTCAAATTTCAAAAAATCCTCTATCAACTTGTCTAGTTCTTTTTCATCTTCCTTTTGTTTTTTATTTTCACTTTTATCTTCTACTCCAATTAATTTTTGTTCTAATTCTTGTTTTTGTTCATTTAATTTTACTCTTTCTGAACCTAATTTTTGTGATACTCTAATATAATCTTCCTCTTGTAAAATTCCTTTTAATTTATCCAAATACATCTTGTCTAAATTGTTATTTATATCAGCTATTGTTTGATTAATTTTCTCTATTTTTCTCTTATATCCTTCTCTAATATCAAGTGTTTTATTTTGATATTTTTCATAAATTGAATAAAAAATTTCTTTGTTTGCATATATTTGACATACTTTTTTTACAATATAAACAATATGTTTTTCGAATTTCTCATAACTCATGTTTAATGGATAACACCCTCGTTCTTTTGCATCACTACAAGTTATATATGGATGTGCTTTTGCTTTTCTTTTTGAATTTTTCTTTAAAACAATTTGCAATTTTCTTTTACAATGATAACAGTAAAGTACTCCTCTTAATAAATAGTCATATTTTAGTTTACTATTTGTTCCTCTTCTTTCAAATATACATTGAACTTTTTCAAACAAATCCTTGTCAATTATGGCTTCGTGTGTATTTTCTACTCTTATATGTTCCTCTTTGTTGACTTTCTTAAATTTTTTTACTTTGTATGAGATAATAGATCTTTTATTTTGAATGGTATTGCCTATATACACTTCATTTTTCAACATATTGCATAAAGTTACTTCATTCCAGTTATAGCCATTTTTATTTTTATCTTGAATTAGTCCTGTTTTTCTATAGCCTGTTGGTGATAGAAAATGATTATTGTTTAAATAATTTACTATTTCCACACTTCCATGTTCATTTGCATACATATCAAAAATTTTCTCTACAACATATCTTACTTGCTCATCTACAACTAGTCTATTTTTGATTGTAGGGTGTCTTTTGTATCCATAAGCTGGAATGCTACACATATATTCTCCATTTTTTTGTTTTTCTTTTAAAACACTTCTGATTTTTTTTGAAATGTCTTTTGCATACATGTCATTCATTATTGCTTTAAATGGTGTTATATCATTATTAGTGCTATCTACATATGTATCTATACCATCTGTTAAAGCAACATATCTTATATTGTTTTTCGGAAAATACTTTTCTGTATATTCTCCTACTGTTATATAGTCTCTTCCTAGTCTTGATAAATCTTTAGTTATAATCATATTAATAGTCTTATTTTCAATGTCATTTATCATTTCTTTGAATCCAGGTCTATCAAATGTTGTTCCACTTACTCCATCATCAACATATTCCTTTACGCAATTTAAATTATTCTCCTTTACATATCTTTGCAAAATTTTTCTTTGATTACTGATACTTTCGCTTTCTTGTTTGTCGCCATCTTCTCTTGATAATCTAATATACATTCCAACTTTGAAGTTTTGATTTCTCAAGTTAAGCATTTTACCTCCTATCCGTAACCATCTATGCTACAATTGTAACGTATCAATTTTAAATTTACAAACTTTTTCATAATTACTTTGTTTTCGCTTTTAATCTCCCTATATAATCTTTAAATATTAATCCTATTATTTGATTTACATTTTGTTCTTCATTTGTAAAAATACAATATGTATTAAATTCTAATTTATTTTCTTTGTTCTTTGTTTTGCTCATAAATACATCCTGTCCTTTCCATTTTATTTTAATTTTATCTAATAACAGATTATTAAAGAAAATGGCTAATTATGACACTAATTTTAGTGTGTTTGTCAATGTACTAAAACGCAAAAAAGAACACCCAATAGTGCTTTTACACTATTAGGTGCTTTATATCTTGCAATTTTTTGCTAACACTTTTTTTCAATTGGAGTATCTGTGCAGTACTGATTGTATACTACACTTTTACTTAACTTTTTGCTAACTTTTTCTTTTGATTAGCAAGTCTGTGTAATGCTATTCACATCACACTTTTGTTATATACTACATGCTTTTTTATGTTTTGTCAAGTCCTATTTATAAATTTTTCCATTTTTTTCATAAATGGCAGGATAGTGATACAGAACTTTTCACTTATATACTTAGAAAAACAAGTTTTTTAGTTTTCTGTTTTTCTCAAATCTATACAGAGAAAATGCAGAAATCCCATTATGGGATTTTGCTCTATTTAGCACTTCTTTTGATTTTTTATATCTCTATATAACTTTATCTTATATTCGATTAACTTTATTATACAAAACAACATTATGTTTTTTTCCTTTTTTATATGATGAAATATAGCCTTTTGCTTTAAGTATATTGCATAGTTCTATATCTATTTTATCCAAATTAATATTACATGCATTTTTACTAGTATTGATATCTTCATATCCATTTCCTATCAAATGTATATATTCTGTTCCTTTTTTTCCATCATCTATATTTTTTAATACCATCTTAATAATATCTACTTTATCTTTTATTAAAACCTCGCTATCTTCCAAAATTCTTTCAATTATAGATTCATCTTCAAGTACTAGAATACCATCAAAAACTAATTGAATAATAGTATTATTATCTAATTCTTCAATATCTATATTTTCGACAATTTTATTTTTATATTCTTTATCTAGCTCCTTGTTTACTAATAATTCGTCCTGTATCTCTGAAATATTATATTCATTTATATTTTGTACAAATTGTTCAATATTATTTATAATAAAATTCAATAACTTTTTTAATTCTCTATTTCTTATAAAGTCATAATTCTCCAAATTAAATTCTATTATTTCATTATCTATAAGGTATTCTAATTTTTGTCCTTCAATTTCTTCCATCTTGTTTAATTTCTTATTAAATGTTTTTACTAATATTTTAAAGTCATCAAATGTAACCTCATTACAAAAAATAAATCTTCTAATAAATAAGTCTATAATTTCTCTATTATACCCGCTTTCACATTCATTTATATTTTGATTACTATATTCATTAATATGTTTACTAATATAATTTATTAAATTTGTTTTTAATTCATTTTCTCTTACCATTATCTCTAATATATTATTATAATCAACTTTAATCTTATCTTCATCTATTAATGTATTAATTAATTCTTTATCTAAATCCTTAATATTATATTCATCAAATCTCTCATTTCTTATAATCTGTTTTTTTATGTCTATATTAATATCCTGATTCTTTAAAATTTCTACAATACTATCTTTTTCATCCTCATTGCTCTTATTTAATGAATAGCACAAATTAAAATATTCCTCAAAATTTTCTAACACAAACTCTTTTATTTCATTTCCACAATTCATTATAATAGTAAGATTTTTTTCTTCAAATTCACTTATATCATTACCATTTAATTCTAAAAATAATTTTAACATTGTAGTATTTAGTTCATATAATTTATTTATACATACTTGTCTCAAAAAGTCAGAATTATTTATTTGTTGTATATTTGATAATCTTATATTGCATTTTTTAAATGAGTCAATAATTATTTCTATTTGATTACTTTTTACATATTTATCAATATCTTTATGTTTATTTATATATTCTATAAATTCTTCATCAACATATTTTAAGGATTTTTCATTTTCTAAGAATCGCATAATCCATTTATCAATATATCGATTATTACCTATTTTTTTATAAATTTTTTTCCAAAGTACAGTTGAGTTTTCAATCAATATATTTATAAAACTATTTGATGATGTATATCTTTCTATAAAACCGTCAATAAATTGTAAGGTATCTTCACTTGAGTTATCAAGTAATTGTACTATTTTCAATACTTTGTCAAAATTATTATTTGTTACTAAATAATTTAGTAACTCAAAATTCAAAATCGAAATTTCTTCAAAATCGCTTTCATTTAGTTTTTTCATTATATTTTTTATATTATTTAATTTGTATTCATATGGTAAAATTTCTCCTGTTTTTACAGCGAAAAAGAATTCATTATCCTCTTTAGATAAATTTCCTGGAACAAATAATGTAATATAATCCTTATATTCTTCTGTTATATACCCTTTTGTTATTAAAAATTTTTCAATTGACTTAGTATTTTTATCATATATGTCTTCTGTTCCATATTGACTTATTAATTGTTTTATAGTTAACTTTTCTATATTTCTAATTTTTAACTCTATTTCTTCAATTGCATTTTGTAACTCCTCTAATTTTACCTCCTTACCTTTTTCAATATCTTTCCACCTATTTATAAATATTGATTTATTCCCAAATAATCTAAATACCCCCTCTTCATCTAAAGGTATATGCCTTTCTATTTTGAAACTTATAGTTGAATTATAAATCATTTCTATATCTAAATTTATAAAATCATTTATACTTATAGTTCTATTATCAAATTCAAACTCCCTTTCGTAACCAAGGTATTGGTCAAAATTATATATACTAGATATTAATGCAAATTTTAATTCCTTTATACTTTTTAAACATTCTTTTTTTACTTCATCTTTCTTATTAATTAATTGGTTCTTTTTATCTTCTAATTCTCCAATTATTTTATTCAATTTAATCTTTTTATTTTTGAATATTTCAACAATATTTCCATTATCTTTCTGTAGGTTAGCATAAGATTTTGGGCAAATATTTTTATACACAATTATTGAAAACAATTGTCTATCATCCATGTGTGCGTTATTAAACTTATTTTTATATATGATGAATTCATTTATTATACTATCTATTAATCTTTTATCTTCAATCATTATAGAAATATCGTTTATAAAATTTTTATCAAATTTATAACTTATTTTTTCAGTCTCTCTTAAATATTCTAATCTTTTCCACATTATTTCATTTGAATTTCCATTTGATGATATTGGTATAATAGGAATAATATAATCAAAAAACTTAGTTCTTTCTTCATAATTTTCAAAAAAATCATCTCTTATAGCAAATATAAAATCCACTTCATATTTAACTTGATTTGATGAATTTATTAATGTGTTTAACTCTCTAAGTTTTTGAAATATAAATGAAGCATTTCCTTCATATCTATCTAAATCTTCAATAACTCCAACGCTATGCTCTGTTGCTTGAAAAAAATATATTATTTCATCTAAATACTTGTTAAAAATAGATTCTGGTTTATCATCTATTTCTACTTCAGCATCTTTAATTTTAAATCTACTTATATTAACCTTTGTCGTAATAAGAAATAATATCTTATACACTATCAAATACACCAATATTAAAAATATACTAGCTAAAAAATTCACTATTTCTTTAGGTATTTGTTTTACAATATTAATATAATTATTTTGAATCTTGGGTATGATATTGGGAAAAAGTATAGATATTAAGAATATAGCTCCTGCAATTGCAGCAATAGTTTCAATATTTAACAATAACTTTGAATGTTTGTTTATTCTTCTAAACCTAGATAATGGAACATCCCTTTCATTTGCTTGATATATTAACTGTTGTAAAATACTTTTTTCAAGTGTATGATAAAACTCATTTCTATTTTGATTTTCTTTTATCTTATTTGAATCTTTTCCATCATTTCCATCATTTCCATCATTTCCATCATTTCCATTTGATTTATCACTTTCTTCTATATAATCATTCTTATTAAATGCTGCTAAAGATACATAAATCGGATTATATTTTTTATTTTCAATCTTTTCAAAAAAAGTTTTTATTACACTACTTTTTCCAGAACCATAATTACCTGCGATAGCTATATTTTTTATTTCTCCATTATCTAAAGCAAATTTTAGTGCATTGCAATATATTCCATCTTTATCTGCATCTTTTATCGGAGTTAAACTAACATATGTATCATCATATTTTTTTGGAATAAATATTTCTAACAAAGCCTTAACAAATGATAAACTTAATCTAAAACATTGTTTTATTTTTCTAAGTATAATTCCATCATTTATACTTTTCCATTTTTTTATTATTCTCAATTTTACTTTCTTAATTATATACCTCTTTTTCTTCATATATACTCCTATAATAAGAAAAACAAAATAATCCTGTAATTTAATTACTTTCATACTTTGCTTTTCTTTTGAATTTCTATTTAATTTTATCAAAACCTTCATATTCTTTAAATGCTAACAAATATAATGCCTTTAATAAATCTGGATTTTTTTCTCTTAGTTCATCAACTACTGTATCTGAACCAACTTGTAATTCCTTATTTTCTTTTATAATTTCATCTATTAATTTTGGTAATTCCATACAAATCTTATAAAATGCTTCTTTGTCTCCAGTAACTATTTCATAGAACTTGTCCATTGATACTCTTCTTATTCTCTCATTTTCAACTTTTTCTCCATCTAATGAAACCTTCCAAATTATGTTCTGGCTATTTTTTGCTATTGCTTCTACTAAAAAGCACTCTGCATTACTCTCATTTGCTATTTTATTTAACATTCTCATATATGTTTTTTGTGATGATGATGAATTCATTGTGTTATGTTTATTTTTCATTTCGACATATATTTTTCTACCATCTTTTTTTGTATAAATAACATCAAATCCTTCTTGTGGTACTTCACAATCTTTTATGTATTTAAACATATTTTGATGAAAGTATCCAATAGCATTGGAATTGGTTTTATCTCTTTGTCTTACTAATTCGTCTTTTATTACTTCTTCAAAACTTTTTCTATATACTTTACTATCAAATACCATTTTTATAGGATCTACTATATTTGAATTAAATTTACTTAAGTCAATTCCATCCAATGTTTTTTCATATGTAGAAATTGTATTTTTAATATGATTTTTTAAATCTTCTCGTGTTATAAAATTAAGATTCCACATTCTCATCAACTCCTTTATTTAATGCATTCATAATTGATATTCCAACTTCTTTTGCAAATTCTACTGGTACAGCATTTCCTATTTGCTTATATATATCATTCATTTTTCCAGAAAAGCTCCATTCATCTGGAAATGATTGAATTCTTGCATACTCTCTAGTTGTAAATGGTCGGCTTTCATCTGGATGACATCTATCAGTTTGTTTCATCATAGGTGAACATGTTAATGTTAATGATGGTTCATCCCATGAAATTCTTCTTGCTATTCCAGTTCGACCTCCACCCATAAAATAACATGATTTCATATAATCTCTTGCGACATCATCTGGTAAATCTCTCCAATATCCTCCTGGTGGCACTAAATCAAAAACTTTTTTCTTTTTTTCTGGATATTGTGCTCCAACTGATTCTGGTACATTTTGTAACACATCTCTTAAAACAGGTTTATACTCATGTGGCTCTGGATATTCAAATTTGACTTTTTCTTTTAAATCATTTCTTGTTCCTATTATAACAACCCTTTGTCTTTTCTCAGCAACTCCATAATCCCATGCATTCAAAACCTTCCACTCAACTGAATATCCTAATTCTTCAAAAACATCTACCATTGTTTGGATTGTTCTACCACCATCATGAGTTGTTAAACCTTTTACATTTTCAGCTAAAAACATTTTTGGTTGTAATTGTCTCAAAAATTCAGCATAATAGAAAAACATTGTTCCTCGAACATCCTCTAGTCCTAATTTTTTTCCTGCATAACTAAATGATTGGCATGGATATCCTCCAGATAATAAATCCAATTCTCCTTTTTTTAATCCAAATTCTTTTAATAAATCTTTCTTCGAAAACTCAACGATATCATCTTCTATTACATTCCAATTAGGCCTATTTGATTTTAATGTAGCACATGCAGTTTTGTCTATTTCTATTAATCCTATTTCTTCAAATCCTGCTTTTTCTAATCCCAGAGCTAGTCCTCCTGCTCCAGCAAATAACTCTATGCATTTTCTTCTCATTAACTTCCTCTCCTTTAGTATAATTTTGTTATTCCTACTTTATCTATATATTTTAATAAATCTGGATATTTCTCTCCATAAGCAAATGATTGTGGTGCAGTGAAATTATATTTTTGCTTTAATTCATCTAATTTTACTGTTCTATTTATCTCATACATACCTTCGATTGGATATGCATATTTCTCTATTATGGTATTATTAAATTCCCTATTTCCAAATCCATCTATATCAATTTTATTTGGTGAAACCACTGGTGGCTTAACTTTTAATACATATTTAAGCTCTTTTAATGGAGTTGGAACATAAACAATAATATATTCAAAATCTTTTTTAGGTTTCTTTGTTCTAAATTCATGATTTTTTACTCTTTTTAAAATTCTATTTATATGTATTTCCTTTATACTCATAAATACTGACTTTTCCATCATTTACTCCTCTTATTAATCATTCCTACTATATCACAAAATTTGATTTTTTTCCACAAACTATACAAAATTTATAAAATAAATTTCGTTAGCACTTATTCCTCAAGATATATCATAAAAGCAATTCATTTACTATTTGAATTTTGAGGATCATTTTTAATGTCCAATATTCGCCAGCTTGGTGTTTTGACACCCTTTTCGCTGTTTAGGGCTAATACCCTAAAACCCATTTTGCCCTCTGGGAGTCTATTTTTTTACTATTTAATTTAATAATTTTAATCAAAATTTGCATATAAACTTTCTAAAAATTCCTCATTATATTCTCTCTGATTTTCATAACTAGAAATATATTTTTTCTGTACTTTATTATTATATTTATTATTATATTTTATATTATTACCTTCCATCTTTTGATTGATAGCCTGTCCATTTTTTGATTGATACTGGTATCCATTATTTAATGGATAGGGTACATCATTTATATAAATTTTTCTTTGAATTATTTGTTTATTTTCATTTCTTACTATATCAACTTTTAAATAATTTTTCTCTCTTAAATCTGAAATCCAATTTGAAATTGTTTTAGGATGTACTCCTAATTCTTCCGCAAAATAATTGTTTGTTGCAAAACAATATCCTTCTTTACATGCTAGAGAAGTTATCATTGCATATAACAATTTTTCATTTGCTTTTAATTCTTTATTGTATAATATTTTCGATGGTATTATTGAATAATATCCCACTTTATTGCCTATTTTTTCTTCCATATCCTACTCCATTCTAGCAGTATTCCGAACGAAAAAAAACAGAGGCTCTTTTTCGAAGTTTCTTACGATAAAAGAATCTCTGTAATATAGATGATTACTGCATTTCATTAATTTTATTTTGTAAGTGGAAGTTTTTTAAGCCCACAGGTGTGGATCTTAACCTTCAATTCCCTGCTGAATGGGAAAAAGCTCGTCAAATAAAATATGAACAAGGATTTACTCGGCCCAGCACCACGTGATTTTGTTGGATATGGCCCACTTACTGAACCTGAAGCATTGGCTGTTTATAATTTTACATTACAACATAATTTCAGACTGATTTTAGCTTATCATTCACAAGGTGAAGTAATTTATTGGCAATTTCAAAATTATAATCCACCAAATTCTTTGTTTATTGGAAGACAATTTGCAAATGTTAGTGGATATTATCTTGAACCAATTCCCTACAATTCTAGTTTTGCTGGTTATAAAGATTGGTTTATTCAAAATTATAATAGACCTGGATATACAATTGAAGTAGGACTTGGTACTAATCCTCTTCCTATGACTCAATTCAGGAAAATTTATGAAGATAATTTAGGGATTTTAGTTTTGGGAGCAATTCTATCATAATTCCTAACTAAAATATTTAGACTATGGTAAACACACTAGAGAAGTGAAAAAATATTCACTTCTCTTTTTTATTTAATGATAAACACTTCCAAAGCTTGACAAATCTTCCTATTCATGGTATACTGAATAACTAGAGTAGTATACTAGTGTATTAGGGGGTGTTAATGTTGAAAGAAGAGCAAATTATAGAAGTTGCAAGAGAATTATTCCATAAATTTGGTTTCAAAAAAGTATCTATGGATGAAATTGCCAGAGAAGCAGGTGTTACCAAAAAAACAATTTATCGTTATTTTGATAGTAAAGAAGCTTTACTAGAATACTTCATACAAGAAGAAATTCAAAATATGAAAGAAATTGTAGAAAAAGTTGAAAGCAAAAATATGAATTTTTTTGATACTGTAAATGAAGCTACTTGTAAATTATTAAAATACAGAAAAGAAAAAGACTTTTTAAATATAATTTCAAAAGAAGCAGAATGGTTAAAAAATCCAATTATCATAAAAAATTTAGCATTAATTGACACACAAATCCAAAACTACATTAAAAGTAAATTACAAAAAGCAAAAGAAAACGGTTTTATAGAATTCACAGACTTAGATGTAACTGCATTTTTAGTTTATAAAATGTATATTGCACTTATTGTTGAGTGGAATGACAAAGATAAAACAATGGATGAACAAAAGATAGCAAATAGTATTTCAGTAATTATAAAAAAAGGATTAAGAAAGGATTGATTTTATTATGAAAAAAGAGAAGATTTTAAAAATTTTGATTTTTGCTGTAGTTTTATTAATTCCTATTATCTATAGTTTTTTCTATTTAAAATCTTATTGGAATCCATATGGAACTTTAAGTGATATGAAAATAGCAGTTGTCAACTTGGATAATGGGAAAAATGACAAAAATCAAGGTAACGAATTTGTACAAAGTCTAAAAGATAGTGCAACATTTAATATTTGCGAAGTAAGCAAAGAAAATGCAAATGATGGAATGGAAAAAGGTGATTATTATGCAACAATAGAAATTCCAGAAAATTTTACAGAATGTTTGGAAAGTGGTTCAACTGCTGATAAACAAATCGCTCAAATAACATACAAACCAAACCAAGCAACAAATTATTTAGCAACTCAAATTATAAATAGTGCTGTAAAAACTATTGAATTAAACTTACAATCCAAAGTTGATAGAGAAATTATTGCAAATTTATCAAGTAAATTAAATGAAGTTCCAGATAGCTTGCAATCTATCAGTGATGGAGCTGGAACAATTTTAGATGGTTCTCAAAGTTTAAATGATGGAATTAAACAACTTAATGACGGTACAAACCAATTAAGTAGTAGTTATAAAGATTTTGACAATGGTGTAGCATCTGCTTATACAGGAAGTAAAAGTTTAGAAAGTGGATTATCTCAAGTTTCTACTGGTGTTGATACATTAAAAAATGGTGGTCAAACTTTAGATAGTGCTATATCTCAAATAAATACAGGTGTTGATGAATTATCAGCTCAAAGCAATTCAGGAATTGCTTCATTAGCAAGTGGTGTAACCGACTTAAATACTGGTGCAGCTAATTTAAATTCTGGTGTTACAGAATATGTTGGAAAAGTAGAATATTTAAATTCTAATGTAAAACCTCTTTTACAAGCACTTTCAGCTTATTCTGGTAATGCTGATCCAACATTACAATATTTAGCTAATAGTGCTAATCAATTATTAGCTCAAGATCCTAAAGCTGGTAACTTAGATGGTTTCCAACAATTAACTATTGGAGGTCAAAACTTAACAACAGGAGCAAATGATTTATATGCAGGAACTCAAAAATTAGTAGCTGGAACTCAAGATTTAGGAAAACTAACAAATGGTGTTCAAAGTTTAAAATCAGCTCTATCACAAGTAAAACAAGGTACTATATCATTAAATCAAGGTATCGCAACTTTATCTAATGGTACAAATCAATTATCAGCAGGAAGTTCTACATTAACAAATGGACTAGCAACTTTAAATTCAAGCTCAAAAACAATTGATAGTGCTTTAACTACATTAGATAGTGGAACTGCTTCTGCTTATGATGGAAGTAATAAATTAGTTGAAGGTGTTCAAACATTTAAAACTACAATTGATGAAGGACTTGCTGATACTAAAGAACAATTAAAATCATTAAAAGGAATCGAAGATTTTGGGGCTAAACCTGTTGAATTTAAAACAGAAGCTTATGGTGAAGTAAATTCTTACGGTATTGCCTTTACCCCACTATTCTTATGCATTGGTTTATGGGTTGGTGCTTTAATGAGTTATGTTGTTCTATACTATGATCAAAAACATAGATTTAACATATTTGACCATGATTATAAAAATAAAATTTTACAAAACATTGCTTACATTGGACTTGGTGCTTTACAAGGTTTAATTGTTGCTGTACTTCTAAAATTAGGTTTAGGTTTTGATATACAAAACCACGCATTATACTACACAGCAAGCATTTTAGTTGGTATTACTTTTGTAAGTATTATACAATTCTTAATTAGAAATTTTGGAGATATTGGTAAGTTCTTAGCATTAGTTGTTCTAGTATTACAATTAGCCGCTTCTGGTGGTACATTCCCTATAGAAACAATTGATAAAGGATTCCTAGGTCTTACATCATTCTTACCTATGACATATTCAATCAAATTATTTAGAGAAATTTTAGTTCCAACTGCTACAAATTTCAAAGGTCAATATTTAGGTATTTTAGTTGGTATTACAATTGTTACTTTAGCTATTACATGTATTGTTGATATTATTAAAAGTAAAAAACAAACTGAAGAAGCTAAAGCATAGATAAAACATAAAAAAATCACGAAAGTTTAATCGCCTTCGTGATTTTTTATATACATTCCATTTTTGTATAAAAACTTATCTCCCTTTTTTGCCATTTCATATAAATCTTTAGGAAACTTTATCTCTTCAAACTCTTCAATTCCACCACCATCAATATTGTTTAAATCATATAACCAAATTCTATCATTGTCTTTTTCTTCAACTTCATAAGTATGTCCTTCTATTCTTTTGTTAGAAAGGAATTGATTTTGATCTTTTATCAGCTCTTCTATCATTTCATTTATTCTCTTTCCTACAATTCTTGTTGCATTTGCATCTAGAATAAATTTATCTCCTTGTTTTCGTAAAATACTACCCAATTGAGCTCCTTCTGGTAAATCTTCTACTGACATTGTAATTACCTTATGGCTTTTATCTGCTTTACTAATATTATATGAATTTTTCTCATTTTCACTAACATTATAAACATAATACATTTCTCCCGCTTCTCTTGTACTTTCAGCATAATTTTGTAATATATTAGATCTTTCTTTTAGCATTTTATCCTTGTATTTTGAAATTATTTTAGTGTTATTAATGTTTAAATCATCTGCCAATAAATTATTCCATTCATTATTTTCTAGGTAATCTGATAATTCATTCATAAAATCTTTTGCCAATTTGTTTTCTTTTAAATTATTAAATAAACTGTTAACAAAATCTAAATTCAATAAGTTTTCTCTCCTTTACTTTTTATTTTTGTACATTACTTTCTCCTGTTGCATAATCAATCTCTATTCCTGGTTGTACATTATAGCAATAAACATTAAAGCAAACTCCTTTTCCACTATCTTCTACTGACCATGCTTCCATTTCTACTCCACTAGCAAGAAGATTTTCATCTTCATAAATAGGTGTTACTCTATATAAAACATGATTTTTTTCATTGTTATCAATATATCCAGCTACTTTATTTTCAAATGGCAACATACCTTCTGTATTTAAATATCTTGTTCCTGTAATTAAGTTTTGTTTATTTGCATTTTCTGCTGAAAGTTGCCATCCTATTAAATGACAACGATTATATAAATATTTATCTTTAATTAAATTATCATATCTTTTTTGTACCCATCCAGAAAGATTTTTTACACTTCCTATATCTTCACGTTTTTCTCCTTCTTTGGGCATTGTTTCTTTACATACATTCGCAAATGCTACACCACTTCTTCCTAAGTCATCCCATTCACTATATTTTTCAAAACTTTTTGTAGTATAATCCTCATCAGTAAAATATGGGATATTATTGTTTATTTCCACATACGGACTTGATGTGTATTCTGGAATTGTAGATAAGTCAAATGTTCCTGTTTGTGTTGTACTTTCTGCATTATTATTTTGATTTGTTGTTCCTTCATTTTGGCTCATGTATCCTGATATTAGAATACATGTTAATATTGCAACTGATGCAATTATTTGCCATATATTTTGTTTTTTATTATTTTTTCTTTTGCTCATATTTCCTCCATTTTAATTTTGTATATATAATCCATCATCATTGCAATTAACCACAACAGTACTATTAGGTAAAACTTCTTGTGTTAAAATCTTTTTTGCAATTAAAGTTTCAAGTTTTTTCTGTACAAATCTCTTTAAAGGTCTTGCACCATAAACTTCATCATATCCATTATTAATTAAATAATCTTTAGCAGGTTGAGTTAATTCTAATTTTATATGTTTATCTTCAAGTCTTTTCTCTAAATCTTTAATAAGAAGTTCTAAGATTTTTGAAATTTCATTTTTTATAAGTGGTTTATAAAATACTATTTCATCCAAACGATTTAAAAATTCAGGTCTAAAGCTTCTCTTTAATAATTCTGATACTTTTTGCTTTGCCTCTTCCGAAATTTCGCCATTCTCTTGAATGCCTTCTAATATATAATCTGAGCCTAAATTTGAAGTTAATATTATTATTGTATTCTTAAAATCAACTGTTCTTCCTTGTGAATCTGTTATACGTCCATCGTCTAGCACTTGTAATAAAATATTAAATACATCTGGATGTGCTTTTTCAATTTCATCAAATAGAACTACTGAATATGGTTTTCTTCTAACAGCCTCTGTTAATTGTCCACCTTCTTCATATCCTACATATCCTGGAGGTGCACCAATTAATCTTGAAACAGAATATTTTTCCATATATTCAGACATATCAATTCTTACCATATTATGCTCATCGTCAAACAATGCATCTGCTAGTGATTTTGCAAGTTCAGTTTTACCAACACCAGTTGGACCTAAGAACATGAATGAACCAATTGGTCTACGTGGGTCTCCTATCCCTGCTCTTGAACGCATTATTGCTTCTGAAACTTTTTCAACAGCTTCATCTTGACCGATTACTCTCTTATGAAGTATTTTATCAAGATTCAATATTTTTTCTCTTTCACCTTCCATCAATTTTGTAACTGGTATTCCAGTCCATCTTGATATAATTTTTGTAATTTCTTCTTCTGTTACTTTATTTCTTAATAGACCATCTTCCTTGCTTTTCTCTGATATTTCTTCTTCATGCTGTAGCTCTTTTTGTAATTCTGGTAATTTTCCATATCTTAATTCTGCAACTTTATTCAAATCATAATTTCTTTCTGCTTGCTCTATTTGTGCATTTGTATGTTCAATCTCTTCACGTAATTTCTGAACTTTTCCAATTGCAGCTTTTTCATTTTCCCATTTTGCCTTCATTCCATCAAATTTAGTTTTTAGCTCTGATTTTTCTTTTTGAATATCTGCTAAACGTTGTTTAGAGATCTCATCTTTTTCTTTGCTTAATGCTGTTTCTTCTATTTCTAATTGCATTATTTTTCTTGAAACTTCATCTAATTCTGTTGGCATTGATTCCATTTCTGTTTTTATCATCGCACAAGCTTCATCAATCAAATCTATTGCTTTATCAGGTAAAAATCTATCTGATATATATCTATGTGATAATGTTGCTGCAGAAATCAAAGCATTATCTGCAATTTTAACACCATGATATACTTCATATCTTTCTTTTAAGCCTCTTAAAATTGATATTGTGTCTTCTACTGAAGGTTCATCAACCATTACTGGTTGAAAACGTCTTTCAAGAGCTTGGTCTTTTTCTATATATTGTCTATATTCATTTAATGTTGTTGCACCTATACAATGCAATTCACCTCTTGCCAACATCGGTTTTAACAGGTTTCCTGCATCCATTGCTCCATCTGTTTTTCCAGCCCCTACTATTGTGTGAATCTCATCTATAAATAATATAATTCTGCCTTCACTTTTCTTTACTTCTTGTAAAACTGCTTTAAGTCTTTCTTCAAACTCTCCTCTGTATTTTGCTCCAGCTACAAGTAATCCCATATCAAGTGAAAATATTGTACATTCTTTTAGACCTTCTGGTACATCTCCTCTAACTATTCTTAGGGCTAATCCTTCTGCTATTGCTGTTTTGCCAACACCAGGTTCACCAATCAAACATGGATTATTTTTAGTCTTTCTTGACAATATACGAATAACATTTCTTATTTCTGTATCTCTTCCTATTACTGGATCCAATTTCTGTTCTCTAGCCATTTGTGTCAAATCTTGACCATACTTCTTTAAAACATCATAAGTGTCTTCAGGATTATCAGATGTTACTCTCGTATTTCCTCTAACATCTGATAAAGCCTTTAAAAATTCATTTTTTGTAATACTATATCTTCTAAATATTTCTTTGATATTGCTATTTGCATTATTAAAAATAGCGAGCATTATATGTTCAACAGAAACATATTCATCTTTCATCTTCTTTGCAATTGATTCTGAATCTGCTAAAACTTTATCAACATCTTGTGCAACATAAATTCCATCACTTGGTCTTGCTCCTCCTGTCATTTTTGGCTTAGTTTCAATTTTGTTTCGAACTTCATTTTCAACACTATCTTCATCACCAATTTTCTTTATTAATTCTTTTATCAAGCTATTTTCTTGTTCTAATAATGCTAATAATAAATGCTCTTGCTCTACTTGTGCATTTTGATTTTCTATTGCTAACGTCTGTGCATTTTGTATTGCTTCTAATGATTTTTGAGTAAATTTTTGAATATTCATAATTTTACCTCCCTTAGTGAAATTTTGGACCGGGTACATTTTTTCACCTTTTGTTAAATTATGGACCGTAAATTATGGACCGGGTACATTTTTATATTTTTTCATAGCTTAAGAGCACAGTCTTTTTATATAGAATGTGCCCCTTTTTCTTATTACATTTATTATTATATCACCTTTGCATTAGCACTGTCAATAGTAGAGTGCTAATTTATTTATTTTTTCCTAATATTCTTTTTATTTCCTCTTGTCTTTTAACTTTTTTGGTTGTAGTCTTTATAAGTTCTTGATCTGTTAATATCATATTTTTTATATATTTATAAGGTGGAAATGTCTTATTTATTTCCTTTATTTTTTCCCAAATAACTTTTCTTAATTCATCTTCTGTAGCATTTGGATATTTTTCTTTAGCCACATCCTTGTTATATACTATCTTAACAGATAGCTTTAAATCATTTTTATCTTTTTCATCAGGCATTCCATAAACTATACATTCTTCAACTAAGTCAAGCCTGTTTATTAGAGTTTCTAATTCTTCTGGGAAAACTTTTTTACCATTTTTTAGAACTATCATATTTTTTTGTCTTCCTGTTAAAAAGATAAATCCATCTTTATCAATATATCCTAAATCACCTGTATAAAACCATCCATTTCTTATTACTTTATTTGTTTCTTCTTCGTTTTCATAATATCCAAGCATTACATTTGGACCTTTTACACGAAGTTCTCCTATTCCATTTTCATCTTTGTCTACTATTTCTAATTCTACATTGTCCATTGGAAATCCAATTGAACCACTTCTCTTTTTATATGCATTTTCTGCTGCAATTACAGGTGCTGTTTCTGTTAATCCATATCCTTGAACAAGTTCAATTCCTAAATCATTAAATCCTTTTGCAACTTTTTTGTCTAATGGTGCTCCACCTGATATTATAAATCTCATGTTTCCTCCAAGTGCATCTAATACAGGCTTGAACATTTTCTTTCTTACATCTATATGACATTTTAATAATGCATTACTTAATTTTTTTGCGAAATTGATTGTTTTTGTTTTTCCTTGTTTTTCAACTTCTTTTTCTATATTTCTATATATTGCTTCTACAAGCAGTGGAACTCCAACAAATAATGATACTTTGTATTCTCTTAAGTTTTGTGCTACATATCTTAGTCCATCTGGAAATGCTGTTGCAAGTCCTGATGCTAACATTACTATCATTTCAGTTGATCCAAATATATGATGAAATGGTAAAAATGCTAAATTTACATCTGTTGTTAAAAAGTTTTCTACTAATAACATTGCATATACATTTGATGCAACATTGTGCTGTGATAACATTACTGCTTTTGATTTTGATGTTGTTCCTGATGTAAATAATAATATTCCCATTTTATCTTCATCAATTTTATTTTGAATATATTCTTTTTGTCCCTGTTTTACTAATTCTTCTCCTTGTACTTTTAAATCCCAAAAGTTCTGATATCCTTCTTTTTCAGTCATACATATACATTGTTGTAAATTTGTATTTCCTCTTCTTTTTATTTCTTCTATATTGTCTGTGTATTTTTCATCAAATACTACAACATCTGCTTTACTTCTTTCTAAACAACTTTCTAATTCGTCTACTTGTAATTCTTTATCTAGTGGAACTGATACTATTCCCCCTAATAGATTTGCTAAATGTGTTATTACCCATTCATATCTGTTTCTTCCTACTATTGCTATTCTTTTGTTCTTAAATCCCATTTCATATAGTTTTGTTCCAAATGCATTGATATCTTGTAATAATTTCTTATATGTGATATTTTCATATGTTACTTTTTTACCTTCTTTATGTTTTAGTATAAAAGCTGTATTTTTTGCATATTGTTTTGCTGAATTGTATATTATTCCTTTGATATCTTTAAATTCTATTGCATTAAAATATCTTTCTCTTTCCATTATACTTTTCCTTTCTTTTTCATTATGTACATCATTTTTATGCTTATCTAGTTTTCGATACTAGATTATCACATAAAAGATATGTTGTCAATATACTGACTGCACTTTCTAACAAATATGTTACTATAATGTATTTTAAATTAATATAAAGAAAAATCTGCCAGTAATACTAGCAGATTTATGAAAAATCAAATTTTAATGTAGTTTACCCACTTCACGAATTGTATAACCATCTCATGAAATGTCTGGTGAAACTCTAAGCAAAATCCACTCCAGTTTCCTTCTGAAATAGAATAGATTCCATTTACAATAGATTTGACTATGAATAGGTTAAATTGCACCCATCCATCAAACCAGCCATATAAAACCGGAAAACCACCTGGAAACTTAGGAAAGATCTTACATATAATTGAATTGATAATAATACCAATTATTAAAAATATAATGTCAATCTTTACAAATTTCTTAATAACCTTCCATATAAAATATAATACTGGCTTTATTTTAGTCTGAAGTTTTTTCCTTAAATTATTTGTACCTCTCGCTGCTTTTTTTAATCCATTCCAGATAAAACACATTATTGTTTTTATTTTTGGTTGAATACTTTTCCGCAGGTTATTTGCACCATTTGCAATTTTTTTCAATTTTTTCATTTTTTCCTCCTTGCAATTGCAATGAATTTATTTTACAGATTTTATATAATTTTATCACAAAAGTATACATAAGTCAAAACATTTCTACTTTACAGCAAAAATAATTACATGTTAATGATTTTGATTAACTTCTTTATATTAATTTTAAATAAACCATTATCTGGTAACCAAAATAACATTTTATTTACAAAAGAAAACTATTAATCCTCCAATAATAGCCAATAAAGCTCCTAAAATTTTAAATCCATTAGTGGCGTCATTTTGATTTCCCAAATCAAAAGCTTTTTTCGTAATTATTCTAGCATCATATACAAAAACAACTCCTATTAATAATATTACAACTCCAATTAATCTTAAAATAATTTGTCCCATATTCTTCAACATCCTTTTCTTTGCCACACATATATGACAATATTTTAAATTTCGATTCTTGAACTAAATTTTTCTGTAACAAGTTCATTCAATTTTTTATTTTTTTCTTTTTCAAGTAATGGATCATCTTCCATTATCTTTATTGCCAAACCTTGAACCTTTTTTAATATTCCTATATCTTCAAATAAATTTGCAATTTTAAATTCTGGAAGTCCATGTTGTTCTGTTCCGAAAAAGTCTCCTGAACCTCTAAGTTCTAAGTCTTTTTCAGAAATTACAAATCCATCATTTGTGTCGCACATTACTTTCATTCTTTGTCTTATCGTATCTCCATTTCCTTCATATTTTAAAATACAATATGATTGATATTCTCCTCTTCCAACTCTTCCTCTTAATTGATGTAATTGTGCTAACCCAAATCTTTCTGCATTCTCCACAACCATAATACTTGCATTTGGTACATTTACACCTACTTCTATTACAGTTGTTGCTATCAAAATCTGAATTTCTCCATCTTTAAATTTTAACATGATTTCATCTTTTTCTTTAGGTTTCATTTTTCCATGTAAATATGCAACTTTATACTCACTAAATGTTTCTTTTTGATATCTTTCTGCAAGCTCTATTACTGATTGCAAACCTTCCATATCTTCATTTTCTTCAACTAAAGGACATACTATATATGCTTGTCTTCCCTCTTTAATTTGCTTTCTTATAAAATTATTTACTCGTTCTTCCATATTTTTTCTTACAGCATATGTTTCAATTTTCTTTCTGTTTGGTGGAAGTTCATCAATTATTGATATGTCCAAATCGCCATACAATATCAATGCAAGTGTTCTAGGGATTGGTGTTGCAGACATTGCTATTATATCTGGATTTTGTCCTTTTGATGCTATTGTCCCACGTTGCTTTACTCCAAATCTATGTTGTTCATCTGTTACAACTAGTCCTAAATTTTTAAATACTACATTTTCTTCTAATATCGCATGTGTTCCTATAAGTATATCTATTTCGCCATTTTGTAACTTTTCTAATATTTCTGTTTTCTTCTTTTTAGTAATACTTGAAATTAACAATTCTGTTCTTATTCCTAATTCTTCTAAAATTCCTTGGAAACTTTCTAAATGTTGACTTGCAAGTATTGCAGTTGGTGCCATTATTGCTGCTTGATATCCTGATTTTACAGCTTTATATGCTGCTATCATTGCAACTACTGTTTTTCCTGAGCCAACATCTCCTTGAAGAAGTCTGTTCATTGGCTTATTACTTTCCATATCATTATCAATTTCTTCTAATACTCTTAATTGTGCTTTCGTTAATCTAAATGGTAACATGTTTATTACATCAGACATTTTAGCATCTTTACTAAATTGAATTCCATCAGTTTCATGTTCATAATTGTTTTTTAATTTTAATAAAGCTAATTGCATTGTTAATAATTCTTCAAATACTAACCTTTCACGAGCTTTATTAAAATCTGAAAATTCTATTGGAAAATGAATTCTTTCTATTGTACTATTTATGTCCCACAAATTATTTTCTTTTAATATATATTCTGGTAGTGTTTCTGGCAACTGACCTTTTACCTCTAAAAGTCCATTTTCTATAATTCTTCTTAATGTGTTTTGTTTTAATTCAAATGTTAATGGATAGATTGGAATAATTTTTCCTGTGTTTTTGCTTTGGTCTATTTCATCATATACAGGAGAATTCATTTCATATCTTGAACCTTTTATTGATATTTTCCCAAAAAATCTATACATTCTACCTGGTTGAAATTTATCTCTTAAATATCCTTGGTTAAACCATGTTATATAACATGTTCCTGTTTGGTCTTTTACTATTAATCTACTGATTGTCATTCTTCCTTTGTGCATTTCATTTATTCTTCCTGTAGGCATTGCCTCTATTAATACTTCTTCTCCATCTACACATTCATACAAATTTTTTGGTTTACTTCTATCTTCATAGTCTCTTGGATAGTATTCAATTAGGTCTTTTAATGTATATATTTTTAGTTTGTTTAACAGTTTTACTCTACTTGGTCCTACTGTTTTTACATATTTTACATCTTTGTTTAGGTCCAACATTGTTACTCCTCTTTATATTTTTTCTAATCTAAAATCCAACCTATCTGCACTAACAAGTTTAAACTGGATACCTTCTATTTTACCTTCAATTGCATCATTTATAGAAGCACCATGCAAATGACCATAATAACATCTTTTTACATTATATTTTTTCATAAGTTCTACAAACTTTGCTTCTTGTTCCAATTCAATTTTTGCTTTTGTTATAGGTGGATAATGCATAAAGACTATTATTTCTTTGTCATTACCAAATTTATTTACTCCATCTTGCAATGATAATTCTAGTCTTATAAGCTCTCTATTTATTAGTTTCTCGTCAGTTCCTTCATCTGCAATACTCCAACCTCTAGTACCACATAAAATTTTATTTTCAAATTCATAACTATTATTATATAAAAAATCTATATTTTTAAAATCATTTTCATTTAAAAATTTTCTCATGTTTGTTACTGTAGTCCACCAATAATCATGATTTCCTTTTAACATAAGCTTTTTGCCTGGTAAACTATTTAAATAACTAAAATCTAATTTAGTATCTTCTAAATATGTTTCCCATGAGAAATCTCCTGGCAAAACAACTAAGTCATTTTCTTTAACTTTTTCTATCCAATCTTTTCTTATTTTCTCTTCATGACCTGTCCAGTTATCCCCAAATATATCCATTGGCTTAGGTACTCTAAATGATAAATGTAGGTCCGCTATTACAAATATTGACATACTATTTTTCCTTTTCTATTCTCCAATTTTTAAGTTTGGTACTGCATTTAATGTATTTTCTGATAAATCACCATGTAGATATCTATAATACCCTGCTGCTCCTATCATTGCAGCATTATCTCCACATAATTTCAAATCTGGTTTATATATTTTGATTTCATCTTGTTCTAATTTTTCGAATTCACTTCTAATGTGTGTGTTTGCAGAAACTCCTCCTGCTAAAACAACTTTTTTTATTCCTGTTTGTTTAATTGCCGTTTGAATATTTTCTACTAGAACTTCTGTAACAGCTTTTTCAAAACTCATACACAAATCTGCTTTACTTATATCAGGATTTTTATGATGTAAGTTTATTACTGCTGTTTTTATTCCACTAAAACTAAAGTCTAAATTTTCAAAATGAGTTTTTGGAAAATCAATTGTTGCTTGTCCTTGTTGTGCTAATTTATCAACTTTTGGACCTCCGGGATATCCTAACCCAACAACTCTTGCTACTTTATCAAAAGCTTCTCCTATTGCATCATCACGTGTTCTGCCTAAAACTTCCATATCACAATAATCTTTTACATATACTATTTGCGTATTCCCTCCTGATGTTAACATACATAAAAATGGTGGTTCTAAATCTGGATGTGTTATGTAATTTGCTGCAATATGTCCTTCTAAATGATTTACACCTACTAATGGCTTATTTAACGCATAGGCTAACCCTCTTGCATATGATACTCCTACTAATAATGCCCCTACTAGACCTGGTCCATATGTTGGTGCAATTATATCAATATCTTCAAAGTTCATATTTGCTTCTTTTAATGCTTCTTTTGCAACCCTTGAAATTGCTTCTATATGGTTTCTTGAAGCTATTTCTGGTACAACTCCTCCATATTGTTCATGAATTTTTATTTGTGTATCTATTATATTTGATAAAACCTCTCTACCATTTTTTACAATGGCAACAGAGGTTTCGTCACAACTTGATTCTACTCCTAAAACTATTATATCTTTCATGTCTATTCTCCTATTATGATATTTTGAATATTGTCATTGCTAGTCCCAATATTTGATTTGTCATCCATCCAATTATTGGTGATATTAGTCTTCCTGCAATTCCTGTTATCCATATAATTAAAAATATAAAATAAAATGTTTGCTCATGCTCTATGAACCATGATTTTGCATTATGAGGTAATATTGGTAAAAAGATTTTTGATCCATCTAGTGGTGGTAATGGTATTAAATTAAATACTCCTAACCCAATATTCATTGTAATAATATAAATAAGTATTGATACAATTATTATTCCTATTTTACTCATTACAAATACTGCCCCAGCAAACTTCATAATTGCACAATATATAAGTGCAAATACAATTGCAGTTATAAAATTCATAAGTGGTCCAGCAAATGATACTATTGCATCTGCTTTTTCTACTGATATATTTCTATTATAATTTCTTGGATCTATTTGTACAGGTTTTCCCCATCCTATATGTGCAAATAGTAACATTGCTAATCCTAATGGGTCAACATGGTCAAATGGATTTAGACTAAGCCTTCCTTGTCTTAATGGTGTGTCATCTCCCAATTTGTATGCTGCAAATGCATGGCCAAATTCGTGTACTGTTATTGCTAACAATACAGCAGGAACAGATAATACTAAATCAAATATTCCTGCTGTTCCATAACTTGCTAGTGATAACACTACTAATATTCCTATTATTATATATAATGTTTTTTTATCAAAATCAAATCCAAACATAAATCTTCTCCTATCTTTTTTTCCATTATAATATATCATATTTTATATATTATTGCAACAAAAATGAAAAAAGAGGAGTGAAATATTATTCACTCCCCTCGAGGTTTGCAAGATGCTGACTGTATTAGCCAACAATCTTTTTGATATCAATAATTTTCGCAATAGCTTCTGCATTATCTGCACATGCCAAGAAAAGTTTTCTCAGCTTTTCAACCTGCTCATGAGGCTTCTCCTCAGAAATCAATGACTCAACATTCTCCAGCATCTTATCCAAAAGACATATCATTTCCTTGCGAGTACAATCATGCATTTTTACTGCTCTAACAGTACCATTGATATCAGCTGTCCAGTTATAAATTTTCTTTAACTGGTTGTCTTTTACTGACTTCTCCATAAGTACTGCAAGACTGTTAATTGCTGTTTCGACTGCTTCTGTAGTAGATGCTTCCATAAGTTTGCTCTTTACAGAATTAACTTCCTTACGGAAATATTCATAGCATTCTCTCTGAGTCATCATGCAGATTCCGCAGTTTCCATTGTTCTTTTCGTTGTTTGCCATAGTTGTTTACCTCTCTTATTTTTTATTTAAAGAGATTCTTGACCTCTTTACATAATTATATTATACCATCTTAAGCTTACATTGTCAAATGAATGTGATTTTTCAAAATAGAATCGTCTTCTTTTTAACTAAATTTTAAAACTATTAATAAATTGATTAATCTCTGTTTTTAAGTTATTATATTCCTTTTCACTTCCGAAAAATGTAATTGTATAAATATTTCCATTTGCAGATAAAAATGTTTGCTGCATAATATATCCATTTTCTCCATCCGTTGATTCTGATGTTACCTGATAACCTATGTTATTATTAATTTTTATTTCTTTTGTATTTTTTTCATTAATATCTTCTTGTGAATTTAATTCTTTTTGTTGCTTTACATATTCGTCTAATGTAGTATTTGTTTTTACAGCACTTACATATATTGATGATGTATATTCTGAATTTGTTGTAGATGGAATTTCTAATTGTAATGCTCCTAAATATGCACTGTTTGGTCCAACTTTACTAGAGTCTATCTTTGGAGTTAATGTCCAATTTTCATTATATTTAAAACTATAATTTTCATTTTTATATTGTTTCCAGTTTGAATTTTCTTCACTTTTTTCAACTGCTTTTGATATATCAACAGGTATCGTTGCAACTTTGTTAAACTTTTCCCCATCAATCATTTTTAAATATATCTCTATAGTTATTTTAGAATTTCTGTTTATTTTTCCACTAATTATTCTATCATTATATATTGTTTCATCATATTGTTTTTCTTCTTCAGCAAATGTTGCAATTTCCTCATTTTGTTCATCTAATATTTTATAATATTTTTCAAAATCATCACCATTATAATTTGTTTTATCTGTTTTTATTTTTAGCATATTTGTATAAGAACCTGTAATAAACTCTGTTACAGTTACATATGCGTTTTTAGCAATCTGATATTTTTGTGCATTTTCAAATTCATATATTTTAGAATCTTCAAGTTTACTTACATTAATTTTTTCCTTGAAGCTCCAATTACCTTTAAATGTTTCTCCATATTCAGCATATGCAGAATCTATATTTTCAACTTCTGTATATTCTCTTACTTCATTGAAATCTGAATTTATTTTTACATTTTTTGTATCCTCTATTTTTATTTCATTAACATCAAATATTTGATAATATATAAATGATGTATCAGATTCTTTATCTATTGACGTATTTATAGGAGTTACTGACAAATCATTTATTTTATATTCTCCATTCACTTCAATCCATGAATCTGGGTTAATGTTTGGAATTTCAATTCTATATCCTACAATAAATGTAGTATCATCCATTGCTCCATCTAAAATTTTTATTTTAACTTCACCATTTATTATCTCATCATTGAATTGTGTTGCATTTTCTTCATATTTACTATTTATTCCAAGGTTTCTTAGCAAAGGCGAAATAATAGTTTCTATTCCATTTACATGTGCATATGTGCATCCTCCAAAAAATATTACTAATATTGAGCATGCCGCAATTGATATTCTTTTTATATAATTACTCATTTTTGATTTTTCTTTCATATTTACCTCACTTTCAAAGTTCGAAAATAGTTGATTTATTTTTTCAGGAATATATATATCTTCTTGCATTTGTTTTTTTAATAATTTGTCAAATCTTTCATCATCCATTATTAAATCCCCTCCTTTTCTAATTTTTGTTTTAAAATTTCTCTCGCTTTTGATAGTCTTGATTTTACTGTTCCTTCTGGAATATTTATAATTTGTGATATTTCTTTTACAGAATAATTATCATAATAATATAAAATAGTAATTAACTTTAAATCTTCATTTAAATATTTCATTGCATCTTTTATTCCATACTCATCTACTTCATATTTGTCATATTGAGCTATTTTCATATTTTTTTCAACATCATTTTTTAAGATTACTTTTGCTGTTTTATAAAATTTTAGTTTATTTTCTTCAATAAGTTTTGTAAATTCACCTTTTCCCATTTTACAACTTTCTTTCTCCTTTTCATTTGTTAGACGTTTCATTTTTTGTTTCGGTTCATTTTTTTGAAAAAAATTTTTTCTTGCAATAAGATTATCATAACTCAATATTATATACAACCTTTCCTATTAAATTAAAAATAGAGCATATAAATTATGCTCTATAATTCGTCAGTTTTAAATGCAAGGTAACCTTCATATAAATAACTATTGTCTATCCCTTTCATGTATACTTCTCTATCATTTACCTTGTCAGTTAAACTTTGTTTTAATAATTCTTTAATTTCTATATATTTTATTGGACTTCGTTCCATTGCAAGTAAATAGTCTGTCTTATCAACTTTACTCCAATCAACTACCAAATTTAACTCTTTTTTTAAAATTAAATCAAGCCAAATTCTCGAACTTCTTCCATTTCCCTCTCTAAAAGGATGTGCTATATTCATCTCTACATATTTTTCTATTATTTCTTCATATGTAGATTGTGGCATTTTTTCAATATTTTTTATTGCTTCTTCAAGATATGCAAGAGGTGTAAATCTAAAATTACCTTTTGCTATATTTACTTTTCTTAACTCTCCTGCAAATTCATATATTTCTTCAAATAAATATTTGTGAATTTGTTTTAAAGTTTCAAATGTTCCTGGTTCTAAGGTATTCAAATAACCTGTTTCAAACATTTTTTTTGCACAAGATTTGCTAATTCTTTCCTCTTCTCTTGCTAATTCTGCTTGATCAGTAATATTTAATTTATTTTCTAAAGCCATTTTTATCTCCTTTCAGAGTTTTAATTAAGTGGTTTCATTGTTGGGAATAATAATACATCTCTTATTGATGCAGAATCTGTTAATAACATAACCAATCTATCAATTCCTATTCCAAGTCCACCTGTTGGAGGCATACCATATTCTAGTGCATTTATAAAATCTTCATCCATCATATTTGCTTCTTCATCTCCAGCAGCTCTTGCTTCTGCTTGTTTTTTAAATCTTTCATATTGATCTATTGGATCATTTAATTCTGAATAAGCATTTCCATATTCTCTGCCACCAATGAATACTTCAAATCTTTCTGTTAATCTCTTATCACTTGGTTTTCTCTTTGTTAATGGTGATACTTCTACTGGGTAATCATATATAAATGTTGGTTGTATTAATGTTTCTTCTACAAATTCTTCAAAGAATGTATTTATTATATCTCCTCTTGTTTTCTTAATTGGATCTATTTCTACTTTCTTTTCTTCAGCAATTGCTATTGCTTGCTCATCTGTTTCAATTGTATTAAAGTCGACACCTGTTACTTCTTTTATTGCTTCTATCATTGAAATTCTTTTCCATGGTGATTCTAAATCTAAATCTGTTCCTTGATAGTTTATTTTAGCCGTTCCTAATACTTTTTGAGCTACTGTTCTAAACATATCTTCTGTTATATCCATCATATCATTGTAATCTTCATATGCTGAATATAATTCTATATTTGTGAATTCTGGATTGTGTTTTATATCCATTCCTTCATTTCTGAACATTCTTCCCATTTCATATACTTTATCAAATCCACCTACAATTAGTCTTTTTAGATATAATTCATTTGCTATTCTTAAATACATATCTAAGTCTAATGTATTGTGATGTGTTATAAATGGTCTAGCTGCTGCTCCACCTGCTATTGTATTTAATATTGGTGTATCAACTTCCAAATATCCTTTGCTATCTAAATAAGCTTTTACTTCTTTAATTATTTTACTTCTTAATATAAATGTTTCTTTAACTTCTGGATTTACTATTAAATCTACATATCTTTGTCTATATCTTAAATCTACATCTTTTAATCCATGGAATTTTTCTGGTAATGGTCTTAATGATTTTGAAAGTAATGTTACTTCTTTTGCATGAACTGAAATTTCTTCTGTTCTTGTTTTAAATACAAAACCAGTTATTCCTATTATGTCTCCAATATCCCAT
The DNA here is from genome assembly GCA_934155265.1 of uncultured Clostridia bacterium. Classification (GTDB taxonomy): domain Bacteria; phylum Bacillota; class Clostridia; order TANB77; family CAG-508; genus CAG-269. Next base: position 154,775 of record CAKPGU010000001.1, read on the forward strand.
GTTTTAAATGCTTTATAACTTTCTTCACCTAAATCATTTATACTTACATAACTTTGAATTTTTTCGTCACTGTCTTGTATTGTACAGAATGATGCTTTTCCCATAATTCTTTTTGCAATTATTCTTCCTGCTACTGTTACATCTTTATTTTCAAATTCTTCATAATTTGCTTTTATTTCTCCAGCTGTATTTGTTCTATTAAATTTTGTTATTTCAAATGGATCTTTTCCTTGTTCTTGTAATTCCTTTAATTTATCTTTTCTTATTTGAATTAAATGATTTTCATCTAACTCTACTTCTTGATTTTGCTTATTTTCTTGCATCTTTCATCTCTCCTTGTTTTATCTAAATACAGAATTATTATAATGTATTTTCTTCCAAAAATCAAGTATTTATGTAAAATATTGTATTATTATTGATATATTACATACATTATAATATAATCGTTTTAGGAGGTATTTATTATGTTTGAAAAATATATTGATGGTCTAAAAAATGAGATTATAGCAGAAACTTGTAATCTTATAAACATTCCTAGTGTTTCTGAAGAAACTAATAATCCAAATATGCCTTTTGGAAAATATGCTAATGAAGCTTTAGAATATGCACTAAATCTTGGTAATAAGTTGGGTTTTAAGACCAAAAATATTGATGGTTATTGTGGTTACATAGAATTTGGTGAAGGAGATAAACTTTTAGGTATAATTGGTCATTTAGATGTTGTACCAAGTGGTGATGGTTGGAATACTCCACCTTTTGAAGCAACTATTAAAGATAACAAAATATATGGTCGTGGTGCTATAGATGATAAAGGTCCTGTAGTTGCATCATTATATGCAATGAAGGCCATAAAAGATAATATGAATATAAATTGTAGAGTTCGTCTTATTTTAGGTATTAATGAAGAAAAAGCTTGGAAATGCATTAAACATTACAAAGAAGTTGAAGAATTACCCTCTATAGGTTTTAGTCCTGATGCAGATTTTCCTTGCATTTATGCAGAAAAGGGAATTTGCACAGTATATATAAAAGATAATTTTTCTCAATATGAAAATCTTCCGATTAAAATTTCTAATATTGATTGTAATAATAATGCAATTAATGTTGTTCCTAAAAAATGTGATGTTACCATTGATATTGACACTACAAAAATTAATTTATCTAATATTATAGATTTTATTGACGAGGAACTTAAAAATTTAAAATTTGATATAACTCACTCTATAAATGGAAATTCTATAATTCTACATTCTGCAGGAATCCAAGCACATTCTGCTCATCCTGATTTGGGTAAAAATGCTATTTCACCAATGATAATTTTGCTTAATAGAATTTTTAATCATTTTGAATATAAAATTAAATTATTCGAGTTTTTCGAAAATTATATTAATACTGAATTTAGCGGAAAGTCTTTAGATATTGATTTTGAAGATGAATCTGGAAAACTTACTTTAAATGTTGGAAATTTTAAATTTTATGAAAATTATTTGCAACTTGGTATTAACTTACGTATTCCTATAAATACATCAATTGATACTATAACAAATTTAATTGATTTAAAATGCAAAAATTATTCACTAGATACTTATGTTGATGGAGTTCAGGAATCTCTTTATGTTCCAAAAGATAATTACTTAGTTAAAACTCTTTGTAATATTTTTAATAAAATGAATAATTCAAATTATGACCCTATTGCTATTGGCGGTGGAACTTATGCTAGAGCTTTTGAAAATTGTGTTTCTTTTGGTGCTAATTTCCCTGGTGATACTGATGTGTGCCACCAAGCTAATGAGTTTATTGATATTGATAAATTGATCTTATCTTGCAAAATATATGCAGAAGCTATATATGAATTGACAAGTAAAAAGTTTGACAATTTTATGTAAATGTGATAAACTATTTATGTAACTTTTTTATACAATCTTCCATGTTAGCTTTATGCATCATGATAGATTAACATCAAAAAAATTTTTAGGAGGAATAAATGATGAAAGTTGACAAAGAGCAAAAACGGTTAAAAGCAATTAAACTCAGGTATGTCTTTTTTTCAAAACAATGTGACCATTGTAAAGAAATGTTTAAAAGAGAAAAAATGTGGCAAGTATATCGATATGGAATAAATGACTCAATCCACAAATATTTCTATTGTCAAAGCTGTATGCATTCAGCCAAAGATGTATTAAATGAAATACGTACAGATGAATCTATTTTCGGCATTGTCGGAGTTGATGACGTTTTGATTGACAAAAAAGATTTTTCAAGGTTTAATTCTGCTTATCATCTTAATGATAAATGATATAGCTCTGTAATTAACCAAACAAGGTATGTTTAATTGTAACATACCTTGTTTTTATTAATATCTTTTGGAGCGGACGTCGTAGTTATCTACAACTTTTCTCTTCTTGACGATTGATACAAATATCAATCAATTTATTAAAGTATATCATAATTTTTACAGATTGCAATAAGTTTATAGA
>CAKPGU010000002.1 GCA_934155265.1 uncultured Clostridia bacterium
GTACATTACCTAATATCATTGGTTTAGTAGTATCAATATAACCATTATCATATAATTCCTGACAAGGTTTGCAAATTAATTCTTTCTAGCTTATTATTTTGCTCTTTTATTTCTTTTTCTAATTGTTCTCTAGGCTCCTCAAATTTTTGCTTTATCATAGGCAAGAAGAATTGATTTACAACAGAGTCATATTCCACTAATTCGCTAATGAATTGATTAAAGTAATCATTGATAACTTTCTCTTTAAACTCAATTTTGCAGTCATTACAATAATAGTAGAAGTAAGTATTGCCATTTTTCTTCGTAGTTGCTTTGCCACCTAGTATTCTATTACATTTAGGACACTTTAATTTCTGCAAGTATAGATATGTCAATGTTCTTTGATAACTTCTCGAATTTTTCTTTTTCTGTACTTGACAGTCTGACCACATTTCTTTTGAGATAATAGGTTCTACTACATCTTCATAGTAAGTTGGGTGTTTAGTTTTCTTGCCATGAACAAAATAACCCTTATATATTTCATTTTCTAATATACCCATAATAGTTGAATCTCGCCAATTATCTTTTCCTAATACTTTTTCTTTATTAAATAAGTTGCTAATTTTTTGGTAAGAGTAACCGTTATAATATAAGTCAAATATTCTAACGACAATATCTTTAGTAGAATAATCAACTACTAATTTTTTATCTTCTCTTTTATAGCCTAGTGGTGCAATGTGAGGAATATGTCCATTTTTTATTGCACCTGCTAAACCTATTTTAGTTCTTTCGCTAGTTCTCTCAATTTCATTTTGACTAACACTCATTAAGAGTCTTGAAATCATTTTACCGTTTGCACTTGTAGTATTTATTTCATCATTAGGACAATCGATATATGCATTATTTTCATCTAAAAAAGTTATTAGTTTTTCCCAATCGAATATACTTCTGGTTATTCTGTCTAGTTTTAGTGCAACAATAGTATTTATTTTTTTAGCTTTAATATCAGTTTTTAATCTTTCAAATTCTGGTCTATGATTACCTGTTTTAGCACTTATTCCAGCATCTTGGTAATAGTCTATTATCTCATAACCCTTAAACCTACAAAAAGTTTTTAATCTTTCTCTTTGTTCTGGAAGACTAAAACCCTCACGAGCTTGGTCTTCGGTAGAAACTCTCATATACAATCCACATTTTTTCTTCTCTTCGTTCAATTCTCAAACCTCCTTAATAAAACAAAAAGAGACATCAAAGTACTCATATATATAATTCTTGATAATTACTCTATGTGGCTCAATATATGTAAGATTAGTTTTCTCCAGTTTTCTAATGCTACCATTGATAAAAGTTGGAGTAACTTTTGAAAACTCACATATAAATTCAAGTCTTTGTTTTAGTCATTCCTCAAATTTTAGTTCTTGCTTAATTATCTTAACCATAAAAATAATCCTCCTTTCTGTTGGAAGATTTTTTCACAAACAAAAAAATCAACCATTTTACTGATTGATTTTCATATCCACCTGTTCTATATAAAGTTCGAACAGATACGTCGTTGGAGCTTCCAACGGGAATTGAACCCGTGACCTCAGCCTTACCAAGGCTGCACTCTACCAACTGAGCTATGGAAGCAATTTTAACATATTATAATATATAATATAAAAAAAATCAATCATTTATTATAGATTATATTAACTATTCTCATATTTTAAAAACGTTTTTTAGCTAAATCAAGCCATTTCTATATACTTTTTCCAATTTTTGTGGTATAATATTTATATAAAAATTTTTTTAAAGGAGATTACTTATGCAGAAAGATTTAACAACAAAGGAACTTATCAACTTATTATCTCCTGAATTGAAATCGTATTTATACGATATTCATCAGGAAACAATTGCATGTACAATACGGGATGGCAAACTGAAATCATCATCAAAAGACTATCTCCCGCCTGATGTTTTATCATTAAAAAAACATCGTTATCAAATCCTGTCTAAAAACGGAACTTCAATGTTCAGTGGCAAAGATGCAGAAATACTTGAGTGTTATATCTCAAGTTTTCCAAAAGCAATAAGACAGCGCGAGTTGACAAAGACTATGACTGATGTTGTGGATGCTTTGACTAACTTGATTATGCATGTTGGAATATGGATCACTCATCATGAGTACTATCCAGATTTTCACATTGCAGTACATGTAATGTCAAGGCGTAAAGACTGGGAAGGCGAAGAAACAAAATTACTGTTAAAATCAGTAGAAGCTGTTTACACAAACAATTCATCAATTTCTATGGTTCAGCCACCTATCATTCGAGACTTATTTGGTATCAGGGTAATAATTGAACAAACAACTGATAAAAACATTCTTTTAAAAGTAATGCAGATTATTGTATCAATTCTTACCAATCCAAATTCTCGGGAATACAAGAACTTTTATCAATGGGTTAAAACCAGTGATAAATTATACGGTGGTTCTCCAATACCAAAAGAACGACTGTTGAGACTTCTTGATTATGATTTCACTATGAGTCATGAAAAAAATTATATTGAACATCCAAAAGCTAATGGTTATGAGTCCTGGCAGGCAACATTCACTGTTGAAGCCTCATCTCCTAAAGCTGGCGGTTCAATGTTTGAACTTCAAGGCAGGACAAGTCAGATGGAAGAATTGCTTGAATACGGCTTAGATGCTGAAAATCACAAAGTTCTATCTCATGAAGATTACAAACAAGAATTGTACAATCTTCGTAAAGAACTATTCAGCATTAAAGACTACAAAGGCGGATTACTGTACTTTAATCCAGCAATAGGCTATGATGCAGATGGAATTGGGAAATCAAAACAAATTGCTTCCCGTACATCATCAGTACATTTGGTCTCCGAAAAAGAAGCAAATGCTGAAACTTGATAATAAAGCTCAATAAAGCATTTGCAATAGCTAAATAGCAAAAAAGCATGCAGAATCAAAATAAATTTATTTTGGTTCTGTATGCTTTTTATTTAACAAAACTAGAGTCAATATCATCAATTGTATCACACTTTTCTTTACCATTGTTCTTAATTTTGCTTATTGCCAACCCATCTCCGACTTCTAAAATTTCAGTTTCAATATCAGGATTTTCTGTAACTTCTTTTATGTACTCTCTTAAATTTCTTACAGCTGTACGTTGTTTATGTTTATTATAATCACTCATAACATATCCTTTGTATAGAATATTATCAGCTAAAATAACTCCATTAGGATTAATCATTCTTAAAGATTCCTTTAAGAAAAATGGATATTTTCCTTTTGCTGCATCAATAAAAGCAACATCATACTTTTCATTCAATGTAGGTAAAATCTCAACAGCATCTCCTTCATATATATTTATTTTATCAGCAACTCCAACTTTTTCAATATTTATTTTAGCCTCTGCAATACGTTCTTCATCTCTTTCAATTGTATCAATTATTCCACCATCTTGTAAATATTCTGAAAAACACATAGCAGAATACCCAACTGCTGTACCAATCTCTAATATTCTTTTAGGTTTTATATCTTTTAAAATTTTGTCTACTACTTCTAATGTGTCATCCATAATTATTGGAATATGTTCTTCTAATGCTTTTTGTTTTATTTTTTCTAATTCTTCTTTATTCATATATAGCCCTTCCTTACTAAAAAGAACACCCTTTTTACCAGTAGGGACACTCATTATTGGTAAAAACTTATTATTAAAAATTACTAAATTAATAAATATAACAGAATAAGTATTAATTACATTAATTTTTCAATATATTTTTTACCATTAACGAGTGTCCCTACTGATATAAGGGTGTCCCTTTTGGTAATTTTTTTTACCATTTATGGGTGTCCCCACTGGTAAAATTATTTATTTGCATTTCTTGCAGCTCTTTCTCTTTCTTTGTTATCTAAGATTTTCTTTCTTAATCTAATTGATTTTGGTGTAACTTCTACTAATTCGTCATCTTGAATAAATTCTATAGCTTTTTCAAGTGACATTTGAATTGGTGGTACTAATCTTAGTGCATCATCTGATCCTGAAGCTCTAGTATTTGTTAAATGTTTTTCTTTACATACATTTACTGCTAAGTCTTCACTTCTTGAGTTTAATCCAACAATCATTCCTTCATATACATCTACACCAGGTCCTATGAATAATTCACCTTTATCTTGTGCATTATATAATCCATATGTTATTGATGTTCCATTTTCAAATGCAACTATTGTTCCTCTAACACGTGCAACAACTTCTCCTTTGAATGGTTCATATGAATCAAATATACTGTTCATAATTCCTTCACCTTTTGTATCTGTAAGGAACTCTGTTCTATATCCTATTAATCCTCTTGCAGGAATTCTAAATTCTATTTTTGTGTGTCCTGCTTCTGCTGGTTCCATGTTTACCATTTCGCCTTTTCTTCTTCCTAATTTTTCAATTACTGTACCTACTGATTCATCAGGTATGTTTACAACTAATCTTTCGATTGGTTCACATTTTACACCATCTATTTCTTTTATGATTACTTTTGGTCTTGATACTAATAGTTCATATCCTTCTCTTCTCATTGTTTCTATTAATACTGATAAATGTAATTCTCCTCTTCCTGATACTATAAATGAGTCAGGTGATGCTGTTTCTTCAACTCTTAAACTTACATTTCTGTCTAATTCTTTGAATAGTCTATCTCTTAAATGTCTTGATGTTATAAATTGTCCTTCTCTTCCTGCAAATGGTCCATTGTTTACACTAAATGTCATAGATACTGTTGGCTCATCAATGTCTACAAATGGTATTTTTTCAGGATTGTTGAAGTCACATATTGTGTCACCAATATGGATATTTGGTATTCCTGATATTTCTATTATGTCTCCTGCTGATACTTCTTCTACTTCAACTTTCTTTAATCCCATATGTGTATATACTTTTGCAATTCTTCCTTGTGAAACCTTGTCCTCTTTTTCACAAATAGATACAGGCATTCCAACTTTTATTGTTCCTCTTTCTAGTCTTCCTATAGCTATTCTTCCAACGTAATCATCATAATCAATGTTAGATACTAACATTTGAGCTGGTCCTTCTTCATCACAGTCTGGTGCATTTATTGTGTTTATTATTGTTTCAAATAAACATGTTAAATCTCCATCTGGATCATTTAAATCTAATTTAGCTGTTCCATTTTTTGCTGAGGCATATACTACTGGAAATTCTAATTGATCATCATTTGCATCTAATTCTATAAATAGTTCCATTACTTGATCTAATACTTTTTGTGGCTCTGCTCCAGGTCTGTCTATTTTGTTTATTACTACAATTGGTTTTAAATTCATTGCTAATGATTTTTTTAATACTTCTCTTGTTTGTGGCATTGCTCCTTCAAATGCATCTACTAATAAAAGTACTCCATCAACTGTTTTTAATACTCTTTCTACTTCTCCTCCAAAATCAGCATGTCCAGGTGTATCAACTATGTTAATTTTTATTCCATTAAACATTACTGCTGTATTTTTTGCTAATATTGTTATTCCTCTTTCTTTTTCTTGGTCATTTGAGTCCATTACTCTTTCTGCTACTTGTTCATTTTCTCTGAATACATGGCTTTGTCTTAACAAAGCATCTACTAATGTAGTTTTTCCATGATCTACGTGTGCAATTATTGCTATATTTCTTATTTTTTGATTATTCATTTTCTTTTCTCTCCCTTTTTTATTTTGCTAATTCTAATATTTTTTCCATTATTTCTTCTGTTATTTCATCTAATTCATCTTTACTTCTATTACTAAAGTCCATTGGTTCTCCGTATCTTATTGTCATTTTGTCAAATGGTTTTTCTCCTCCTGTTATTCCTACTGGAATAACTCTTGCTCCTGTTTTTACAGCAAAGAATGCTGCACCATCTTTTGTTTTTTGTCCTTTTTCTACTCCGTTTCTAGTTCCTTCTGGAAATAGTGCTATACTTTCTCCATTTTTCAATGCTTTTAGTGTTGTTTTTAATGCTGATATATCTTTTGAATCTCTTTTTACATATATTCCATCAAATACTACTCCTAAAAATGCAAAAAATGGATTTTTGCGTAATTCTTCTTTTGCTAAGAATCTTACATGTCTTTTGGCTGTTACTACTATCAATGGAGGATCATTATATGTTCTATGATTTCCACAATATATTAGTGGTTCTTTTTTGTCTTTTGGAATGTTTTCTGTTCCTATTACTTTTACTCTATGTACTACTATAAAATATAAACGAATTGCAGCTCTAACTATTACTCTTATTATTTGTTTAAATATATTCATTTGTTACCTCTTTCTATTTTTAATTTTTATCTGGAATGTGAACACTTTTTGCTACAACGTCCATAGATACAACATTCATTGCAGTTAATTTTTCTATTTCTTTCCTAGCTTTTTCTTTAAATTCTTTCAGAACTTCTTGTATGTTGTATCCATACATTACTATTACTTCCATGTATATACTTGGTCCGGCTTCTGTACTTGTCGCCCTTGTTCTTACAACCCTATATATTGACTGCATTCTTTCTGCCAGATATTCAACAATTTGTCTGAATACTGTATCTGAAATAGTAAACCTTCCTAAATAACTAAATGTTGGTCTTATAATAGTTTTTTCTGATATATATGGTTTTTGTCCAGCTCCTTTTGATTTAAAAATTTGAAGTGGATCTAACAGATATCCTGAAAAGTCTTTTTTTAGTTCAAATGTTGGTACTGGTATTACGTGTTTTCCTTCTGTTACACGTATATGTCTTGCTGTTTGCATTTCTTCTTCTGTTGCAACTTCATTTATATATGTTGTTTCAGATACTTCTGGCAATCCTAAATTTGCTGCAATTTTTTGTACCATTCCATCTGAAGTTCCTAATATTAAAATTTTATCAGGTCTATATTTTTTAAAAGCTTCTTCTATTGGCTTTTTTTCTTCTTCTGCATAGAATAATGCATGTTTTACTGTTTCTATTTTTGTTGGTGCTTTTTTTGCTGATGCACCTGCAATAATTTCATTGTCTTTTATTAATAAACCATCATCTATTATAAAATGTATATCTTTTTCGCTTGCTACCATTTGTGCTCTATAGCTTTTTCCTGTTCCAGACGGTCCTACAAATGCATATACTTTTATTTTTTCAAATGACATTTTTTATCTCCTTATACTATATCAATAGATAAGGCACGAGTTGTCGTGCCTTATCTTATAGGTGCTTAAATTTTTTCTGGCACCTCTTTAACTTCTGCAATCTTTATATCTCTAACATGTTCAATCTTTTCCCATGTTGTTTCTCTTTTGAATAAACATTTAACATTTATTATAACCCATGTTCCCATAAATGCTGGATAACACAATAAGCCTTTTATCATTGGTTTAATAGGCTTTTTGTCCAAAAACATTGCAAGTATTGCTGTTCCTATTGGAAGTAATAATGTTGGTACTAAATATCTTAATATATTAATTATTAATTCTAAATTTGTCATTGCTTGTGTTGCATACATTATACAATTAATTAATAATAGTACCATTGATATTACTAGCATTGGAGTTGTTCCTACTATATATAAGAATCCATCAAAATTCATTAATGTTTTGTATTCTTTTACACTCTTAAATAATTCTCCTGTATACCTTTTTATGCATTGCATATGTCCAACTGTCCATCTACTTCTTTGTGACCATGATTGTTTAAATGATGTTGGTTGCTCGTCATATACTATTGCATCTGTTGCCCAACCTAATTTCTTTCCTTTGATTATTCTTTTCAATGAGAATTCAATATCTTCTGTTAAAGTTTCTGTTTCCCAGCCATTTGGTTTTACTACATCAAATTTTACCATAAATCCTGTTCCATTTAACAATGGTGATAATCCTATATTGTATCTTGCTAAATGATATAATCTGTGCATTGTCCAGTAAAATAATGCGTATCCTGCAGTTATCCAGTTGTCTGTTGGATTTTTGATATCTCTATATCCTTGAACTACATCTTCTCCTTGACATAGTTTTTTATTCATATTTACAATAAAGTCTTTGTCAACTATATTATCTGCATCAAATACAAAGAATGCATCATAATCTGCATTTTCTTCAATTTTTTGTTTTAAAAACCATTGTAACGCATAACCTTTTGTTTTGTGCTCAGGATCAAATCTTTCTAATACTATTGCTCCTGCATCTCTTGCTACTTTTGCTGTCCTATCAGTACAATTGTCTGCGATTACATATATATCATATAGATTTTTATCATATGTCTGGTTTTTTAAACTTTCAATTAAATTTCTTACTACTGTTTCTTCATTATGTGCAGGTATTATTGCCATAAATTTATGATTTTTGTTTATTATATATGGTTTATCTTTTAGTTTTATTAATGAACATACACTTATTACAGTTTGATAACACCAATATGCAGTTAAAATATAAACCAATACTTGCTTTAGTATATACAAATACTCCATTTCTTACCTCTCTTTTATTTTATTATATTTTTTTACCTTTTATATTATACTATTATTAATATTTTTTTGCAATATTTTTGGTAAAATTTATTAATTTTTCTTTATATATCTATCTATTTTAATGCCCCATCTATTTTCATCATAAAGCTTAACTATTCCTAATTTAGTTTCTATATGAATATTTTACCATAAAAATGATCCCTAATCATTAAACATTTTGTCTAATAATTAGGGTTCTCTTTATTAATAATTCATTCTTTTATATTTTTTATAAAATATTATTCCAAGTACACATATGCTTGTTATAATACTGATAATATAGTATTTTATTCCTGCCTTTGGGAATATCGTATCAGCTATGGTTGGATCATCTTTTTTTGAATTGTTTATTGTTGAATTATCTAAATTCGAGTCATTTGATGTTGAATCATTATCATCTCCAATATAGTCTAAAACATTTATAGTAAAAGTACTTCCCGTAAACTTTCCTCCATTTATTTTTACTACTGTTTTACCTTCTTCTCCTCCTACAGTAACAGATGTAACATCATTAAGCACACCATTTGAAACATCTAATTTTTCAGATGTATATGCTTTACTATTTGTATTTTGTGATTGAGCAAAAATATTTGGTAAATTTACTATATCATTTATTTTCGCACTAGTTTCTATTTTCTGTTTTTTTCCGCTAAATGATGATACTAAAGTTAATCCATCTAATGCAGAAATATCTGTAATCTTATTACCGTCCATATTTACTGTTTGTAATTTTGTTAATTTTGCCATTACACTTATGTCTTCTACATTATTATACTGAAAATCTAAATTTTGTAATGCTGTCATATTTTCACAAAAATTAATATTATCTATTCCAGTTTCTCCAACATATAAACTTATCATGCCCACATTAGTGCTTATTACAGATAAATCATTTATTTTATTTCCATATAAATTTAGTTCTGTTATTCCTGTGCAACCTGCAAGTGCATCAATATTGGTTATTTGATTATATTTTAATATAACATATTCTAAATTTTTCATTTTAGCTAAAGCATCTATTTTTTGAATTGAATTTCCTTGTAATGCTATTTTTTTCATTTGTGTTAAATTAGCTAATTTTGAAATATCACTAATTTTATTATTTCCTAAGCTAAGATCAGTAATATTTGTTTTATTTTCTAACACACTTATATCTTGCACCAAATTAGAATCTATATAAAACTTTATTAATTTTTGATCATTTTGCGCTTTTAGTGGTGTTATATTTTCAATTTTATTAAAGTTCAAATTTAAATATTTTAAATTTTCAACTATATTACTATTAGTAAAACTATCTATATTTTGAATATTATTATGACCAACATATAAATCTTCAATAGATTTATCAGCCAATACACTTATGTCACTTATAGAATTATAATTTAAGTTTAAATATTTCAACTTACTTAAATTTTTTAGACAACTTATATCAGAAATTTGATTTTTTTCAGTAATGAATGTAACTAGTTCTGTTAAGCCACTTACCGAAGATATATCCTTAATACTATTATTAGATGTATAAAGATTTACCAATTTATTAAAATTACTTACAACACTTATATCCTCAATCTGGTTGTTTTGCAAAGATAATGATACTAAATTTACTAAGCTTTGCAAATTAGATATATCCTTAATGTTATTTTCATCTAAATATAAATTATTCAATGTACTTATGTCTTTAAATGGTGTCACATCACTAATTCCACATTTATTGGCTGTAATTGTAGTTAGATTTGGTAATTCTTTTAATACTTCATAACTAGAAATCGTATTTCCATCCAAATGTATCTCGTATATATTTTTCATTTTTTCGACTCCAGTTAAATCTGTTATATCACTTTCTGTCGATAAATCTAATACTACAATTGAATTAACAGTTTCATTCTTTAATGTCAATGTTAACGTTCCTTGATCAACTCCAACTGCACCATATTTATATCTTATATAATTAAATAATTTTTCATCTTTAAAAGTTATTTGAACTGTATCATCTGCTCTAACTCTTATATTTATAAAAAATAAACTTACTAAAAAAGTAATTATTATTAATATTATTTTTTGTTTCGTTTTTTTACACATTCTTCTTTTCCCCCTTAAAACTAATTTTAGTTTACCAAATTAATAAATTTTTTTCAATATATACATAATGTATAAGTCTCAATTTTTTTATTAAAATTCCATTTATTTAAAGGGTTTTAGATTTTATTACTTTTTTGTTACTTTTTTGTTACATTTTTGTTGCATTTTTGTTACATTTTAATTAGAAGTACAACCATTTAGCTTTATTCCTCTTATTTGTAAATTCATAAACATATTTAAGGGAAGCATTTATCTGCCTCCCTTACTTTTGATACTATCCTCTACCTCTACTTTTTTAATTTTTTTATTCTAATTACAGAAAGCTCGTAGGCAATCTTCCATTTACCACGTTTTGGATTTTCTGAAGATTTTTTATAATAATCTCTCTTCTGTATTCTTCCATAGGCTTTTACATGGCTACCAACTTCAAGATTTTGTGTCCACTCAGCTACTTTTTCCCACGTAATACATGGAATGTAATCAGTTTTTCCACAGCTTCTATTGACCGCAATAATTAAATCACAAATTTTTATTCCTGACGGAGTAGTTCTAAGCTCTCTCTTCTTGCAAAGATACCCATCAATAAATACTAAGTTATTAACAAAATTATCGCCATTTAATAATTTTATTAAACTTTTTTTCACTCCATCTTCAGATTTACAAATATCTACTCTTTTAGTAAATAGAAATAACTCTAAATGTGTTTTTCCATTTTCATCTGTTTTGTTGTATGATCGGAACTGTCCGCAAAATGCAGCCCATTTTCCAATCACTTCGTCACCCATTTCTTGCTCAATTATTTTTTCAGGTACAATTACCGGAATTATATCTTCAGTTCCACTAAATCTTTCAACTTTTACAAGTGTCCGATAGAATTTTTCATCTTTAACAATGTAATTCAATTTAAATTCTTCTCCAATTACTCCAACAAGAAAGGCTTTATTGAATTTTCCAAATACATTTTCCATCAGTGGATTTTCTTCTAATCCTGTAATTATGTTGTTACTCCATCCTATTCTTCCTGTTTCGTTTGCCATTATACATTCCTCCTGTTTTTTCTTGTAGCCGTTTAGAAGAATTATCAAAATTGTTTACATACACAAATTCTATGTATGTTTTTAAATTAAGAAATAAATTCTTCATTTATATATATAAACAACACAATTATTATACCATTATTTTACATCTTTGTAAAGTTTTATGTTTACAATTTAATTTTGTTTATCTCTATACATACTAACTATGTCTTTTAAACTCATTTTTGTACCATAATTCAATATAGCACTTGAATATATCTTTATGGCAACTTTAGCTATAACAAGTATTGTAATTATTAAAATTGCAATAGAAATTACTACATCTTTTCCATTTGCTAAGCCCATCATAATTCTAAATGGCATGCAAAATGGAGAAGAAACTGGAAATAATGAAGCAAACAAATTAAGTTCACTTGTAGGGTTCATCATTGTAAAATATGATAAATAAAATCCAATTACTGCCAAAATTGCTACTGGTGTATTAGCTGATTGTATATCTTCTGGTTTACTTACAGTTGATCCTGTTAGAGCATATAATAAAGCATAAGCAAAATATCCCAATATAAAATAAATAATAGTTATAACTCCTAAATATACCGTTATATTTGACATATCTAATACTGATTCTAACAATTCTGGTTCTAAAAATGTTTTAGCACTTATTAAAGCAGTTCCTACGATTAGTACCATTTGTACTAATCCAACAATTCCAATCCCTATTGTTTTTCCAAGCACTATTGTTTTTGGACTTGTAGATGTTACTAATGTTTCCATTATCTTTGAAGTTTTTTCAGTTGTTATTGAACTAGATACTTGATAAGCACAAAAGTAAATTGCATAAAATAATACAATAGACATTAACATCATTGCAAATACATTTCCACTTGCTTTATCTTCTTGTGTTTGTTCTATATTAAATTCAAAGTTTGGTGTAATTGATTGTATCTGTTCATTTGTTAGTTTTAATTTACTTATTTGAATATTTGTGTATAAAGAATTTATTGCATTTACAATATTCTCTGGTACTTCGTTTATCATAGTTGTATTTTTAATTATATATCTTACTTTTACATTATTCTCTTGTTTTTCTATTATAACAGCACCATATATATCTTCATTTTCAATTTTTTCTTTAATCTCATTAAATGTAGCATTTCCTATTTCTATTTCATATCCCAAGTTCATCTGTTTTAGTAATTCTAGATTTCCTTCAAATATATTTCCATTATCCACCACCAAAAGTTTGTCTTCTGTATTTTCACCTTTTATATTTTTTATTATGTTTGGCACATTAAAGCCAATTACAATTAATATTAAAATAATCAATGTTGAGATTATAAAAGATTTTCTTTTGGCCATATCTTTTATTGTAAATTTCATTACAGTTAATATATCTTTCATAATTATTCACCTACCTTTTCTATAAAAATATCATTAAGTGTAGGTTTTTTTATTTCAAATTTATCTACCTTGATTCCATCTAAAATTAGTCTGTTTAAAAGCATATGCGCACTATCTTCATCAGATATTTTTATTATGTAATTATTGTCCGTTTCGTTTTCTATATCTAGTCCCATTTCTTTTATATAACTTTTTATGTCTTGATTTGTATCAATTTCTACTCTATTTGCAGGATATGTTTCTTTTATTTCTTTTAAATTTCCTTGTAATACAGTTTTTCCTTTATTTAATATTAATATGTCACTGCAAAACTCCTCTATTGTTGCCATTTGATGTGCTGACATTATTACATATTTTCCATTTTTAACTAAATCTATAATAATATTTTTTAATATTTCTGTATTTACTGGATCTAGTCCACTAAATGGCTCATCTAGCACAACTAATTCTGGATTATGTATTATTGCCGTCATAAATTGAATTTTTTGTTGATTTCCTTTTGACAATTTTTCTGCTGGTAATTGCATATATTCTTCAACTTTTAATTCTTTAGCCCATTTATTAATTGATTTTACAGCTTCATCCTTTTTCATTCCTTTTAATTCTGCGAAATACATTAGTTGGTCAAATATTTTTGTTTTTGGATATACACCTCTTTCTTCTGGTAAATACCCAAAATTAACATTTTTCCTATCCACTTCTTTTCCATGCCATGTAATTTCTCCACAGTCTTTTTTAATTATTCCAAGTAACATTCTTATTGTTGTTGTTTTTCCTGCTCCATTTGTTCCTAGTAAGCCAAATACTCCTGGCTTATCTAAACTAAATGAAATATTATCTACAGCTTGTTTCCCAACAAATGTTTTTGATACATTCTTTAATACTAATCCCATATTCGTCCCCTTTTATTTTTCAAAATTTATATTTATATCTCCTATTCCACCATCAATATCTAGATAGTTTTCCCCATTTCCATATTTTCTATCCGCTTCTACATTCTCACCATCTAACACAACCGTGCCTATTCCTTTACTTACATCAATAGTATAATCTTCCTTATTGTTTATTAAATTCAGATTGACTTCTCCTATACCTGAACTTATGGTATTTTTTCCTGTTAATTCACCATAAAAAGTAAATTCACCCATTCCTAAATTTGCTTGTAAATTATTTATTTTGCATGATTTTAAATCTGTTTTTCCAACTCCTCCATTAATTTCTATTTGTTGAGTTACAACAATATTTTCTATATGAACATCTCCTGCTCCTAATTCAAGATACAAATTTGGGATAGCTTCTGGAATATATACTATCAGATCACTTGAGTTATTATTATTGTTCAACCAATTTTCATTTTTTTCTTTTATTTGTGCATTACCATTATTTTCTTCAAAAACAATTTTTGAATTATTTGTTTCAACTTTAAAATTGTCTCCTACTTTTATATCTAAATTTGTACATGCTAAATCTATTTTTAATGTTGATACTTCTTTTACATCATTTGATATCACTTTAAAATCTTCAGTTATAATATTATCCTTTGTATGAATTAATCCTATTGAATTTAATATTCCATAACCTGCGCTTAATACTGCTGAAATTATTGTAACAACTAAAAATAATGCAAATGCTGTTGCTATATATTTTATTATTTTTTGTGCTGTTGTCATTTTATTTCAACACCTCCAAATATTGCAGTACTATTTATATAAATTGTGTGACTATTTTCGTCTACTTTTGTATTTGCTTTATTATCAACGCCTCCAAATATAGGCATTGATTTAATTTTAATTTTTACATTTGATGGTACATAAATTTCTATTCCTCCAAATGTACTACTTGTATTAATTACTACATCCGAATTTATAATTGCATTTCTTAAATCACATTTAACTCCACCAAATACAGCTGTTAAGTCTGCTCCAGTAAATTCTTCATTATCAAATTTTACATTTTGTCCTGAAAATGTTGCACAATATGAGTTATCTCCATTTCTCTTTTCATTTAGTTTTTTTATTTCACTACTTACTTTTCCTCCAATCGTATCTTTAAAAATAATTGATAAACCAATTATTACTAAAATTGTAGGAAATGCTAATTTCCATATTATATCAAAATCCAAAACATCTTGACATCCTAAAAGTAGTGCTATTCCAATTAATAATCCTATTACACTTCCTGTCTTTTCCTTATCTTTAATTACACCCATAAAACATGGTATTATAATGAATAGTGTCCACCATCCATCAAAAAATATATTTATATTTGTAATTCCTAATGCATTACCTCCAATTATTACTCCTATAACTATTAATAATATTCCCCAGAATATATTCTCAAATTTTTTCATTATATTATCCCCCTTATTTCTTATTTCTTGCAAGTATTTTAATGTTCCATTATAAATTATTCTAACCACTTGCATAGTAATAATAATATCATTATGTTTTTTCTTTGTCTATATGCTAAAATTTCTATTTTAGTTGTTCTAATCTTTCCTTTAAATAATCTCTTAAAGGTTCATCTTCGCAATATATAATACATCCGGCATTTTCCTCTTGTTAATAATATTCTATATGTATTTTTAATAATCTCATCTACTAACATTTCAGCTTTGTGTTTATCTTTCTGCATAATTTTCTTTATTCCTTTTAAAGCACTATCTGTCTTAGCCTTTTTTGTATAATCTGCTTCAACTTTTCCATTTTTATATATTAGATCTGGTCCTATAATAACACCTATATACTCAAAATCTAAACCTTGACAAGTATAAACACAACCCGCTCGCTCTACTGAATCTTTTGCAATTGCCCATGGTTCACTTATTAGATTCCAACTCATATAAAAATCATACTTAGGAATTTCTATATCATACATTTGGGGATTATCTCTTGATTCTCTTTTTGAGTCCCAGCAATATCCTGCAACAATTCTTGAATTATTATTTTTTTTATTTTTCTTTTTTATAAATTTTCTCATCTCATTTGGATTATCTACTATTTGTATATCATAATGCAAATCTGAATCAATCTCATCATGATTAGCTGTATTCCTAATTTGTAAAACATCTTCAATCCATGAAACATAACTAGCAGAGCCAGAGCATCTAAACTGTGATGTTAATTCAAATTCTTCTATTATTGCATCTTGTTCTTTAGCTCTTTTTATTATTTCCGCTACACTCCCCATATCTTTAAGTGTAATCCTTTGTAAATCGTCAATAAAAAATATTGAAAGTTTGCTAGCTTTAATAATTTCTTTTATTTGATTTTCTCCTATATTTTCAAACATACCTGATTTTTCTTTTAATCTATGTGATTCATCTACAATTAAAACATCATTTTCATCTTTTATAGCTTTAACAAATGCCCCTGAGCTTTTAATTTCTTTTACTATAGGTCGATACATATCATCTTTTTGTATTGTAAATTTATATACTTCTCTTTGTGCTTGTATAGGTGTTATAAAACTTGCCTTATTTATTTTATTATTAGGTTTCATAAAAATGTCTGCTAATATTTTCATAGCCAATATTGATTTTCCTGTTCCTGGTCCTCCTTTTATAATAAAAACTCTTTTCATATTATCTTGCATAGATTTTTTCGCCATTGCAATTGCTTTTTCATATACAATTTCTTGTTCGTCAATTAATGTAATATATTGTGTATGTTTCATTATATCAACTGTCCCTGGTGTTAATAATTTAGTAATTGATACATAACTATTTTCTATAATATCTATTACCTCACAATTATCACCTTCATATATTCTTTCATTTATAAATTTTCTTAATTTAGGCAAATCACCTCTTACAAAAAGTGGACATTTATTAATAAAATTTTTATATTTAACATCAAACAATGCATCATTAGGGCTTTTTTCGTAATTATGTAAAAATGCACATGAATAAGCTTGTATATCTTGTGTTATAAATGCACTATTATATGTTTTTAAAAAATACAAATAAGAATAAGCCTGAAAAGATGGATGCACCCTTACAACTTCATCTTTTTTATTACTGGTTACAATATAACCTATTTTATCTGCAGGTTGCTCTACTTTACTCCATTGTTTTAATTCCAAAATAATTGCAACATTTTGTTTACTTTTATTTTTTCCAGTGATTATTACATCTATTCTTTTTTTAGTGTCTATATTAGGAATAGTATGCTCAATTGATATTCCACAATCATTTGGAATACTGTCATCTTCTAATAGCAAATACAGATATGGTATCGAGCCATTCCATGAATTTATTATGCTATAATTAGTTTTTGCAACATTTTTTATATACCCTTCTCTTATTTTTATTACTATTTCTTCATTCCTACAGTCTTCCAAAAATTTCTTTTTTGTTGCTTTATATACTATCATATTTCTTCCTTTCAGCTATATTTTATTATATAAATACGTCTTTTATTTTTACCTATAAACCAATTGTCGTCATTATTATATTTTTGCATAATTATAACAACTTAGATATAATATCACTCATTTCTTTTTTAATTTAAGTTGTATCAATTACTTGTTATAATAGTTCTTTTTTTACATCTAACCAATTATTTACTCGTATTATTTTTTTGCTTTTAAGTTCTTCATCAGTTATCTTTTTATTTCTAAACTCTGTAAATAATAACTTCTTATCACAATTTTTTAAATTTGATTCTCTATCATCTATTCCTATATCATATTTTATTTTTGTTTTATTAGTCATAAATATAAAATTGTTTGTATCAATGAAAGGGAACCAATGATGCAAATACTCAAATTTATTTTTTAAATTAGTAGCAGCATCAATTACATTTTCTTTCCAAATATAAGCAGTAACAATATAAACATCATATTTTTCATTTAATTCTTTGACTATATTTACACAATTAGGTAATGGTTTAATATAATCTCCATTGTCGTTTTTATACAAATTTTTATATTTATATATTTTCTTAAATTCTTCTTCTCTTCCTTTTATTAAGTCTTGTCTATATTGACTATGTAATTTATTGAAATCTACTTCTCCTAAAAATTCAATTAAATAATCTGAGAAATTTCCCTCTACAATTACTTCATCCATATCAATCATAATAGATTTTCTGTTCACTCTTAACACCTCCTCATTTTTTTACAATCCTAATATTGTTCCTTTTTTTCTTGCATTTACTATAATATTATCATATTCTATATTGTCTTGAACTTCTGTTATTGTGTTATCTAATATCTATTCCTATATTCACTATTTTTCTCCTGTTCTTTATCTTGAATAAATGAGTGATATAATCTTCTTAGTTGTTCACCTGTAATATTTATTATTTTTCCACCTTTAGGATTAATCTTTTTTTCACCAAATACAACCCAAATAACATTTTTAACAGTTTCTTTAGGCATATCAGCTTCTCCATCTGTAAATATTATTTTGTTTGGTGTTTTTCTTGAAAAAGCTCCTACTGCTGCATTAAAATCCGTTCCACCACCTATTGTAAAGCTCATATTATCAATATCTTCTGGTTTTTTTAGCTCCTTGAAGTATTTCTTCATTTATTGGTTGGTCACCTACATTTGAACTTACCGATATTCCTTCTATCTCAAAATTATCAAAATATTTTTTAAATGCTTGCTTTGCACCTTCTATTTTTCCAGGATTTTTTGTTCCCATTAATATTTTCATTTACTTTGCATCTCCTTTATATATCTATATATTTCTCCCCAATTACTTACTTCTTTTAAGTTTTCATTTTGTTCTAATACTTTCATCTCTTTGTCTCTGAAATATATTGTTTTTATTCCATTTGATGATAATTTTCTGCAAACATCGTATGAATCATCTATCATTACATCTATCTTTTCATTTTGAGCCACTTCTAATTTATCATCTTGCTTCCAATAATATTTATTAAATGATATATCTTCTTCCTTAAACTTTTCTATTGCAACATCTTTCATTTTTTCTATCATTCCACCTCTTGCTGAAATGATAATAAGTTCATTTCCTTCTTTTTGTAACATATCAATTACATCTTTTGCACCTGGTATTAAAGGAGTTTTCTCTGATAATTTCAAAAAATATTTATTAATAAAATTCATTCTTTCTTCATCTGTCCAGTCATATCTATTTCTTAAATAATGTTCATTTCTATTAATAATTCCATCCTTCTTTAATTCTATAAAATCATATAAATCTCCATATGTTTTCAATACTCTTTCGTAGTCTAGTATAACTCCATCTATATCTATTCCTATTTTCATAATCTTTTTCTCCTCTAATTTATATTTATTAATATTGTCTATTATTGCAAATCTATTTTTCTCTTTCACTTTCTCTAAAAAAGTAGCAATTCCCATTCATTTGAAATTTTTATTTTTCTATAATATACCACACAATCCAATATTTTACAAGAAATTATATCTTTGAATTTGTATCTATTTTAAAATCCACTAATAGTATAATTCATATTAGAATAAAGTTTTTATTTTTTTGTCAAAAACTTTTATAATAGTGGTATTGATTTTCTTATCTAAAAAGAGTTTTTTAAATGAAGAAAATACTTTATTACTTTATTTCATTAATCTTTATTGTATCTTTTCCTAGTTATATCCATGCTTCTGTTAGCATACATACGTAGTCAGAGGCTGCTGAAAAAGTAGTCATCATTTATTCTCGCCTGATTTGAGTTTTCGACTAAAAGGAGAAAATCTCAAATGGCTAGCAATTGTAGCTTTTATATAATAGGAAAGTAGAACTTTCCTTTGAAAATAAATATAAAAAAATTTTCCTCTCACTTTTAGAAAGGAAAATTTGGGTATTTTGTTAAAAGATTTTTTAAATTTTTCATAAAAAAATAGAAGATTACTCTCCTATTTCTTCGATTTATTATTTATATAATTTGTTTGATTCTTAATATCAAAAAATTGCGATAGTTCGATAAATGAATAAGAAATTAAACGATGTAGGTTTCAAAAATAAACTCCACTAGAAGCTCTTGTACGATAAAACTTTCATCGTTTAGTTTAATTGCACAAACTGCGGAACTGTATATGGAGTTTTTAAACTTTCTCTCTTATTCTTTTTTTCTTATTTTACTACACTTTATTAAATATATCACAGGATAACGGCATTAGAAAAAAATTTTTCATGTCGTTATCCTGGAAATTTGCATAAAATCCTTGATTTTTGCATAAAAATATAGTATCATTTAATTAATAGGAAATCTATTTAATTAGATGACTGAGAAGGCTTATTTCGGTAAGCAGTTATGATTTAGAATGTAGCTTATATAGAAATATATATGCTACAGTTTTTATTATTAAAAAATTGTCGTTTTTACTCGTAAAGTTTATATTATTTACGAACCAAAACGGCAATATTTTATTCTTAAAGATAAGTTACAATTTCCTCAAATGTATCATATCCGCTTTCACTATTGATATGTCCCCCATTATGTATTAAAACTTGTTCTGTTGCAACCATATCAGCAAATTCTTTTTCTACCTCGTATCTTACATATGGATCATCATCTGAATAGAAACAAATTATCTCATTAGCATATTGTTTTACATCTTCCAAGTTATCAAAATACATTGATTTATTAACATTATCGTATTCTTCATTTGTACCTAGATAATTATTAAATCCACATACGAATATTAACTTCTTAACTTTCACTTTATTTTCAACTAGAAATTTTGATATAAATATTGGTGCAATACTATGTCCTATAATTGTTATATTTTCATTTATAAGACCTAAATCTAAATAATATTTTAACAACTTACTCCAATTTTCATAATTTTGATATCCTACTCCAATTGGAAAATCCGGTACATATACTTGTTTGCCATCTTCGGTTATAAAATCATGTAACCAACTAAACCAATTTCCAAATGGACTCCCAAAAGAGCCATGTATTATAAAATAATTTTCCATTTATTATACCTCCTAAAACAAATATCAGTTTATTTCAATATCTTCTATACTCAAAATATCAGCATAAACATCTGCTCTTACATTTTCTTTATCTGGTAATATTCCTAAACTAATTATATTATTTTCAGATTCATAATCTTCAAATATGCATTTACCTTCTACTTCATCTTTATTTCCAAATTCAATTTTTGTAATAAATTGATGTCCTTCTCCTGCTTTTCTAAATAATTTATCATTGTATTTAATTGTATCTTCAGATATTTTCACATATCTCATATTTTCAATTACTCTGCCGATATATATTAACTCATCATCTGGAATTATAACTAAAACTTTATTATTGCTTAGTTCACATTTTACATATGATGTTGTTTCATCTTCTTCTATTGAATACCATGTTTTAGTTTTAACTATATATTCTTCACCTTTAACATTTATCTGTGTGTTTTCAATCAATCTACTAATCAATTTTTCCATATATACATTCTCCTTATTCAATAATTCCACCAGAGCAACGAAGTTCATATATCAATTTTCCACTTTTATAAATCTGTTCTATTCCATCAAAATTTTCTATTGTTCCTGTTGTTTTAAATATATATGTATATCCGTTATTTTCATATTTTCCAGGTCCTCTTACTGGAATAACATTTTTATCTTCTCCTACTTTTATTAGTGCAGGTCTTAAAGCATTATCCATAGCCTCTTCTCCAAGTGTTTTATCCAAAGTTACTCCATAATAATTCATTCCCCATATTGGTTTATTACTATTGCAATATACAACTTCTTCTCCCATAAATTTAGTCCCACCAAAATAAGTATCATGATAAATGTAATTGTTTCCTTTAATATTTGTTTCATAATGATAATCACTTGAGCCTAATCTATTAGAGTCAACTTTTTCAACTGTACTATTTGCATAAGTTCCTTTTTTGGCACTTATTAAAAAATCAATAAAAATACTATTCATACAATACTTATTATAATAATTTTCAGCATAAAATTCATTTTCTCTTAACATTTTATCAATAGATTCAAATTCATAACTTGCAAATTCACAACATAGCTTTAAAATTTCTTGTTCGTTATCCTCATTTAAAACATATCTTTTTATTTCACCATTTTTAAATTTAAAAATAAAAACTTTGTCTTTACCTAAATATTCATTCCAGAATCCATTTTTTAATGATTTACAAATATATTCTTCAAATAGCTTAATTTTTTCATCCGAGAAAACAACTCCAAAACTATTACCAAATTGTTGTATTCCAAAATTTTCTTCTTTAAGTTTATTAATATTATCAATTCCCATTACATAACTATAATTCATAATTTATATCTCCTTATACTTGTTTTGTGATTTTTTAATCAATATTTCTTATTTTATTACTTTATAAGTCTTCTTCCTTGATTAGAGGAATAATATCTATTCCTGGTTCTTCATAAGGGTGAACTTCTCTTAATTTTTTTAATACTTTTTTAGCTATATCTATATCACATACCGCTTCTAGTTTTTCTTCTTCTACAAACTCTAATTTATTCTTTTCACCAATATATGGGTTAGCTTTATCATCTGGTATAAAAGTTCCAATACATTTTGTACTCATAGTGCAATATGTATAATTTCCTATAACTCCTGCACCCTCATTACATATAGCATTTCTGACTTGTTCAACATTTTCAACAGGTAC
Organism: uncultured Clostridia bacterium; assembly: GCA_934155265.1. Lineage (GTDB taxonomy): Bacteria > Bacillota > Clostridia > TANB77 > CAG-508 > CAG-269. Next base: position 22,610 of record CAKPGU010000002.1, read on the forward strand.
AGTTACAATAATTTTTACTTTTTTAATATCAATATTCATATTATTTATACCTCCATATACCATTGTTTTAAAAATATACATTTATTGTTCTCATTTAATTTTATTTGATATATCATGTCATAGGATACTGTGTCTTTTAAAACAAAATTAACTATACAACATTCATCATTTTCACATAGTATATTAAACTCAATATCACTAGTATTTTGTTCTTCTATTTCTTCCCACATTTTTCTAATTTCTTTTATAGTATTTATTTTCTCTGTAGGTGTTTCATAATACTCTACCCCTTCATCAAATAAGTTAACTATATTTTCTACATTTTTCTGTTTCCAATTATTCAGTAATTCCACACACCATTTATAATAATCTCTCATATTCTATTCTCCTAATCTTTACTGTATATAATGTATCATAAATTCCTTAATTTTACAATTAAATCGCCAATATTTCCAAACATATTTATCCTTACATTCGCTTAATTACCGCAAAATCTCCAATAGAAATAATGTCAAGAGCGAACAAAGTGTATTCATTTACTCTTGATATTATTTTTATTGGAGATTAGAATTATTTTGCAAATGTAAAAAATAAGCATCAGCACATATCTACTGACACTTACTTAAATAAAGATTCTCTATAACTCATTTTAATAAATTTCATCTAACTCTTGAAATACTTAACTTTTCTTCATGTCTACAAACCAACACAAGTTATACCTGTTATACTCACAGTAGATACATTCTCAAATTACTTAGTATTTCAAATATTTTGCTCAATTTTCAAAAAAATAATTTTTGTGTTTCCACTTACCACTTATGCAATTACTTTAACTTTCACACCCAAATTTTGATGTTTTTCTTTCCCAAATCCGACTTTTTGTTCAAAAGTTATAATCTCTGAAACCATATCAAAATCAAGTATTACATGTCTTGTTTTAGTTGTAGCACTGATACACATTCCACATGGCTTGTCCAAGGAAACATATCCACTGGAACAATAGTCTTAATCTCATACTGCTCTTCAAATAATGCCAAATCTCTAATTAAAGTAGCAGGATTACAACTAATGTAAACAATCTTTTTTGGTTTAATCTTCAATATATTATTAATAGTATTTCTATCCAATCCTTTACGTGGTGGATCAAACATTACTATATCAGCCGTAATTCCTCTATTATTAATCAAATCATCTAAAACAATTTCAACATCACCTGCATAAAATTCTATATTATTAACATGATTTATTTTTGCATTTTCATTTGCAGCATCTATTGCTTCTTTCACTATTTCAATTCCATAAACTTTTTTAGCATAATTTGCCATAAACAATGAAATTGTACCAATTCCGCAATATAAGTCAAATACCGTGTCTTCTCTTGAAATTTGAGCCATTTTAACTCCTAAATTATATAATTTTTCAGCTTGTATTGGGTTAACTTGGTAGAATGATAATGGTGATATTTTAAAAGTATATTCTCCTAGTTTATCTTCTATATATCCATTTCCATAAATATTAATGTTTTCTTGTCCTAATATTACATTTGTATTTTTCATATTTATATTTTTTACTATTGATTCTATTGATTGAAATCTTTTTATTAATTCTTCTACAAGTTGTTTTTCATTTGGTATATTTTTTCCATTTAAAACTAATATACACATTATCTGTCCAGTTTTTATTCCAACTTTAATTACTACATGTCTAAATAATCCTCTTCCTGTTTTTTCATTATAAATGCTTATTTTATTCTCTTTTATGAAATTTAATATATATTTTGCTATTTCTTCTGATTGAGGATTTTGTATTAAACAATTTTCCATAGGAATTACTTCATGTGTTCTATTTGCAAATACACCAATCACAGGTTCTCCTTCTTTATTAACTCCAAACGGATATTGTGCTTTATTTCTATAATGAAATGGATTTTCCATTCCAACAGTTTCTTGAACTTCGATTTTATTTCTTAGAGTTTTATTTACCAAACTTTGAACTGCGTTTTGCTTTATTCTTAATGTTTGATTATATTTAATATGTCTTAAATTACATCCCCCACATCTCTTATATGTTGAACAATCTGATTCTTGTCTAAAATCTGACTTATTAATAATCTCTTTTATTTTTCCAAAAGCATGTGAAGATAATACTTTTACTATTAAAATTTTAACTTTTTCACCTTTTATTACTCCTGGTACAAATATTGTAAAGTTATCTATTTTAGCAATTCCCTCTCCTTCATATCCATTGTCCATTATTTCTACTATATACTCTTGATTTTTTTGAATATTCATTATTCTCTCCTTTTTATGTGATATTCCTACACTTAACTCTTATGTGAATAATATCATAATTTGACATAAAAAGCAACAACATTAGTATCACCAATTTTTTTTATAATTTTTTTCAAAATCATTGACAAGATTTTTTAAATATGTTATTATACTTATTGTCAGTTAAATATGCGGATGTGGCGGAACTGGCAGACGCGCTGGTCTTAGGAACCAGTGTCAACGACGTGGAGGTTCAAGTCCTCTCATCCGCACCAACGACGTATCTGTTCGAACTAAATTGAACAGAATTGATACAGAAATCAATCAGAAAATAAAATCTGGTTGATTTTTTTGTTGTCTAAAACAATATTGAAATCATCCTAATGAAAGTATGGTGCTAAAAATGAAGATAATTAAACAAGAACTACTTCAAAAATAGATGATAGATTTATTTTGTAAAAATAAATTTAATCAGATGTTTTTGTATTCAATTTACCAATTAAGGTAAATTGAATTAGCCTCGCAGAGCCCCCGAGTTATGATAGTATGTCATAACTCATAGGGGGTTAGGACTTATGGCAAAGCCAAAGTCCTATGCTACCAAGAAAATTCAAAGGAGGTGCTTTTATGGAACAAGAATTGGCATATTCTTTTCACTTGGGTAGTGATAAAAACAAAAGTAAATTAGCAAGGAAAGTTGCAAAAGGAAATTTATCTGGCACTACTTCTCTATCTAATAATGCAATTCAAAATGCAAAAGGAAAATCGTTCACTTAAATATGAAATTGAACTAAAAGATAATGAAATTAGCAGTTTAAAAAAGGAGTTATCTACTAAAGATAAAATTATAGGTAGATTACAAACTGAAAAAGAAAAATTCAAACAAGAATTACAGAAATTTAAAGACTTTTGGCATAGTATTATGAGCCACTTTCATAAAAAAATTTGCTATGACAAAGATAATAACTATAAGATTGTAAGTGATGACCTATATAAAAATGGCATATTTGACGACAATGATAATGAAATAGCAAATAACATTTTAAGAAAAGTGACAATACCAGATGAAAATAAAGCTGAAATGAGTAGAAAGAAAAATAATAATACAAGATTTTAAAAGGAGTAAAATGTTATGGAAGAAGATAAAGTTAAAAACGTAATAAATATAATTAAAGATATGAATATAAAAGATAAATTAAGACTAGCAATATGTATGACTCAAAGTAAATTGTCAGGTCTTATATACAATACTAAAGAAAACTATGAAAAATTTGATGCTATGCTAAAAGAAGTTGATGAAGAATATAGAACTACTCTCATAAACTTTGGACAAAGCAAATATTTTAATATAAATTTTGCAATGGCTAAACTTATGGAAATGGAAACAACAGAACAAAATAAAGTAGCTTTCTATTTATTTAATAATATAAAATGATGTTGATTTTACTTTTTCGGAAGAATATGCTATAATATATTTATCTAATGTACTTTACACAGCAAAGTCTAGAGAAAATTTATTATTTTTTCTGGAGGGGCTGTGTAAACCTCCAGATAGTATTAGGAGGTATGCAAATATGAAAGCTAATAAGGTTAAATTTTGGGCTCGGATAGGAGAGATTGCGTTTTTTCTGTTTAATTTTTTTTATACTGGTTGGGAATTGCAATATGAACCTTTCGAATCTGCTGGTACGACGGCACAGATACTTGCTGTTATTTGCTTTGGGTTGGAACTTGTCTTTGCTGAAGCAATAGTAAGAATAATTGGGTATTTCGCTGAGATTCTTGAAAAAAGAAAATAATACCAGTAATTTGCTTTCAATAGTAAAGAGATTTGTGTAAGCAAGTCTCTTTACTATTATATATGTTAATATGATTTCTTGTTTTAATTATGAAACAAGCTGTATAAATTTTTAGTTTTTGTATTGTATTTTATAAAAAATATGATATACTTTAATAAATTGATTGATATTTGTATCAATCGTCAAGAAAGCCGAAAAAAAATTGTAGATAACTACTTCGTTGGCACCATAATGAAACTGTTCAAACTAAATTGAATATATGGACATTAAAATCAATCAGAAATGATTGATTTTTTTGTTTGCAAAAAATCATCAAAAAATAAATCATAGTATCTGTATTGAAAAAATATGTTAAACTAATATTTGATATAGTAAATTACTATGTCTTTAACTTTTTTTCACTAATTAGTGATAGGAACAAATCCTTCAGCTTTTAGTTTTATATATAGTAGCTTATTGACAACAAAGTATTAAAAGGAGGAATAACTATGAGAGTAAGCAATAAGCAGAAAATTGGAACTCATTTCAAGAAGGAAAACATTTTTCTAGCTACCGTTTCATCAAGTAATGCTGACAATAAAGAAACACTCAAATCTAAAATGTCCGATATTGATAGTAAAATTTCAGAGGTTTTGATGGCATTATTAGTCGATAAAAATTTTATCTCATCTGAACAATATGATGTTTTTTACAAAGATGATACGGGATATACTCGTTTTGTAGAAGAAGGACCTGAAACATTTGCTGGTGACAATTCAGATGGAAAAGGTATTGTTCGGAATGTTGTATCAATATGGGAGTACTATTCAGAGGAACAAGTTTTTGAATGCATGCTGAATAAAAAATTTATGGCAATATGTGTTTCTGATATGAATCCACTTTACAAGTACAATGAGGATTATAACAAAGCTTAATTTTGGTTCATAGTTGCAGAAATCATAATGAACATTATAAAAGACACGATTTCCATTAACAATCGTGTCTTTTTTCTTTACATTTCTTACATGTCAACAATATTAGTTGTTATAAAATCAACTCCCCTATTATTTAATATTGCTTTCTGTTGATAATCATTTACTGTCCATACATCAATTTGTACTTTTTTTGCTTTAGCATATTCTATTAATTCTTCTGAAATTTTTCCTGGACAAATTATACAATTTTTATAACTAATTGCTTTATTAATACTGCTTTGTGATGCCGTTTTTACTAAATATCCCATTTTGATTGAGCTGTCTGTTTTTCTTACAGTATTTAAAACCGTTTCATCAAAAGATATAATTATGCACTTATTCTTCATATTTTCTGACTTTATTGTTTTAACAACATTCTTTATTGAACTTTGTGTTAATGTTTTCTTTAATTCTACAATTGCATAACAATCATACTTTTTACATATTTTTAAATATTCATTAAATGTAGGAACACTTAGATTATTATATTTATTTATATTACTTCCTGTATCAATTTTTAATTTCTTAATTTGATTTAAAGACATGTTACTTATTTTTCCTGTTCCATTTGTTGTTCTATCAACTGTAGGATCATGCATACAAATCAATTTTCCATCTGAAGTGCATTGAATATCTGTCTCAATACCAAAAGCCTTAGCTTTTCCAGCCAATTCAAATGCCTCTATAGTATTTTCTGGTGCTAACGAACTTGCACCTCTATGTGCTAAATATTTAATTGAATCTTTACTATTACTAGATGTAATAGCTATTTCCATTTTTTCTATATGTGGCTTATTGGTTGTATCTGTAACATTTAATATTATATAATATCTGTCATTTTTACATTTTAATTTATTTAATGCTATTTTTATATAATATATCTCTTTTTTATCTGATAAATCATATTTATATATGTTGTTATTGTTGTTAATATCTTGTATACTATAACTTTTTATTTTATTTCCATCTTTTGTTTTAAATATAAAAGAATCTATACTTTTCTTATTTCTACAAGGAACAGATACCAGTGATACTCTTGGCGACCTATTTATAGAATAATATTGTCCTTTTGAATTAGGTTTACTTAATTTAGTAATTTTTATTATTTCTTTTAAATAATTATTATTACTAGAATTATCAATAGCTGTTACCCTTATAAAAATACTATTTGATATTACATTTGATGGAATCGAAACTGTCTTTTTATAATTTGAAATTGATACTTTCTTTGAGATATCACTCCATTTCGAATTTGAGTATTTTTCAATTTTAATTGATTTAATACCATTGTTATCATTTACATTAATTATTACATTCTTAGAATTAGATATATTAAATGAAATTCTAGGACCTCTATTGGCTGATATTTTATATGTTATTGTATTATCTGTTGCATATGTAACAATTGGATTTATCCAAAAAAAGCACATAGTAAAAATTATAATCAAGCCAATTACTTTATTTTTCTTCATAATATCCCCTCCTTTTATCTTACGTAATTTCTTTATGTTATTTATTTCATTATACAACTTTTTCCTTTGATAGTCAAATCCTTCCATTTCATAACAAAAAAAAACTTGAAATTTACAATTACATATGTTATAATTTTTATGTAAAACGTATTTATATACAACTAACTATTTTTTAGGAGGTTTTCTTATGAACAACGCATTAAAACGGAACTTTGAAAAAGGTCAATATGTTTATGTAATTGATTATTGGGGAACAATTAATGGAACCCAAGCCTTTGAAACACAAGCAAGAATTTGGGATGTAAATAACAAAGAAAAAACATTTACAGCTGTTTTATATGGCGATACATTCCAAACTTACAGCTTCAATGATTATAAACGTCTAATTTTTGATACATCTCATGAAGCTAATAAGGCCGTCAATCAATTTCCAAAACCTCAAACCATTGTATATCATGTAATTGGAAATAGAGTCTATAAAAAAGTAGCACTTGAAATTTATGGGAAAAACAATGGTACATATGACCTGGTTATTCGATTGAATAAAGGAAAAGATATATCTTCAAAAGAAATAAACCATTCATTGTTCCTTTCAGAAACAGATGCAAGAAATTATAAGAAAAAGTAAAAAGTAATAAAAGATGATGTCCTTTAATATTTTATGGACATCATCTTTTTATTAACATAAAGTTTTTAAAATATATTCTCCAAATTAAACGCATACTTTTTTTGAATATGTTCAAGAATAAATTTTCCCTCATCAAGTTCCGCAATAGCAGAAGAAAAGTCATCAGTTTCAACATAACTTTTCAAAGAAACAATTGCAGTATCAACTTTTTCTAATTCATCATGCTCAATATAATAAGCAAGTCTATCATGTTTTTGTCCCCATTTTTCATCTAATATTTCCACTTTTTCATCAATTTTATCTCTATCTTCTTTTAACATATCACTCTTTAAATCAGCCAAAATTTGTGTTATATCAGATGTTGTAGTTCTAGTATATTTTTGAGTAAATATATCTAATGATACAATCACAATAATAACTACTATACATATCACTACTTCTTTATACATTTTTACCATTCTCCTTTTCTATAGGCTGACAATAAAATTGATTATTTCCATCAATAGTAACTATTAAAGCCTCTTCTGGTTTTATTCCAAATTTTTCAGTCTGTTTTTGTAACCACACATAATTTTTCCCGAGTTTTTCTAAATTTTTATACATTACTTTTCCATCCACAACTAAATCATATGGTATTCCCTCATATTGAGGTTCAATGTTAAAGTCTTCAGGAATAGTTGGTCTTTTACTAGGTTTAGGAATTACCGTCACTTGTCCACTTGTTTCTAAAACTGCATATTCTACATCACCTATATTAAAAATATTATTATCCCTTAATCTCTCTTCTAATTCATTTATTGTAAATCTTTCTTTTTTCAATACCTTTTGGTCTATTTTTCCTCTAAATATTAATATAGAAGGCTTTCCACATATAATCTCTCTTGCTTTTGTACTCTTCATGTTTAATATAGATATTACTAAATGCATTACCAATAATCCTAAAATAGGAATTATTCCATTTGATATTGGTATACCTGTTTCTGCCATTGGAAGTGTTGCTAAATCTGCTATCATTATTGAAATTGCCAATTCAAATGGTTGAAGCTGCCCTATTTCACGTTTTCCCATCAATCTCATTACAATTAATACAATTATGTACAATACTATTGCTCTGAAAAATGTTATTAACATATTTCTCCTCCTCTATTAATTTTCGTAAACATTTTTAAGTTTATTCTTCACATTTTTTTGTTAATTATACGATTTTTGTATAATTAATTTTTTGTTGTAAATAATATTGATATAACCTTGAAAAACATTAAAATTTTTTAGCGATATATTCGCAGAAATAAAAAGAATTAAATTGTAAAAACAAATAAGGAGGTTTTTGATATGTCAAATTCTCAAAGTAATAGTACTACAACAGGTGGTTCTACAGTTTGGCAAATTGTTGGTAGATTAATCACAGCAGCTATAGTTCTTGCAATTACAGCATTTTTTACACCTAACTTTACTATAAATAATATATGGTCTCTAGCACTTGCCGCAATCGTATTAACTATAATGGATTACTTAATTATAAAATTTACTGGTCTACATGCAAGTCCATTTGGTAAAGGATTTGTTGGTTTTGCTTTAGCTGCTATTATTTTATATTTTACACAATATTTTGTGGCTGGATATTCAATTTCTTGGATGGCTGCTATAATTGGTGCTTTAATTTATGGTGTAGTTGATTATTTCATACCTGGAAACCAACAAATGTAGTACAAAAAAAGTAGGCTTTGTGTAATACAAAGACTACTTTTTTATAAATTTTGGACCGGGTACATTTTTTACTATTTAATATATCATATGAAAATAGTAAAAAATGTACCTGGTCCAAATTTATCTATTTTTTATCTACAATCTCATTTTTATTTTTATAGATACTATTAGCAGGCACTACACCTCTAACAGATGATAATGGATAAATGTTTGTATTTTTTCCAATAACACTTCCTGGATTTAATATACTTCCACATCCAACTTCTACATTATCTCCAATCATAGCGCCAAATTTTTTCAAACCAGTTTCAATTTTTTCATTATCATCTTTGACAATAACTAATTTTTTATCAGATTTAACATTTGACGTTATAGAACCAGCTCCCATATGTGCTTTATATCCAAGTATAGAATCTCCTACATAATTGTAATGAGGAACTTGAACATTATTAAATAAAATAACATTTTTTAATTCTGTAGAATTACCTACAACTGTATTATTCCCTACTATTGCATTACCTCTTATAAATGCACAATGTCTCACTTCTGCATTTTCTCCTATAATTGCAGGACCTTTTATAAATGCTGTTGGATAAATATTGGCTGATTTTGCAATCCAAATATTTTCCCCTTTTAATTCATAAATCGTTTTATCTAGCTTACTTCCTAATTCAATTATAAATTCACTGATTTTAGGCAATGCTTCCCATGGATATGTTAAATTTTCTAATAATGACTTTGCTATTGTTTCCTCTAAATTATATAAATTTTTTATTTTGCAATTTTTCATTTTTAATCTTATTCCTTTCCTGTGACACAAATCTTATTGGAAAGGTGAGCCTATTATAAGCTCACCCCTATTTTAGATTTGTTCCAAAATTTTTCATATAACTCTTTTGCAGTTCTAGGACTATCTACACCTTCTTTATTTTTTACAGGAGCAAAGTCATCCTCTCTTTTTCCCCTAAGTATTGCTATATCATCAAAAAACTCAAATGCATCAAAAATAAATGATTCAAACTTATAAGAATTCGGTTCAGTTGGAACTATTTCATTTCCATCTTCATCTATGTATGAATTCTTTTTATGTGCACTATGATACATTAATATTTCTTTACTGATTTTTTCAATTGCTTCAATTGTATATAAATTGCACATTATATGAGATTCACCATATTTTAGTTCTCCATTTTCATCATACTCTTCTGCCATTTTTTCAGGAAGTTCTGTATATTCTATAACTTTTGGATGACCATTCATCTTGCAAAATACTCCAACTCTTTCATGAGGATTAGCTTTTACAACTGATTTTGATGCAATCTGTACTTTTTTATCTTTTGCCATTCCCAATAAAGTTACATCAACCATTTTTAACAATGCATTATCTACACTTCCTATAAATACCCACTTTATTCCTTTTTCTTTCATATCTGATAAACATCCACTTGCACGTAAAGAAGAATATGTTCCACCATTTCCGTCTGATGCTTCTTTTATTTTAAAATCTTTTCCTATAAGTAATTTTCCATGTTCATCAACTAATGGTAATTCACTCTGAGTAAATATTGTAACAAAGTCTTTATCATATCCAAAGTAATTATTTTTTTCTAAAAATTCAACTGTTTCTTTATTATTTTCTTTACTTGTCATTATATACCATGAAATTGTAGTTCCATATTTCTGATTAGCTTCTTTTAAATTATCTACTAAAATTTCAAATAAATATTTACCTCTTCCATAAACATCTAATCTGAACGTTCCTTTTGGCCCTTGATGTCCAAGTCTTGTTCCTTGCCCACCAGCCATGGTTACAACTGCATATTCTCCATTTCTAACAGTTTGCTCTCCAAGTTTATCAAATTTCTCCCTTTGTGCTTCTGTAAGTTTTGCTTTATCTAAATATTCTAATGGTTCTATTTTGCTTTCTTTAAATTTTATTTCTTTTTTGGTATTATTATATAATTCCATTATTTGATGGAAATCAATTGTCTGTATCTGTTTTATTAATTCATTTTGTCTTTTTTCATCTAGTTTTTCTAAAAGTCTAATTATATGATTTTGATTGTATTCTTTTAAAGTATCTATTACCTCTTGTCTTTTATCCATTTTACTTCAGTCCTTTCCTGTTATAAGCTCATTACTTATAGCGGTTTTATATATTATATGTAATTTAACAGCCCTATTCTATCACATTGAAATATTTTTAGCAAGTTTTTTTATTTGCATGTCATATTATTAAGTTTTATTCCATATATATTAATAAAAGTTTGTCTATCAAGGAGGTATTATAGATGGAAAATATAGGCTTATATCAAGATATAGCCAAACGAACTGATGGTGATATTTATATTGGAGTTGTTGGACCTGTAAGAACAGGAAAGTCTACATTTATCAAGAAGTTTATGGATTTGCTTGTTATTCCAAATATAGATAATGAATACAAAAAAGAAAGAGCTAAAGACGAACTACCACAAAGTGCAGGTGGTCGTACAATAATGACAACAGAGCCAAAGTTCGTTCCCAATGAGGCTGTAGAAATTACAATAGATAAAAATTTAAAATTAAAAACTCGCTTAGTTGATTGTGTTGGCTATTTAGTTGATAATGCAATCGGATATTTAGAAGATGACATGCCAAGAATGGTTAAAACTCCATGGTCTGATGAAGAAATTCCTTTTGAAACTGCTGCAGAAATCGGCACAAAAAAAGTTATTGAAGAACATTCTACTATTGGAATTTTAATTACAACAGATGGCAGTATTACAGACATTCCTCGTGATGATTACATAAAAGCTGAAGAACGTGTTGTTAGCGAACTTCGTGCAATTAATAAACCATTTATCATCTTATTAAATTCTGCTAATCCATCTTCTCCTGAAACAAGAGAATTGGCTATGCAAATGTCTGATAAATATAACACAAAAGTTATGCCTATCAATTGCGAAGAGTTAACAGAAGATGATATAAATTCAATGTTTGCTAATTTACTTTATGAATTTCCTGTTGATGAAATTAGAATTAGTTTTCCTAAATGGATGGATGGTTTGGACTTTTCTCATCCTTTAAAGGCAAAATTATTCGAACAATTACAAAATGCTTTTACCGATGTTTCTGCCCTAAAAGATGTTTCAAACTGTGTTAATAAAATTGAAACAACTGATATAATTTCAAAAACTTTTGTTAATAATATTATACTTGGAACAGGTAAAGTTTGTATTTCAATTCAACTTCGTGATGAATTATTTTACCAAGTTCTTTCTCAAATGACTGGTATGGAAATTACAAATGAGGGAGAATTATTCTCTATTATGAGTGATCTGGCTTGTACTAAAAAGAAATATGATAAAATCTCTTATGCTCTTGAAGAAGTTAAGACTAAAGGTTATGGTATTGTTACACCTTCAATCGATGAACTTGTTTTAGAAGAACCTGAAATGGTTAAGCAGGGCTCTCGCTTTGGAGTTAAACTTCGTGCAACTGCCCCATCAATTCATATGATTCGTGCTAATATTCAAACTGAAGTTTCTCCTATTGTTGGTTCTGAAAAACAATCAGAGGAATTGGTTAATTATCTTCTTTCTGGCTTTGAAAATGATCCTACAAGTATTTGGAGTTCTAATATTTTCGGAAAAAGCTTGAATGAACTTGTTAATGAAGGTTTACAAACAAAACTTGCTAAAATGCCTGTCGAAGCTCAAATGAAACTTCAAGAAACTCTTGAACGTATTGTTAATGAAGGATCTGGCGGATTAATTTGTATCATATTATAATAAGGAAGGATTTCTCCTTCCTTATCTATTTTATTATTCTATTGTAAATTTTTCTATGCTTTTCTTTAGAAAATCTGTAATTTCATTATTTATATCTTGTGGAATATCTCTTTCATTTAAAATACATAAATAATATAATAAAAAATAATCTTCTGAAACTCCAAATGATAACAATTGACATTTTTCGCCATAAATTTTTTCAACATTTGTAACTAAATATTTTATTAATCTATTCTCATCATTCTCATTTTTAACCAATTCCCAAAAATCACTTATTTTTATTAACTTTGTACTAGTACAAAATATTTTAGTATCAGAATCTGACCATTTTTCCAAAAAATCTACTCCATATGTTGATAATAAATTAAAATGGTTAAAGTTATGTGAAGGTGTCCTTCCATTTATTTCGATTAACCCCATCTCTCCTGTTATATTATTAATCATAAGTTGTACTCCAAAGTCTTCAAAATTAAATTTTGAAAATTCCTCTGGTGTTTTTACTAATTTTTCATTTAAACATATTAAGTATATTAATATACTAATTGCAAAAAACATTAATTCTTCTTGTTGTTCAAATAATGTATTTTTTAAAATTTTATTTATATATCTCTCTTCATAGTGTAAAACATCACCATAATGTGCTGTTCCATCTGTTAATACTTCACTAATATCTAAATCAATTATATCTAAAGAAAAATCTTTATTGTATATTTCTAAAGGTTTAAAAAAACCTATTGCACAATCATTTCCTTTAATATATTTTTGTAAGTTAATTCCATTTGTTTTTATTGTATTTAATATATAATTACGATTAATTCTTTGACCATTCTTATTTAGTGCTGAAACCAAATACTCTTCTAATTTTAAATCACTTTTTATTGCTTCTTCTATTTCGTTTATATTGTAGTTTCCATATTTATCTTTAGGATAATGAACACCATATCCTGAAATAGAATCACTAAATTTAAGTACTGGTAAAAAACTTTTCTTTAATAACTCTTTGATTTCTAATCGTAATCCCTTTATATCTCCTTTATATAATTCACATGGAATAAAAAGTGAATTTACTAATTTTAGCATTATAGCTAAAGATTCTTGAAATGTTTTATTATTATATTCCAAATTATTCTTTTTATAGAAATAATTTAAATATTTTTCAATATTACTTCTTAACCATTCTTTATTTTTTTTACATATCTTTTCTAAACTTTCATTTGAACCAATAATTTTATTTCCATCTTCAGAATTGGCATATATTATTTTTTTATCTCTAAAATTATAATTTTTTAATTCAGAAAATTCTTCATTACTATAATTAGGATAATTTTGTTTTATGATAATAAATTTTTCTTTATTATTATCTATAAAAATATTGAAATCATTAGAATTATTTATTTCAACTGGAACATTTAGACCTCTTATTTTTCTCAATTTTAATGTCATTCTCCTTGAAATTTTTTGACTTCTCGGTTCTAAATCATCTAATCCTAAAATAGCACTTGTCTTATTATCACTTACTTGTGCTGTAGCGCGATTTATCCATACATATTTTAGTTCTGAATCAGCATTCGTATTTGTAATCAATTTACTTAAAATAATTCTATTATCAATAAGATATGTACCTATTAATTTTTTATCTTTTTTTCTCAAATCTGTATATAACTTCAAAATTTCATTCATTCTTATTCCCCTTAAATATTATATTTATCAAAAAATATTTTAAATGCTCTTTCTACTACTAAGCAAATCTTACTCATTTCTTCTTGTGACTCTTCACCTATTGAAAATCTTAAAAATGGTGGCTTATTTTGAGCCATTGCCGCTGCTGCAGAAACTCTTATAGTAGAAAATCCAAAACTTACACCTTTTGTAAAAGGAATCTCTTCTTTTTTACATTCCTGGATTATTAAATCAATTAAAAAGTCTAAACATGGTTTGTTATTTATGCCAATCTCTTCAAAATTAACTGCAACAATCCCTCCTCCATGTTTCCATCCAAGTTTCCTCCAATTATTAGGGAATGTGATATTAATTCTTTTTTTGTCTGTATTTAATTTTTTTAGTGTTTCACATAGAATTTCTGAATTTCTTGTTAATAACCTCATTCTACTTAAAAAAGTTTTTCTGTCATAAGATGGAAATTTTGTCACACCAGATTGGTACATTACTGTTCCTGTATTTCTTCTATGTACATTTAGTTCTGGCAAATATTGTTTCTCAGCTACAACTATTCCAGCCATTTGTAAATCTAGACCAAATTGCAAATATTTACTACCACTTTCTAAATATAATATATGTGGATGATTTTGCTTATTGAATATTTCAAAAAGATTAATCCCCCCTGAAACCATTGTTCCATCAACAATAAGCCATTTTTTAGACCAATCATGTCCTTCTAGCAATTCCGAAAATTTAACAAAATCTGTAATATGTAAAGTTCCAAGATTTGCTAAAGGATCTATAAATAATGCTTCTGCATTTTCTTTTTCTACAAGATTAATAATCTCTTCTATATCCCAGCTTTCTGAAATAATAAAATTAATATTTTTTAATTCTTGTATTTGTTCAAGATTTTCAAAATAAATATATGGACAAGAAACTACAGTTGGTTCTTTTGATAAAACATTCCTAATTAAAAAACTTTCAGCAACTGTATATGCTGCTTGACCAGATGATGTTAATAATAATCCTGTTTTTTCTATATCAAATCCTAAACTTTGTTGAAGTTCTATTTCTTTTTCTTTTAACAATAATGAACCATACCTGTCATAATTACATGCACTATCATTATTTTCAGCAGGGTCAAAAAACATAACTTTTTTACTTTGTGCAGAACTAGCACTACACCATGCTAAGCTATTTCTTAAATACGAATATTGTTGTATAGCAATACGTGTTAATTCTCTTTTATTATTTGGTTCATTTTCTTGAGTTATTTTCTTTAATAAATTTTCTAAACTAGTGATATCATTTGTTATATGTTTAATAATATAATCATTTATATCTAATTTTTCATACTTACTATATTCTATAAATTCTCTCAATTCATTTTTAAATTTTACTAAGTTTCTATCTATATTATTTGAAACTGAATTCCATATATTTGTTGATTCTTCTATTTCTTTTTTACTTTGCAGTTCTCTCATATCACTTGATAATGTTGTTTCTTTATATTTTACTGATTCTTGAGGCAATGTTATAGAATTAAATCCTAATAATTTACCAGTTTCTTTACTATTTGTATGTGTTGCTAAAGCATGCATAAGTGAAGATGTAGAAATATTCCCTCCACTAATAATTACTAATACATCCCCATTATATTTTTCTCCTTCTGGATCATTTAATAATGCTGCTATACCTGTTCCACTCGCTCCCTCAACTAACAAACCTTCATTACTTAGCATAGAAACAATTCCTTTTTCAATATCATCTTCTGATACATATTCTATATTATCTGTTACCCCTCTAACCAATTCTGCTGTAACATCATCTTTTGAATGTTGAACAGCTAAACCATCTGCAATAGTTGGATATATTGGTTTAGAAAGTGCCTCAAAATAGTCCTTTGAAAAGTCTCTATTAAACACCTTTGGATGAATAGCATCAATTTTACAATTTAGATTTTTATATTTAAAATACATCCCAGCACCAATTAATAGTCCTCCTCCTCCAAGAGGAATTAATACATGATCAAAATGACTTTTTTGCTTTAGTGTCTCTACTGCTAAAGACCCTTGACCTATAATTACATCTGTTGTAGAAAATGGAGAAACATAAGCTCCTCCTATTTCCTTTGCGACTCTTTTTGCATTTTCTCCACAATTATATAAATCTTTTCCTACAGGAATTACTTCAGCTCCCATATTTATTAATCTTCTCAATTTTAATTCTGACGCATTTTCAGGCACAAAAATTTTTCCTTTTCTGTTCAGTCTTTGCAAAGTATATGCAATGGCAAGGCCATGATTTCCAGCAGAATTTGTAATTACTGGAATGTTTTTATCAATTTTTCTAATAGCATTATAAGCCCCTCTTACTTTAAATGAATTTGTTAGTTGATTACATTCAAGTTTAGCCCACACTTTTCTTTTAGGTGTATCTAACCAATGTAAACGTATTAATGGTGTTTTTAATGCGAATTTTTCTATTTCTTCACTATCATTTTCAATATTTTTTGGGTTAATTAGCTTTTTCAAATTATTTTCCATTTTATTCTCCATTTTATTCCTTTCAACGTTTTAATTTATTTATATCTTAACGTACATTATCTTCATTTTCTTTTGCTTGTTGTTGAAAAAATTTTTTAGATTCTAAAGCTATATTTCTAGTTTTCAGCATTTCTTTAATATTTTCTATAGCTTTATTAATATCATCTGTAAAAATGATTCTAGTAATTCCACCATCTTCATCTGACAATGTAAATTGTTCAAATCTTATTAAATAACAATTCATTATTTTACTATTATATGCATCTATTTTATTTGTTATTGTTCTAGATTCATTTAAATACATATCAGTAATAATAGGTGATTGATTATCTGATATACCTAAAGACTCTGTTAATAAATCATAATTAGGAATCTGGAATGCTAAATCCTCATAACTATCGACTAATTTATCACCGTCACAAGTATAATATTCAAATTCTTTGTCTAAAATAAATTCTTTTATTTTATCTAGTTCACCTGATTCTAGTACTTGTTTTAATCCACTAATCATTTTTTCCTCCCTTCTTAATATTTGATATATTACAATGACATAAAAACAAACGGCTAACAATTATACTAAAATAGAGAAGTTTTACCTTCTCTTTTGTTGTTATATATTTACTTATATATATTGGGAATAACTTCATTCCAGCTAAAATCTTTTTCAAAAAATAGTTTTGCAAATACGTCTAAATTTAGATTAAATAGTTCTTTTATTTTCATCATTTCACTAATATAAAATTCTTCTTCACCATTAAGCTTTTTTTCTAATTTTACTACTGTTAAATTTAAACTTTTTGCTAGTTTTTTTTCACCAATTCCTTCTATATTCATTAATTCTTTTATTCTATTTCCTATAATTTTAGATTCCATGTCCGCTCCTTCGTTTCCTGTTAAGAAACATAATACAATATTTTTCTTTCTTTGTCAATACATTTTTCCAATTATTTACTTTTTAGTCTATTTAATCTTACTATTTACTTTTTTATTTTTTAATGTTATAATAATTTCAATATATTTTTTAGAGGGGTGACTATATTTGAAGTATACTTTCCATGAAAGATTTTCCGAACTTATTAATCAATCAAACCTTACTTATGAAGAAATTGCTACAAAATTAGGTTTAAAATCAAAAGGTACCATTTCTAAATATGCAAGTGGACAAATTCAAAATATTGGACCTGTCATGATTGATAAAATCGCAACTCTTTTTGATGTCTCTCCTATTTGGTTATTAGGTTATACGGATAATAAACATTACAAAATAAAAAAGAATTAGTTTTATTATAATATTATAATTTACTAATTCTTCTTTATTTTTATATAATTTTATTTATCATTTATGAAATTCAATTTTTTTATTTTTATAAATATTTTCATTTATTTCCATTCTCTTTTAGCATTTTTTTCTTCTTTATTTCTTAAAGCTTCATATAAATTAATATTCAAACTATTGCAAATTGACACTAACACTATAAAAACATCAGCTATTTCTTCTTCTATATCTGTATAATTTTCTATCTTATCATAATCTATTGGTGTTTCAGGTAATGTTTTTCTAATAGCTTTTGCAAGTTCTCCTGTCTCTTCCAATAATAATAGCATTTTATCTTGAACCTTTTGGTTTGCAAATCCTCTTAATTTAATAACTTGTTTTATATATTCCTGAATTTCGTCTATAGTACTTTCTTTTTTTAATAATTTTAATAATTCGTTTTGCTTACTCATGTAATTATTTCCCTACCTTCTATAATTCTAATTCTTCAGTGTCTTTTGTAAACTCACTTAATATATTTGCTTGTCCCATTTTTTGATTTCCTAATAAAACTCCATCTTCACTTCTATGTAAATTAATTAATTCTATTATATTGTAATTCTCTTTTTCTAATTGTTTTTGAAATGTTTTTAATGTACCTTTTTGTTTATCAGAAATATCTTTAGAAATATAAACTACCCCTTCTTTATGTTTAGGAATAGATGTGCTTTCTGCAAAAACTATATGTCCCAACTTTTGAATTTCATAGAATATACTATTAACATCATGCCTTGTCTGTAATACCTCTTTAAGCTCTTCCTCATCTTTAAAATGTGTTTGTAAAAATTCTTTTATATAGAAAAAATGTGCTGTATCATCTTCATCTTTATATATTTTTTCCATTTCACCATCTTTACATATACCATCAACTTTCTTTTTTCCATATATAATTGCAATCTTCAATTTTTCGATTAGTTCTTCATTTTCATTCATATTACTACTCCTCCTCACTTCTTTATATACATATTACAATTTTTTCACACTTTTTGCAATAGTATTGTACTATAAAAATGGGAGGAAATTTCCTCCCTAAATTAACAACAATGTTGTTTTCTTCTGTTCTTTTTATTACAGCATATAACATTTATAGCAGTTATTACTAATAAAACTCCAAGAGCTATTATTAATGTTATTATTGCTCCAATGCCTATTGTAGCAATTATCTCAGTTAAAGCTGCAACTAATACTCCAGCAAAAAATGCTAAAGCAATAGCAACTACAGCTAATATCAACCATAAGCAAGAGCAATCCTTTTTGTTTTCTTTTTTACAATATATTTCAACATTTGGTTCCATAACTTAGCACCTCCTATGCTTATTATATTTTATGTAAATTATCCTGATTTGTTTCTACTTTTTCTATTGAAAACTTTTGTTAAATGTAGTATAATTTCTATATTAAATAAGAAAGATGGGATAACATGAAAATTTTAAGTATAGATACAGCAAGCAATTTATGCACAGTTGCAATATTAGAAGATAAAAAATGTATAAAAGAAATTGTAGTTAATGATGCAAGAAATCATTCTGAAAAAATAATGCCTGTAATTGAGCAAGCTCTACAAGAAACATCATTAAATTTAAGTAATATTGATTTAATAGTTTGTGATAAAGGACCTGGTTCTTTTACAGGAATTAGAATTGGTGTTGGAACAGTACTTGCATTTCAAGATAGTTTAAATATCCCATGTATTGGTATTAGCTCTCTTGAAGCACTTGCATACAATGTTGAACAAGATGGATTAATTTGTTCTTTAATAGATGCCAAAAATAATAATGTTTACGTTGGTCTTTTTGAACATAAAAATAATGAATATTCTCAAATTGGAAATTTAGAATTTAAAAATATAAATGAAGTATTATTTTTATTGCAAGAACAAAATACTTCTATTACATTTGTAGGTGATGGTGCAATTGCTAATAAAAATTTGATAGAAGACTTAATTCCAAATAGTATATTCTGTGAAAAGAATAATTTAAGCAGTTTTTCATTAGGACTTGCTGGATATGAAACCTATGCAAAAGGTATTTCAACATCCATTATGCCATTATACTTAAGAAAATCACAGGCCGAAAGAGCACTTGAAGAAAAATTGTCTAAAAAGGAGTGATTCACTATGGAAATTACAAAAATGACCTTAACTGATTTAGAACAAATGAAAAATACTTTATACTCTGATTTTGATAATTTTTGGAGTTATAATGTTTTAAAACAAGAACTTGAAAATGAAAATACCTCTTATATCATAGCTAAAGAAAAAGAAGAAGTTGTAGGTTTTGCTGGAATTTCTGTTTGTATAGATGAAGCAACACTTAATAACATAGTTGTAAAAAAATCTTGTCGTGGTCGTGGTATTGGCGGTGAACTTCTTGAATCTTTGATAGATATATGTTCTGACCTTAATTTAAAGACTTTTACTCTTGAGGTTAATACAACTAATGAACCTGCAATTCGTTTATATAAAAAATTTGGTTTTAAAAATTTAGGCATACGCAAAAAATATTATAATAATACTCAAGATGCTTATATTATGACTAAATATGATTTATAAAAATAAGGACAAATTTAGACGTTTTTTACTAAATTTGCCCTTATTTTTTATACAAATTTTTCTATCTTAATTATAACTCTCCCGCTTCTAGTTTGTCCAACTAATTCTTTAATAAAAAATCTACCTTTTCCTCTAATTGTAATCATATCACCAGATTTAATTTGTTTAGTCTTTTTAGTTTCACATTGAAAATTCACAAAAACTCTTTCCATATTTATAATGTCAAGAGCCTTATTTCTTGAACATCTAGCAAGTTCAGAAATAACATTATCAAGTCTTAAAGAAGAAACAATAATTTCTCTTTCTTCTTTTTTAATTTCAACAGGTCGCAAATCCTCAATACTTTGAACACTAATTGTAGATTTAGAAAATCGTGTAAGACCTCCAAGATTCTCTACTAAAAATTTAGAAATATCTTTATCAACAATAATATCTGCACCATCATTGTCTACAATAATATCTCCAACCTTTTCTCTTTTAACTCCTAATTTTATAACTGCTCCAAGATAATCTCTATGTGTATATTTTCCTTTTAAATCTTCTGGTAGTTCTATTCTTACAATTTGAATAATATTTGATAAGTTCTTTTTAACTATTGAGGAATTAAACTTTTCAGGATATATTACAAAAATCTTTCTTTCTGCTTGTTCAAATCCTCCGAAACTCATATAATTTTCAATTCTAATTTTATTAATAAACTTTTGTACTAATTCAATTTGTGCTAAATCTAAAAAATCGGTATATTCAATTTTATTTCTTTTTTCGCACATCTCAATTTTATCTAGCACCTGTGCTAGTAAAATTTTATCATCTTTTTCTTTGTAATCATTCAATATCTCTCTGTTCATAATTGTATTCCTTTCTTAATGCACAAATCATTTTATCCAATTAATAATAACATACATAAAGTTCCTAATGGTACTGTTATATTATCTGTTCCCTTTACAGAAATAGCTTCAATTGCAGTAATTGCAAAACCTATTAATGCTGATACTAATGGCCAATGTGGTGTTGCCCAAAATTCTGTCTGATGCCAAAATGCTAAATATCCACCAATTAAGATTGTTGATATTACAAACATTGTAATTGAACCTGCTGTAGATTTTTTTGAATCTCCAAGTTTATATCTTTTACTTTTTATTGCTTTTCCAAATAAAGCTGCAAGTCCATCGCCATAAGCCATTACCAAATTTGGAATTAATCCTAATGATGGCATTTTATATATTCCAAATGACACTACAACTAATATCAAAAGTGATATAGCATAATAAACTGTGCCTAGTCCGTCTTGTTGATCTCTTTCCATTACTTTTATTATATCTTTTTTATATGATAAATAATTTATAATTATAAATGTTGTTGGCACAAATGCTGCAAACCAAACATTTGTAAAATAGTACATAGCTATGAACCACCAGTTTCCTAGCATTATATGTATAAATTTTCTACTAGCCTCTTTTCCTTTTTTCTCAAATATTTTTGCACCAATTATTACTAATGCAATGTATAAATATGATACTAATATTCCTATCCAGTTATTCATTTTATTATTCCTTATATTATTGTATTTAGGTTTTAAAGTTTTACCTATAAACTTTTATTGCATATAATTTTTAAGCTCAATTAATGATTTAGCTGCAACAATATAATCTTTAACAAAATTAAACATGTAATTAGAAATCTTTGATGCAGGTCTATCTAAATATAAATCTTTAACTATACAGATTCCTAAACCTTTATCAAATAATTTATTTAATCCTTTTCCTATCTGGATTAAGTTAGATTCTCTAATTTTCTTATACTTTTCTTCTGCATCTTGATGTCTATCATTTAATTCTTCTATAAATTCTTCAAAAGTATATTCTCTATATTTATACATTTTGTACATTTGAGCAGCATATTCCAATCCATAAATTGTTTGCAAATTAAATACTTCTAACATCTTAGAAAATTCTTCTGGTCTAAAATAATATATATGACCTTGTAATTTATTAAAGCTTCTCATCGTGTCTAAATAACCTAACTTAATATTATTTATTATTTTTTCATGATTAAACTCAAAAGTCCCTCCTAAATCTTCTGATGGAGTAATTACTTTTACATACAAATCTTTGCTTATTGATTTTTTACTAAATCCAACTCCTGCAATATCTAGAATTATAATATTTTTATATCCTTTTTCTATCAACATATTTGATGGAATATTGTCATATAATCCTCCATCAAAATATTCTTCTCCATTTATGATTTGTGGTTTAAATATTGGGAAACATGAACTTGCAAGTAAATAATTCTCCATTTGATCTTTAGGAATATCATTTTTAAATGCTTTTAAAGGTGTTTTATTCTTTACTGAATATGTAACAAGTCCAAAATCAATATTGGAATTATATAATTTATCCATATCAATATACTTTTTTATCATTTCTCTTAATGGTGTATTGTCAATTCCTTTTTGTTTAGTATAATCTGCTGCCAAATTAAATATATTAGATAAATCAAATATATTTTTATTCGCATCTACACCTTCTACTTTCATTATATTATCTATTTTTATATTTTCATACATCTTTACAGTTTGCATATAATCATCTTGTAAAAATAATGCTCCATTCAATGCTCCTATTGAAGCACCAACAATTGCTTTTACATTTACTCCAATTTCACATAATGCCTTCCATGCACCTACTTGAAATGCTCCTTTTGTTCCTCCTCCTGCTAATACTAATCCAAATTCTTTATCTTCCATAATACTAACATCCTTTCTTATTACAAGACATATTATAACTTTTTTATCAAATTTTTTCAATAGTTTTATTCCATTAGTTTATTTATTGTTAGTGTTGGATCTAATGATTCTCTAAATAATATATCTATTGCTACTCATACTTTTGATGCTTTTGGAAAAAAAATTAGTAATTATAATTTTGCTAAAATTAGGTTTATTCATATTAAAAATGTTGGATATTGATTTCTTTTTGCCAAAAATAAATAATAACGAGATATCTTATAGTGATATCTCGCTACTTTTTGATTATAGTTTCATTTTCCAATCATTTCTTATTTTGGAAGCAATCTCTTCATCATCAAATACAATTGTAAAAAATATTTTTATTTATTTTACATATTCATTTAAAGGTTTTATTTTATAATTTAATTCTCCAAATTCGCAAGTTGGTACATATCCAGGTTTTGAATTAATAACATCTGGTATTCTATTTACAACAGATGCACAAGTCAATTCTACTGTGGCTGGTTTTGCTACAACTATTGTTGTATCTGGTTCTCCATATACAGTCCATTCATTTTTATCAAATTCGTCTGGAGCATATACTTTTCCAATGCATTCACTTTCTATTATAATTCCTTCTTCTGTTTCTGTAGTTACAACAGCACTCATTCCTGTTGCATCTCCTGCTTTTACTGTCATTCCTAATGTTGAAGAATATAAATCTTCTTTATATGTTTGTGGTACACATTTTTGTCTTTGTGATTTTACTGTTAGTCCTAATTTTTCACATAACCATCCATTTACATTCCACATATATGATGGTAAATATTCCCCACTATCTATTATTTTTTGTCTTTCTTCATCACTTATTCTATCTACAGATGCTACTTCTTTATCAAAATCTTCTAAAGATAATCCAGCACCATGTGCTTTTGCTAATGCAATTCCATATTCTTCTACATTATAACTTGAACTTCCTTTAATTTTAGTAATTTTTTGTGTTGAGCCTGCTATTGAAGAAATTAATTGTCCCCAATATATATCTTGATATCCACTTCCTGTAATTGTACAATTATTCTTTTTAGCTAATTCATCTATTTTGTTTGTTACACTTGGATTTGAATTTTCTGGATAGAATGCTTCTTCACATGTTGTGATTGCATTTATTCCAAGTTCTGCACATAATAATAATGGATCTTCTACATCTTTAATTAAACTCATTGTTGTTACTATAGCTATGTCTGGTTTTACTTGTTCTAACATTTCTCTTGCATTTTCAGCACTTGTTACAACAACCCCTTTGTTTTCTGTTCCCAATATTTCGCCAATGTCTTTTCCTATTACATTTGGATTTACATCGATTGCACCTACTATTTCTGCCCCTTTTTCATACACATATCTCATTGTGTATAAACTCATTTTGCCTACTCCATATTGTACAACTTTCACTTTTCTTTCCATAATAACCTCCATTTCGGTAATAATTACCAGTAAAATTTGGCATGATAATTGCATTTTTATTTGCAATTTATCTGCTGTTCATATTTTATCAATATTGTTTCCAATTTTCAATATTTTAATTTATTTTATTTACATTTTTATATTTTTATGGTAAAATCAAAAAAAGTTTATAAGGAGTGTTTAATATGTCTGATAAAAAAAATGATAAAAAAGAAATTGAAATTATTAGTGATGATGGTTCTACTTTAAACATCTCACCTGTCTATGAACATATTTCTGCTGCTAAGCCAAAATCAAAAGACAAAAAACCTCAAAATATTGTAATTCCAAAAAATAAAAAAATACAAAAAAAATAAAAACGAGCTTCAATGCTCGTTTTTATTTTATTTTGCGTAATCTACTACTCTAGTTTCTCTAATAATATTAACTTTAATTTGTCCTGGATAATCCATTTCATCTTCAATTCTCTTAGATACATCTCTTGCTAGTAACGTCATTTTATCATCTGTAATTTTTTCTGGTTTTACAATTATTCTAACTTCTCTACCAGCTTGAATTGCAAATGATTTTTCAACTCCATCAAATGAATCTGCAATAGATTCTAGATTTTCTAATCTTTTTATGTATGCTTCTAATGTTTCTCTTCTTGCACCTGGTCTTGATGCTGAAATAGCATCAGCAGCTTGTACTAATACAGCTTCTAATGTTTGTGGTTCAACATCTCCATGGTGTGCTTCTACTGCATTTATTACTAGTGGATTTTCTTTAAATTTCTTTAATATGTCAACACCTATTTGTACATGTGTTCCTTCCATATCATGGTCTAGAGCTTTTCCAATATCATGTAATAATCCAGCTCTACGTGCTAATTTTGCATCTAATCCTAGTTCTTCTGCCATTATTCTCGCTAAATTTGAAACTTCTATTGAATGATTTAATACATTTTGTCCATAACTTGTTCTGTATTTTAGTTTTCCTATTAATTTTATAAGTTCTGGATTTAAACCTATTACACCTGTTTCTAGTGCTGCCCTTTCACCTTCTGATTTAATAGTTTCTGATAATTCCTCTTTTGCTTTTTCTACCATTTCTTCTATTTTTGCAGGATGAATTCTACCATCATCTATTAATTTTTCAAGTGAAATTCTTGCAACTTCTCTTCTTAATGGATCAAAACCTGATAAGATTACTGCTTCAGGTGTATCGTCTATTATTAAATCTATTCCTGTAAGAGTTTCTAATGCTCTTATATTTCTACCTTCTCTACCAATTATTCTACCTTTAATATCATCTGATGGAAGTGGTACTATTGAAACTGTAGTTTCAGCAGAATGATCTGCTGCACATTTTTGAATTGCATAACTTATTGTCTCTCTTGCATTTTTCTTAGCCTCTTCTTTAGCTTTTTGCTCTAATTCTCTAATTAATGCTGCCTTTTCACTTGTGATTTCTTGTTCAACAGTCTTTAATAGTTGTGATTTTGCTTCTTCTTGAGATAAGTTTGCAACTTTTTGAAGAACTTCTCTTCGCTCATTTTCTAATTCTTCTATTTCTTTTTCTTTTTCTTTTAGTTCACGTTCTTCTCTTTCTAATTCTTTTTCTTTTCTTTCAAAATTATCTGAACGTTTTTCTAAATTTTCTTCTTTTTGGATAATTCTACTTTCTTGTTTTTGTATTTCGCCTCTTCTTTCTTTAATCTCCTTATCTAATTCATTTCTAGCATTCATAATTTCTTCTTTCGCTTTGAAGATTTCCTCTTTTTTCAAATTTTCTGCTTCTATTTTTGCTAGCTCTACTAATCTTTGAGCTTCTTTTTCTGCTCCTTCAATTTTAGATTCTGCAATTCTTTTTCTTATCACTATTCCTAGTGATATACCTATTGCTAATGAGATTAAGACAGCGGCTACTATGATTAAAATATCCATAATCATACACCTCTTTCTTATTTAATTTTCAATGTTCGAATAAATATATGTTTTTTTAATTTTTATTTTTTTATATATTTTTTCAACCTATTATATTTTATAATTATTATTGTAAACTGTCAAGAGGTTTTATACATTTTTTAATGAAATCATTTTATCATCAAATTTATTAATCATCTTCGCACAATTCACTAGTTCCTTTGATGCTTTTTTGCTTACATTTTGTTCTGTTTTATACTTAACTTTATGTTCGAAACTTGCCCAGAAGTCCATTGCCATTGTTCTTATTTGTATTTCACATTTAACATAAATTGTTTTTTGTGTCAATTTTACTGGCACTTCTACAATCATATGATAACTTGAATATCCGCTTGGTTTTGGATTTGTTACATAATCTTTCTCTTTTAATATATGTAATTCTGGCATTTGTTTTATTAAATCTCTTATAAAAAATATATCATCTTTTAGTGTACATACTATTCTCATTCCTGCTATATCATTTATTTTATCTATTAAATTTAAATATGTTTTGTCATATTTTTTCTTTTCCATTTTTTTTACTATACTTTTTGGTTCTTTTATTCTTGTATCAATATGATCAATCAAGTCATAATTATACATTATTTGAAATTCATCTTTTATTATATTCATTTGTGTAATTAATTGGTTTAATGCTGATTTGTAAAAAAACATGAGTTTTTCAAATGGTTCTTCTTTAACATCCAACATTTCCTCTTTATTTTCTAAAAAGTTTTCAATTGTTATTAAATCATTTTCTCTCATACTCCAAATTCCTTTCTTAATATTTGGTAACTTTTTCTAATTGTATTTTATATATAGTTTGTTATCAAAGTATTCCTTTTTTGTGTTCTTTTCGTGAATTGTTTTCTCTTGATTATTTTCTTCAAATTCAATTAACTTCCTTCTTAATTTTTATTGAATTTTATATTCTTTACTGATATAATAATTTTGATTTTAATTTATAAGGAGGTATTTTATGTCTACACCACATAATGAAGCAAATTTAGGTGATATTGCAAAAACAGTTATAATGCCCGGAGATCCGCTTCGTGCCAAATATATAGCTGAAAATTTTCTTGATAACTATAAATTAGTTAATTCAGTAAGAGGAATTTATGCATATACCGGAAAATATAAAGGAAAAGAACTTACTGTTATGGCTTCTGGTATGGGAATGCCAAGTATGGGAATCTATTCCTATGAATTATATAAATTTTATGAAGTTGAAAATATAATTCGTATAGGCTCTTGCGGAGGCTATAAACCTGACTTAAAACTATTTGATATTGTTCTTGCTGAAACTACTTTTTCTGAAAGTAATTTTGCATTAACACTTAATAATGAAGATTGTCATATTGTTTCAAGTAGTAAAGATTTAAATGCTATTATTGCAGATTCATCAAAAGAAAACAACATTAATATTCGTGTTGGAAATACTGTTTGCACAGATTGTTTTGATGTCTACATGACTGATGTTAATAAATTTTTAGAAAGAATCCCTGAAGGTTTTAATCCACTTTCTGCTGAAATGGAAGCCTTTGCACTTTTCTATGTTGCTAAAATTTTAAATAAAAAAGCCGCATGTTTGATGAGTGTTGTTGATTCTAAATATATTAAAGAAATTGCTACACCAGAAGAACGTCAAACTGGTCTTAATAATATGATAAAACTCGCTCTCGAAACTAGTTTGAAAATATAATCAGAAAAAGAACAACCTAAACAAGTTGTTCTTTCATTTTTCTTCTTTTATTTTCTATAATTATTGGTGGTAATAATGGACTATATCCTTCACCATTAAATACATCAACTTCTACAGTTCTTGTAAGTAAATCTGTATACGTATATGATGCAGTTCTGTCGTTCTCCTCATATTTTACTACAAAAAGATTTGAATATGCTTTTTCTATTGTACCTTCTTTGGCAAATTCCTTGCTTCTTCCTAATGAACCTTTAACAATTATCTTTTGCCCAATCTTATCATTAATATCTGTTTTTAAGTTTGAAATGTCATTTCTACAAATCATTAAATCACCTACTTTATCTAAGATAGTTTAAATATATCATTTGTAGGTGTTTTTGTCAAAGCATGTATTTTATTGTCATTTTTCTGTATTTCGCTCATACCAAGGCTTACAAGTTCTGTAATTATATATGTTACATTTGTATTACATTTATGTTACAGAAATATTACATTCTTTTTTCCGCGTGCTCCAATACCATTAACTCCTTTTTTTCCATCCCTTAATTCTTCCACAAAATCATCTATCGTAATATATTTATTTTTATCTGTTAAAGCTATACTTTTTGCAACTACCAACGGATCTAAAAAATCTATCAATATTCTCGCAGGTGATGAGGCAAAATTAGCTCCCGCATCCATTAATGCTTCAAAATAACTCTGACATGCTCCTGCAAATATTACTAAATTCCTTCCATGTTTCTCATCATATCTTCTTGCCTCTTTGACAGTTTGAATAAAATGTCTTGAATTTCTATAATTATATATATCTCTATATCTTGCTCCATTTTTTATCATTCCGATCATGCCCGTGTTATTACTAGAATTTCTGGATTATAGATTGTAAGTAATCTATATACAACTTTTGATTGCTTATTTTCTGGTATGTTTTTTACAATAGCATTTAATCCCATCTTCTTATAATACATTACTGATTTTTCACTATATCTTTTGTCTCCATCTAAATGCAATATCCTTCCCGTATGAACTATTTCTTTTCTTCTGTTATTATATTCTATTTTTTCACTTTCTGCTTTAATGCTTATTCTTTTTTCAAATTCTTTTTCTCTTATAAGCTGTTCTTCTTTACTTATAATTTGTAAATCTTCTATCGGAGCATCTGCCTCTACTCGTACATCTATTCCTTTTAATATTGCAATTTTTTTCTCATTTACTAATTTTAAAATTCTTTTAACTTCAAACATTATATCATTTTTATATGAATTTCTACTAACTATATCACCTTTTTTTATTTCACGCATATTATCACCTCTACTTTTTAAATACAAATTTAGGCTACTATATTTTATTCAATTCGATTTTTTTTGACACAATATTCTATAAAAACCAAAAAACACTATCAATTATTGATAGTGTTTTTGTGACAATATTACATAGTAGAACTCTCTTCTATGTAATCTACAAGGATTACTATAAACTCCTTGTTTGATGGAATCTTACTATATTCCCCAAACAATTTTTGAAAAAGTTCACTTTTTTCCTCTTTTTTAAAGGTTTTTTCTTTTACTATTCTTATGCAACTCACTATACACGAATTACTAATTGTATATTTTTGAGCAGAATTGCAGTAAAGTTTGCCGTCAGGATACTCAATCTTGTTAATAATTTCTTCAATAAGATATTTATATCCTTTATAACAGGGAGCAATCCCTACATCTCGTAAAATTTCTTTTACTAAACTTTTTGTTACTTTTTTTTCTTCTTTTGGTTCTTTGAAAAATTTTCGAGTTTTTTGCTCCTGTTCGTCCATTCGTCTTACATATTCAGCAAGACAAATTATAAATTCTTTATTCGAAGGAATTTCATTATCCCCAAATATTTCTTTTAATTTTTCTTTTCTATTCTTGCTGAATATTTTCAATTTCAGTGATTTGACATAGTATTCTACGTGTGTAACTTTTTTCGAATACTTTTCAGAAACATACCCGTATAGCTTGGTATTTGGCTCCTCAATCTGAATAATAATTTCCTCCTTCAGATAATTGTACCCCTTCATTTTTTCATTCAGTCCAATTTCGCTTAAAACCTCATTCACTATAGCTGTGATTCTCGAATTTTGCTTACCATCTTCGGATTGTTGAATATCATCAATTAATTTTACCAGCATTCTCTCGATTGTTATAAGCCGCCTCTCAAATTCCTTGTTTGTCATTTTTTGTACCTCACTTTTTATTTTTTATTATGTTACCATCTTTTCTACTTTTTGTCAATGTATTTTATATCTGATTATATTTGCAAAAAATATTTTTTTTCTTTACTAATACTACTTTCCGTGATATAATAATCCCAGAAATTTGAAAAAGGAGGGCTCTTATGGAAAAATCTATAGCAGACTTAGCTGAAAATAAAGTATTAATTTTATACTTGCTAAATAAATTATCAGATGGAATAAAAAATGACAACTTATATAAAATTGTCTCATCTGCCAATGGTATTAACTATTTTTATTTTCAAGAATTGTTAACAGATTTAATTGAGACAAACCTAGTTGGTTCCTTTACAAAAGATGAAGATACATTTGTAAAAATCACTTCAGAAGGTCAAAATTCATTATCACTTACAAAATCACTTTTACCAGGAATTTTGAAATTAAAAGCTGACAATATTTTTAAAGAAGAAGTTTCAAATATAGCAGAAGAATCTTCAATTGTTACAGAATACATACCAAAAGACGAAAATAATTATACTGTAAAATGTAAAATTGTTGAAAAAACTGAAACAATTTTTGAAATTTCTACATTCGCTGGTTCAAGAGATAGAGCTAAGCAAATTTCTGATAATTGGAAAAATAATGCAAATACAATTTATCCAAAAATAATTAATTTACTTTTAAACGGAGAAAAAAATGAAGAAAAATGATATAAATAAGTTTGTAGAAATATTAAAAAACACTTATCCTGATGCAACTTGTAGTCTAGATTTCGAAACACCTTTTCAAATGGTTGTTGCAGTTATGCTTTCAGCTCAATGTACTGATGAAAGAGTAAACAAAACTACGCCAACTTTATTTAAAAGATGTACAACAATTCAAGATTTTGCAGATATTGATTTAAACGAACTTGAACAAATTATCCATCCATGTGGTTTTTATAAGAATAAAGCCAAAAATATTAAATTATGTGCTAAACAGGTTTTAGAAAATTTTAATGGTGAAGTTCCTCATACAATGGATGAATTATTGACATTAGCTGGAGTTGGTCGTAAAAGTGCAAATGTAATTTTACTAGAAGCTTTTGGAATCGCAAATGGCATTGCTGTTGATACTCATGCAAAAAGAATTTCTAACAGACTTGGCCTTTCCTCTAACACTGAACCTGAAAAAATTGAACAAGATTTGCTAAAAATATTCCCTAAAGAATATTTAAAAGACATAAATCATCTTTTCGTTTGGCATGGCAGAAAAACTTGTGATTCTCGTAAACCACATTGTGACAAATGTACAGTTAAAGAATATTGTAAATATTATCAAAAAACTTTAAAGTCTGCTAAAAATTAGCAGACTTTATTTCCATAAATTTTTTCCATATTTTCACCATTGCCCAAGTATCTAATTCACAATACACCAATAACCCTTTTCTTAGTTCCTTTTGTTCTTCTTTTGTTTTTCCTTTTAAACTCAAAAAAGTATCTGAAGCCTCTTCTCCATTATGTACAACAGGTAAATTATGATAATCAAGTTCAGGATCATTTGGATATAATACTGGTAAAACCTTTTTTATAGATGCTGATCCTTGCATTTCTCTCATATAAAATTGTCTTTTCTTAAAAGGTGGTAAAAAATCCACAATATTGTTATTTATTCTTAATAATTCATCTTTTAAATCTGGATATAACTTTGCTAGTTCATTTATCCTAGAATGTTCAAAACCTTTATTATAAACTATAACACTTCCATCTTTATCTATATCCTTAATCATACTTTCTGCAAAATGTCGTAAAAAATCTTTATCATCAATTTCTGCCAAAAATTCTTTGTGTTGAATTTCAGCTCCTTCTTCTTCAACTATATGAAGAGAATATTGAAATGGTAATTGTTGATATGGTTTTGTACCATCATATTCAGGAATTGCAAGCTGAAATGTCTCAAAATCAATAAAATATAACGGATATTTAAGCGAATTTAACAATTCCATAATTGGTTCTATTTCAATTTTAGGTTGATGATTATTTATTTCGTAATCTATTTGTTCCAAATATCTTGGATTTAATTTTTCATATTGTAAATCTCCAAATGAAATTTTTCCTTCATTATACTTTTTAAATTTATCTTTTAACCTCATGCTTCCATATATGTCAAAAACATTTGGTTTTGGTAAATTCCTTGTACAATATTCCCAATATTCACATTTATATGGTTTCATACAATACATACCAATACTCTCATCTGGTTCATTATCTTCATCATGTTTATCCATAAAATCATTAATCTTCTTAATTTTATTTTCTATCTCATCTAACTTTGAATTTGCAATTTCAGTTATATCTTGAATATTAAACAATTTGTTCAGTTCCAGATTTCCATATCTAACATATTTTTTATTTATATAAACTATACAAACTTTTTTTACATTGTATCCTAAATTTTTTAATATATAATACTGATATGATGCATCATCTAAATAAATATCTTTAATTGATGTTGAACTTTTCACTTCATATATTTCTACACCATCAATATCATTTTTTAATATATCAACACTACAAAAATTATTCTGATATATAAAAGATGCTTCTGTTATTATCTTGCTTTTTTGATTTAAAGCTTCTTCTGTATCAAAAACCATTCGAGTTAAATCTTTATTAAATTCAATATTTACATATTTTCCAAATATTCCTTTAGCTATTTCGCCAACTGCTGTTCCATTTTTTAAAACTGCATCATTTGCTGTTTGCACTTTTTCTTCTATTTTATATGTATCCATCCATAGCATTTTATTACATTGCTTCGCTCTACAATATTTTGATTTTGATAAATATACACTATTCATATATTTTTCCCTTCCTACTTTTATGATACTATAATTTAACAAAAATCACAATATTCTAATGTATATTTATTTAAATTTTGAAGATAATACTTTAATAAGAGGTGATATCCTTTGACAAATATCAATTGTTCTTTAGATTGTATTTATCAAATTGATGGAATATGCTCTTATGATATTATTTCTAACTCAAAATTATGCACTTCTTCAGATTGTGCATATTATAGCAAATTAACAAAATAATAATTTGCCTTATAACAAAAATCATCCCAAATTTAATTGAGATGATTTTTGTTACTTTTTATATTCCTCAAAAACTTTTGCAAGATATTTCATACTATTCATACATTGTTCAAGTGTATTTCCTGTTGCTCCTACTTCTATAATGCAAGCAGCTTTTCCAAGATGCTGATTATATCTTGAATTTCTTACAATCATAGTTTTAAATAAGCCTGGATATATTTCATTTGCTTTTTGTTGTAGCTCAATTGCAAATTTCAAATTAGATTGCCAATTAGGGTGATATAAACCACCTCCATTTGTTCCTATTACAAACATAAGTTGAGCAGCTGTATCCTCTCCTATTTTTACACTTGGATCATAATTACTTTTACTTCCAATTGCATCTCTATGTAAATCTATTATAATGTCACTTGGATTTGATTTTAATATATTTTCAACAGTTGTCTTTGACCTTGTATATGAACCTGTATATGCAGGATAATCATGATACGTTTTATCATGTATAACATTAAATCCATATTCCACTAAATTGTTTGTAAGTTCATCTCCTACTCTTACAACAGAATAATTTAAGTCTGTTGTTCTAAAGTTCCCAGTCTGTTGATAATTATATTGTTCAGTTGGAGTGTAGCTTTCACATGTATGTGTATGAAAAATTGTAATATTTTCTTTATTTATATCTAGACCAGTATTCATTATAGATTCATTTATTTCAAAATCAGTTTCATTCTTAATTTTCACTCCATTAATTTCTACATTACAATTTTCTGTTATTGGATTTTGCGTTACAACCTGTGTTCCCACATCTGTCGACACTGGTTGCGTTTCTTCATTTTTATTTTCTACGTTTGGTTCATTATTATCTTTTGGTTCCTCTGCTGGATTTTCATCTTTTGCTTGTTCGATTGGAGGCTGTTCTATTTGTGATACTCTAGCCAGTTCAATATTTAATATTTTTCCTGCAAATGTTTCTTTATATTCTTCTTTGTCTTCTTTTATTACATTATTTGATATGTAATTAGTACTTGCTATCGCAGGAATCTCACTATTTAAACAGCTTACTAATTCTTCTGATAGGTTAATTTGCAAAACTTCATTTGTTTTAAATTTATTTATTATTTGAGTTATAGCAAATAAAACTATTATAATGCTTATAATTATTGCTATTTTGATTATTGATTTTTTTGCATTTATTATTGTAACATTAAACATATTTCTCTCCTTGTCCTAATGTTCCTATATATAATATATGCTTAATGTTTATAAATTAGAACTACTTATAGCAATCTAGGCTTAAGTTCTAAATAAATTGGCTTTTCTTCTCTTATCATAGTACTTTTTCCATGACCTGGATACACTATTGTCTCATCAGGTAAAATCATAAGTTTTTTTGTAATAGAACTTATAACCGCTTCAAAATCACCTGTTGGTACATCAGTTCTTCCCCAAGTTCCTCTAAATAATGTATCTCCTGAAAATAAAAGCTTTTCTTCTTCAGAATAAAGGCATGAACCTCCAGAAGTATGACCAGGTGTATGAATAACTTTAAACTCCAAATCACCTAAATGAATCAAATCATTATCATCAACACGTGCATCAGTCTCAATAGTCAATCCTTCTTTGCCTATATATAATGTTAAATTAGTATCTGTATTAAGCAAATTTTCAGCTGCTAATCTATGTGTAACTATTTGTCCACCACATCTGTTTTTTAATTCCTTAACTCCACCAATGTGATCTCCATGGCAATGTGTTAAATAAATATATTTCAATTTAGCTTGTAGTATATCAAGCATTTCTACTATTTTATCAACATCTCCTGCTGGGTCTATCACCATTGTTTCTTTTGACTTTTCATCTTGGACTATATAGCAATTTGTTGCATCTCCTATCCAAGTTTCAATCTTTAGTTCTTTTAAAATCATTTCTTTCTCCTTTTACTATAAAACATTTACCAGTAGGGACACCCATAAATGGTCAAAATTTTTACCAGTGGGGACACCCTTTGCTTATACTGTTAACCTTACACTAAGCAATAAATGTAAACTTTGAATGCAATTACGAATGTGCATGTAGAACCTATAGAAATTCTTATGCAGTTTTATGGAAAAAGTTCACGAGAGTGGAAGAGTGCCTCAAGAAAAGTGACTTTGTCATCTTTTCTTTGCCCGATTTGAGTTTTCGACTATCAGGAGAAAATCTCAAAGGGTAAGCGATAGTAGCATTTATATAATAGGAAATTTATTTTCCTATTATATAAAATTAGAATTTCTTAAGATTCGAAATAAGCTGAGGAATGAAATGAAAATTTTACATTTATTGCTTAGTGTAAGGTTAACAGTATAAGCAAAGGGTGTCCCCACTGGTAAAAATTTTGACCATTTATGGGTGTCCCTACTGGTAAAAGTTTATTTTTTCCTATTAACTTCATATACACTATCAATTTTTCTAAGTTCACGAATAATTTTATTTAAACTATCCAAACTATCAACCTCAATAGTAACTTCAGTTATAGCAACTCTTTCTTTAGTTGCTTTAGCATTTACACCTAAAATCTTTGCTTTTGAATCATTTAATTTTTGCACAATATCTCCTAAGAGTCCATTTCTATCATTTGCAAATATCTCTATCTCTACAGTATATGTTACTTTTTCTTGGTTAGCCCATTGAACATCAATTATTCTATTTTCTTCTTTAAATAATTCATTTACATTTATACAATCTTTTCTATGAACTGATACTCCTCTTCCTTTTGTAATGTAACCTATAATTTCATCTCCTGGAAGTGGATTACAGCATTTAGAAAGTTTTACTAAACAATTATCTATTCCTTTTACAATTATTCCTGAACTTGATGGTTTTGTATTATTTCTTTTTGCAGTAGCTAATTCTTCTATTTTTTGCTCAATTGGTTCTTCTTTATGCTCTTTTCTGTATTCAATTAACATTCTTGCTATTATTTTTGTTGCAGTTATTGCTCCAAATCCAACAGCAGCATACATTTCTTCCAAGTTTTTGTATTTGTATCTATCAAGCATTGGATTTATATATTCGACTTTAAATAGTTCTGCATATGGTATTCCAATTCTTTTTAATTCTCTCTCTATTGAAGTTTTTCCTTTTTCAATATTTTCTGCTTTGTTTTCTTTTTTAAACCATGACATTATTTTGTTTTTTGCAGATGAACTCTTTACAAATTTTAGCCAATCCATACTTGGTCCTTTTGAATTTTCTGATGTTATTATTTCTACAATATCTCCATTTTTTATTGGTGTTATTATTGGTACCATTTTGCTATTGATTTTTGCGCCTGTCATGTGATTTCCTATTTCAGCATGTATACTATATGCAAAATCTATTGGAGTTGCTCCTCTTGGTAATACTTTTATTGCCCCTTTTGGAGTAAATACATATACTTCATCTTCAAATAATTCTGTTTTTAATGTTTCTAAAAATTGTTGTGGATCTTGCATTTCTTGTTGCCATTCTAATGTTTCTCTTAGCCAAGCAAGTTTGTCGTTTTCAACTTTTACTGTTTGATGTCCTTTTTTACTTCCATAATTTGCTTCTTTATAAGCCCAATGTGCTGCAATACCATATTCTGCTATTCTGTGCATATCCCATGTACGTATTTGCACTTCAAATGGTGTTCCTTTTTCTCCAAGTAATGTTGTATGTATTGATTGATACATATTTGTTTTTGGAACTGCTATATAGTCTTTAAATCTTCCTGGCATAGGACTATACATCTCATGTACAACTCCTAATGCAGCATAACAGTCTTTTACAGAGTTTACTATTATTCTTAATGCAAATAAATCATATATTTGATCTAATGTTTTGTTATCTCTTCTCATTTTTCTATATATGCTATATAAATGTTTTGCTCTTCCTGTTACTTCTGCATCAATATGCTGTTTTTTTAGTTGAACTCTTATATCGCTCATTATTTTTTCAATAAATTTTAAACGTTCTTCTCTTTTTTGTTCTATTCCTTTTATTAATTCTCCATATTCTTCTGGTTGCAAATATTTAAAACCTAGATCTTCTAATTCCCATTTCATTGAATATAGACCTAACCTGTTTGCAAGTGGTGCATATAACTGCATAGTTTCTTGTGCTATTGCAATTTGTCTGTCTCTTCTCAAAAATTCTAGTGTTCTCATATTATGCAATCTGTCTGCTAATTTGATTATTATTACTCTTATGTCTTTCCCCATTGCTAAGAACATTTTTCTATAATTTTCTACTTGATTTTCTTCTATTGAAGCATGTTGTATTAATTTTAATTTGGTAACTCCATCTACCATTTCAGCAATTTCGTCTCCAAATTCTTTTTTTATATCTTCTTTACTTGCATCAGTATCTTCTACTACATCATGTAACAATGCTGCACATATTGTAGGTTCATCTAAACCTAATTCTGCAATTGTATATGCAACATTTGTTGGATGTATTATATATGGTTCTCCTGATTTTCTTTTTTGATCACCATGTTTTTCTATTGCATAATTGTATGCTCTTTGTATTAGCTTTACATCTGGCCATCTTTTATTTTTTTTCACTCTATCTATTATGTCTTTTATTGTATAATTCTTTGTCATAAACTTCCCCCCTTGAGCTTATATAGACTTCATTAAATCCTTAATGTTTATTTGTATATTATCAACTCCATTAAAAGAATTAATTTCTAGATTTCCTACAACATCAATTTTATCACCAATTTTATATTCGTTTGCAAATTCTCCTAAATTAAATCCTATTGCATTTACTATATTCTTATTGTCCTTTAATGTTAGTTTTAAATGCTTTCCTTCTGAAAGTGCTCTTATAGAATCTATTTTTAAATTCTTAAACACAAATAAAGGATTTTTATTTTCTTCTCCAAATGGTTCTAATTCTTTTAAACTATTTACCATTTCTTTATTAATTTCATCTAAACTTATTTGTGCATCTATTTTTAAAATAGGTACAATCTCTTCTATATTTTTATCCTTCGCGATTTGTTCTAATCTTTCCTTAAATTCTTCTAGTTTATCTTTCTTTACATTTATTCCAACAGCCATTGCATGTCCACCAAACTTTTCTATTGATTCTTTACACTCTGTTAATGCTTCATATAAATCAAAACCTGGTATACTTCGACCTGAGCCTTTACCACAATCATCTTCTTCACATAATAATATACTTGGTTTAAAATACATTTCTGTTATTTTTGATGCTACTATTCCTATTACCCCATGATGCCAATTTTCTCCCATTAATACTATTGTATTTTTGTTTGCTATTCCCTGTTTTTCTATTTGAATAGTTGCATCTTCGAATATTCTTTTTTCTATTTCTTGTCTTGTTTTATTATATTCATTTAACTTTTGTGTAAGTTCACTCACATCATTTATATCTTTAGATAAGAATAATTTTAATGCCTCTTCTTGATGTCCCATTCTTCCACATGCATTTATTCTTGGTGCTATTCCAAAAGATATTGTAACTGAATCTATCTTATTATAGCCTGAAACTTGTAATATAGATTTTAATCCTAAATTTCTCGTCTGCTCAACTAGTTTTAATCCTAATTTTACAATTACTCTATTTTCATCTGTTAATGGAACTATGTCCGAAATCGTTCCAATACATACTATATCTAAATACTTCAAATATTCTTTTTCTTCTAGACCCATTTTTATTCCGATTGCCTGTATTAGTTTAAATACAACTCCTACCCCTGCTAAATTCCTGCATTGATATTGGTTATCTTTTCTTTTTGCATCTACAACTGCAAGTGCGTTTGGAAGCTCATTTCCAGGTTCATGATGATCTGTTACAATTGTTTCTATTCCTAATTGATTCGCATATTCAACTTCTTCTACTGCAGATATTCCACAATCTACTGTTATCATTAAATTATATTTTTGATCTGCTATATATTCTACTGCTTTTTTGTTTAATCCATATCCTTCTTCAAGTCTATTTGGTATATATACTCCAACATGTAATCCTCTTTCTTCAAGAAAGCTTTTTAGTACTGTTACACTTGTTATTCCATCTACATCATAATCACCATATATGATTGTTTTTTCTTTATTTTCTATTGCTTTCATTATTCTTTCTACTGCAATATTCATATCTGGCATTCCATATGGATTATAAAAGTCGCTTCTTTTTGGCTTTAAAAATTTTTCTATTTGCTCTTCTTCTGTTATTCCTCTATTTACCAATATTGTTGCCAACAATTTATTTATTTTATACTTCTCTTGTAATTTTTCAACTTCATCATTGTCTACTTGATATACCTGCCATTTTTTATTCATTTCTATTCCCTTCCATAAATTAGTTTTCTGCATTTATTTTACTATTATAAAGAAAAAATAGCAAGTTTTTTCTTGCTATTTCTTCTTTCATTTCATCTATTTTTTATTCTTTTGGCTCCTCTTCATCATCCTCTTCTGGAAGTTCCTCTCCTAAGCTTTGTTCAAATGCTTTTGCAAAATTATCTCTAACTTTTTTCTCTACTTCTTGAAGAAGCTCAGGACGTTCTATTAAATATCTCTTAGCATTTTCTCTACCTTGACCAATTCTTTGTCCTTCATAACTAAACCAAGATCCACTCTTATCTATTATTTCTAGGTTTACTGCCATATCAAAGATATTTCCTTCTTTAGAAATTCCTTTTCCATATAATACATCAAATTCTGCTTCTCTAAATGGTGGAGCTACTTTATTTTTTATTACTTTTACTCTAACTCTATTTCCCATTACTTGTCCATCTTGTTTTATATTTTCAATTTTTCTTATATCCATTCTAACTGAAGCATAAAATTTTAATGCTCTACCACCAGTTGTTGTTTCAGGATTCCCAAACATAACACCTATTTTTTCTCTTAATTGGTTTATAAATATTAATACTGTTTTTGATTTATTTATTGCTCCTGCAAGTTTTCTTAATGCTTGTGACATTAATCTTGCTTGAAGTCCCATATGAGAGTCTCCCATATCTCCATCTATTTCTGCTTTTGGAACTAATGCCGCAACAGAGTCAACAACTATTACATCTAATGCTCCACTTCTTACTAATGCTTCTGTTATTTCAAGTGCTTGTTCTCCTGTGTCTGGTTGAGATACTATCAAATTATCTATATCAACGCCTAATTTTCTTGCATATACTGGGTCTAAAGCATGTTCTGCATCTATAAATGCTGCTTCTCCACCCATTTTTTGTGCTTCTGCTATTACATGTAATGCTAATGTTGTTTTACCTGATGATTCTGGTCCAAATACCTCTATAATTCTTCCTCTAGGTACTCCACCAATTCCTAATGCTATATCTAAACTTAATGCTCCTGTAGGTATTGCTTCTACCTCCATAGCTTTAAATTCTCCTAATTTCATAACTGATCCTTTTCCAAATTGTTTTTCAATTTGGCTCATTGCTACTTCTAGCGCTTTTTTCTTTTCTAAGTTCTCTTCCATGTATTCTTCCTCCTAAAATTATATAAACTTTTGTTCGATATCTATACTATATATCTATTTTTTTCTTTTGTCAAGCATTTTTTAATTTTTATACCAATTATCTATATCAATAAATATATTGTACCAATTTGCAGTAACATTTCCTTTAAGAGACCAATTACTAGAAACAGCATAATAACTACTATATAGACCAATATAAGGTTTTTGTTCATTAAAAATTTCTCTAATTCTATTATATTTTTCTTTAAGTAAGTCTTCTTTAGTTATATTCTTTACTTCTGCCATCAAGTTGTTTAATTCTTCATTATTAAAATTACATAAATTCATATAAGTTTCTATACTTGGATTTGCTGAAATTGTAGTTCCTGTTATTATTGCATCATAATTTTTATTTTGTAAATAATATTGATATTGTGTATCACTTGCTTTGATTATAGTAGCACTTATTCCAATATTAGCTAAATCTGCTTTAATCATTTCTGCAACTGATGCTCTTGCTTGATTTGAAGCTTGTACAACAATTTTTAAATTTAATGTTTTGGTATAATAGTTTTCAGTTTTTTGCCATCTGTTATATTTATATGCCCATCCATTTTGCTCTAAAATTTGTCTTGATAAATCTGGATTATATGAATAATCTCCATTCTGCCCTCTTAACCAACTACCATAATCTAATGAATAATCTGTTACCTTGTATTTATTATTATATATAGATGCAACTATATTTTCTCTATTTATCGCATGTGATAATGCATCTCTTACTTCTTGATTTGATAATATTGCACTTTGTGTATTTAATGCCAAATAATCAAATTCTCTTCCAGCAACTTCTTGCTTATTATATCCTATTGTTCCTATGAAATTTTCTATTCCAGTATTTGTAGTTGTAATAATGTCTACTTTTCCTAATTTAAAAGCATTATATAATTCTCCTAAATTTGCATATTTTCCAATCGTTATTGTTTCAAGTGTTAATTCATCTCGAGAGTAATTCTCATTCTTATTTAAAACAATCTTATCATCATTTTGAACTATTTTATATTTTCCAGTTCCAATAGGTGCATTATTTTTTTCTGTTGTAGAAAAATCTTGACCTTCAAAATATGCTTTGCTCATTATTGGAAATATTAAATTATATTCGAAAAATGCTATTTCATGGTCTATTGTTATTTGCAAAGTATCTTCATCAACTTTATTAGCACCAACTACATATTGTACATTGTTTCCATATATTGATGGTATTTGTTTTAATACATCTATTGTAAATAACACATCTTCAACTGTAAATGCCGTTCCATCTGACCACTTTATATCATCTCTTATTTTTATTAAATATGTGGTTGCACTTGTTTTTGCCCAATCTTTTGCCAAACATTTTTGCAATTTATATTCAGAATCTAATTCAAATAATGGTTCATATATTATCCTTGAAACTTCTTGTACTTGCTTATTTTGACTTAATATTGGATTTATTGTATCAAAAGATGCTATTCCTAATGTAATCTCTTTTATCATTTCTTCTTCTGTACCGCTTATAGGCTGTTCTTCTGTTTGTTGTGTTTCATTACTTTTATGTGATTTATAAATTACTGCAATTGTTATTGCAATTACAAAAACAATAAATATATATTTTATTAAATTTCCTTTCAAAACGACACCCCCTGCTTTGTTATAATATATTATTATGGCGATTTTTTCAAGTCTTTTAGGAAATGTTATTTTGATTTATTTCGTAATAAGCCGAGGAATGCAATGAAAAGCTTATATTTTAAGTCTTTCTTATAAAAAAGTTAATTAAAACCTTTAGTTTGTAACTGATTTTTCACAAAAAGGGAGCTTAAAAAAGCCCCCTAATTTTATTTACTTATTAATTTAAAATTACATTCTATTTTCTTGATTCAACGATCAATTTTATACCTGTACGATCTTCTCCTTCTACCTCTACTTCTGCAAAGGCTGGTATACATACTAAGTCTACTCCTGCTGGTGCTACAAATCCTCTTGCTATTGCTACTGCCTTTACTGCTTGATTTAGAGCTCCTGCTCCAATTGCTTGCATTTCTGCCTTTTGTGATTCTTTAACTAATCCTGCAATAGCTCCTGCTACTGAATTAGGATTAGATTTTGATGAAATCTTTAAAATTTCCATTCTTTTGCCTCCTATAATTTAATTTTTGTTGCAACTATTACATTATGTATTTTACAACTTTTGGAAATTGTTGTCTAGTATTTTTGGAAATTTTTTCAAGTTTTTCATCGCGACATTCGACAATTTTTCTATGTTTTTCTATATTTACTTTATATAAATTCTTTCTATACTTGTTGCTTTATTATTTTCATCATCAATTTCAAATATGACTCCATTTAAAATACAAGCTCCCTCTGCTAATTTATATTTTTCAGGAAGTGTTGTTTCAAATCTTTTAAGTGATGCTTGTATATTCATTCCTATTACAGATTCCTTTGGTCCTGTCATTCCTAAATCAGTAATATATGCTGTACCATTTGGCAAAATTTGTTCATCAGCTGTTTGTACATGTGTATGTGTTCCAAATAATGCAGTAATTTTTCCATCTAGAAATCTACCCATTGCTATTTTTTCAGCTGTTGCCTCTGCATGAAAATCTATAAATATCATATCAACTTTACCTTGTAATTCTTCCACCATTTCCTTTGCTAATACAAATGGATTTTCTGTAAGAATATTTAAATCTACCCTTCCTAAAAAGTTCATAACAGCTATTTTTTTACCCTTACATTCATATATCCCTAATCCTTTTCCTACTACTCCCTTTGGATAATTTGCAGGTCTTAATAAATTTGGATCATCTATAAATTTAAATATATCCTTTTTTCCCCATGTATGATTTCCCATTGTAACTACATTTGTTCCAGCTTCCATTATATCTTTAA
The DNA here is from genome assembly GCA_934155265.1 of uncultured Clostridia bacterium. Classification (GTDB taxonomy): domain Bacteria; phylum Bacillota; class Clostridia; order TANB77; family CAG-508; genus CAG-269. Next base: position 66,791 of record CAKPGU010000002.1, read on the forward strand.
AATTTCTTTCAGTTAGTCCCATTCCACCTGCTGAATTCTCACCATTTGTTATTACAAAATCTATATTTTTTTCTTTTTTTATTCTAGGTAACTCTTCTTTTAATTTTCTAACTCCAGATTCACCTACAATATCTCCGACTGCTAATATCTTCATTTTTTTCCTTCTTTCTATTATTCTTTTGGCCTTTTTATTTTAACATTTTACAATAGGTTCGTCAAGTTTTGGGTTATACTAATCAGATATAATTTAAAATATTTTTGATAAATACAAATATAATTGATTAAAAATAAATTCATTAAATAATTATATGGATTTAATAAAAGTAGAAACACATTATTTTTTTATGCCATATCATTATACTCTCGTTAGCAATACTTTGTCAAGAAAAATCGTTCGACAATAATCGACAAGTGAAAATTTTGGACCGGGTACATTTTTTCACTTTTATTAATGTCTTATCAAAATCTTAAAATTATAACTTTGCATTACATTCCTCGACTCATTACAAAGCTTAAGAAATTCTAACTCATTTTATGGCTCCCTTCCACTCTCGTGAACTCTTTCCATAAAATTTCTTAAGAATTTCTAAAGCTTTTCCAATCATATTCGTCATTTCATTTAAAGTTATAATTTTAAGATTTTGATTTTGCTATAGATTGAAAAAAGTAAAAAAATGTACCCGGTCCAAAATTTACATTTAATATTTTCAGGACTTTTGAATATATATTTATCTAGGAGGTTATTAATAATATGAAAAATTATAAATTAGCAATAGTTGGTGCAACAGGTCTAGTTGGTAGAACAGCTTTAAAAGTATTAGAAGAAAAAAACATTCCAAACTTTGAATACTCACTTTTTTCTTCCTCAAAGTCAGCAGGTACAAAATTAAAACTTCTAGACAAAGAATATGTCGTTCAAGAATTAAAAGATAATTCATTTGATTCTGGATTTGATTTTGCAATTTTTTCTGCAGGAGCAGAAACATCTAAACATTTTGCTCCAATTGCTGCTTCAAAAGGATGTATTGTAATTGATAATAGTAGTGCTTTTAGAATGGATGATGATGTACCACTAATAGTTCCAGAAGTTAATTTTAAAGATGCTATTAATCATAATAATATAATAGCAAATCCAAATTGCTCAACAATACAAGCTGTTGTTGTATTAAAACCATTAGATGATAACTTTAAAATTAAAAGAATCGTATATTCAACCTATCAAGCAGTTTCTGGAGCTGGTAAATTAGGACTACAAGATTTAGAAAATGGATACAATGCACACTCCTCAAACACACACTTACTCAAGTTCTCTCATCCTATTTATGATAATTGTTTGCCACATATCGATTCATTTTTAATTAATGGATATACAAAAGAAGAAATGAAAATGATCAATGAAACCAGAAAAATTTTAGGACATCAAAATTTACCTATTACAGCAACAGCAGTACGTGTTCCAGTAAAGAATTGTCATGGTGAAAGCATTAATATAGAATTTGAAAATTCATTTTCAATAGATGATGTAAAATCTATTTTAAAAAAATCTTCAGGAATTGTTGTTCAAGATGATATTCAAAATGACATATACCCTCTTGCTACAGAAGCAAATGGACATGATGAAGTTTTTGTTGGAAGAATTAGAAAAGATTATAGCATTGCTAATGCTCTGAACTTATGGGTTGTTGCCGATAATCTCAGAAAAGGTGCTGCTAGCAATGCTATTCAAATTATTGAAAAACTAATTAGTCAAGTCTGATTCTTTGTTGATAGCAAATGTCTGACTTATAACAAGAATTGCACTAATTAATACAAATAAATAAAAACTTATTCCTCTATTTAATATCATAGCACTATTTAGTGTTGATGTTGTAAATACATTTTTAAATATACCTAAAAATCCACCTTCACTTACTCCTACTGCTCCTGGAAGTGGTATTCCTGAAACTGTAGCATACAATATTGCTTGAAGTGAAATTATTTGAATTATATTATATTCGCCGAAGCCGAAAGCACAATACACCCAAAATGGTATACTATAATAAAATAATATTTGAATAAATGTTGTCAAAATAGTTTTTAACATTACCATTTTATTTTGCTTTATGTATGCTGCACTTCCTTGATATTTGAATAATTCTTTTTCTAGTTTTTCTTGCTTATCTTCTATATTTCTTATTTTGAAAAATGACAATATTTTCACAGCAATCTTTACTAACCATGCTGAAAGTCTTTTTGAAAATATACCAATTAGTAATAATGCTAATGCAATAGAATTAAGTGTTACCCCTATTATAAAAAGCCACACTAATCCAGTTGTTAAATATTTATGATTAAAAAATAAGCTTATCATTGCAAAAGATATCGTTATAATTTGAAAACTGCATAGATTTATAAGTAAAGACAATGTTGAGTTTGCAACAGATATTCCATTTTTATGCATATAATATATTTGCATAGGTTGCCCACCACTTGCTGCTGGTGTTATTGAACTAAAAAAGAAACCAATAAGTACATATTTAAAATTTTGCATAAAACTGCTTTTCTCTTCTAAAGTTTTTAATGTCCTTCCCATATTAACAGTTTCTAGAAAAAAATATATTAACATTGCTATTATTGCAATCAATACATATTCTAGCCTTACACTTTGTAATACTTTCGCAATTTCAGTTATATCTTGATCTTTTAATATTATATAAAATGTTAAAATAATTAGTAATATAAAAATTATCAAATTTTTTATTGTTCTCTTGTTTTTGGCCATTTGTTACTCCTTCAAATTTATTATATTATAAGATTATCATATTAATAAAAAATAATCAATGCTATTAATTTTTTCTTAATAATTGAATATATTTTAATATTAATTATAAGTTACTATTTAAAGAAAGGATTATTTTTATTATGAAAAAATGTTTATTTACAGGAGTAGCAACGGCTCTTGCTACCCCATTTAATGAAAACGGTGTTAATATCCAAGAATTCAAAAAGTTCATCCAATTTCAAATTTCTTCCGGAATTGATGCTCTTGTTGTTTGTGGCACAACTGGCGAAGCTAGTACTATGACTAAAGAAGAAAAAGTCACTGCTATAAAATGTGCTATTGAAACAGTTAAAGAAATTAGCTCTTTAAAAAAAATTCCTGTAATCGTAGGAACAGGTTCAAACAATACTGCTACAGCTATTGAAATGTCTATATTAGCAGAAAAACTTGGTGCTGACGGTCTTTTAGTTGTTACTCCTTATTATAATAAAACGACCCAAAATCGGTTTAATTGAATATTTTAAATCCATTTCTCAATCTGTTAATCTTCCAATTATTATGTATAATGTTCCAAGCAGAACTGGAATGAATATTACACCTGAAACATGTTTTGAACTATCTAAAATTGATAATATAATTGGAATTAAAGAAGCTAGTGGTAATATTTCGCAAGTAACCAAAATCGCTTCTCTTTGTAATAATGATTTTAATATTTATTCAGGTAATGATGACCAAATTACTCCTATTCTCTCTCTTGGTGGAAAAGGTGTAATTTCAGTACTATCAAATGTATCTCCCAAACTTACATGCAGTATTACAAATTCATTTTTTAAAAATGCACCAGATGAAGCATGTTATTATCAATTACAAGCTTTACCATTAATTAATGCTTTATTTGCTGAAACTAATCCTATTCCTGTTAAAGAAGCAATTAATTTAATTGGATTTGATTTTGGTAAACCAAGAGCTCCATTAATTGAATGTTCTTCTGAATTAAAAGATAACCTTAAACAACTTTTAAAATAAATTTTATAAAAACCCTAATATTAGCCATTTATTCTAATATTAGGGTTTGTTTTATATTTTATTCTTCTTTTTTATTATCTGTTTTTTGGTAATTCTTTTTAGAAGTATTTATGAAACCTCTAATTTCCTCTTTGGAAGAATCAATTTTGTTTTTTATTTCTTCTTTAGAATTATCAATTTTTATTGCAATCTCTTCTTTTGATTCTTCTATTTTCTTTTTTATTTCATCCCACTTATTATAAAAAACATTTTCTTTAAGTCTAGGAAAAGAATGAACAAGTCTTTTATATAAAACCATTTTCTTTCTAATTATCTTTTTAACTTTATTAGAAATCTCATCAGTATTATCTTTAAATTCTTTCGTCATTTCCTTTAAATTAAGTATTATCTTAAAAGAAACAATATTATCCATAACAAATAATAGACATACTACTCCAATAATTATATTCATTATATTTTCTGGAATCATATTAATATATTTTAAGAAAAATGGATTTATCCATATTGTAATAGCTGTTCCCGCAATTCCAAATGGAATTAATGTTTCAAGACATATTCGTCCATTTATATTAAATTTTCTTGTACTATAATCCCACCATCTTGCTTTAAATATTTTTTCCATAAAATAGCTTGTCCAATATTCTAGTGTTCCACAAATTAAAATCGATAGCAAAAATGTTACAGGTATATCATCACGATACTTTTGCAATAAAATTGTTATTAGAATAACCCCACATCCATATATTGGACAATATGGTCCAACTAAAAAGCCTCTATTTGTAAATTTTTTATTTCTTATTGAAATATTTACTGATTCCATTACCCAACCAGCAAATGAATATATAAAAAACAGTGCAATATATTGTTCTATTTCTGTTATCATAATTTTTCTCCTTTTTTTATAAAATCTGTTGCTATTTTACCATATAAATTTTAAAAGTACAATATAAATAAATTAAAATTTATATGATGTTACAGGTTAATGGTTTTGATTAACTTTTTATAAGAAAAGAAATCCAATCTTTAGGATTTCTTTTCAGCTTTCTCTTTAATTTTAGTTGTATTCATATTTTCATTTTGTAAAGTTTTTTTCTCTTTTTGTTTCATTTTCAAATTATCTTTAGCAACAGTCATAAGAAGTTTAATTCTATTAGTCTGATTAGCTTCACTTGCACCTGGATCATAATCAACAGGAACAATATTAGCCTCTGGGTACATATCTCTAATTGTTTTTATTACACCCTTACCAACAACATGATTTGGTAAACAAGCAAATGGTTGAACACAAACTATATTTTGAATATCATTTTCCATATATTCAAGCATCTCTGCTGTTAAAAACCATCCTTCTCCTGTTTGATTTCCTGTTGATAAAACTGATTTTACATTATCAGCTAAATGCCAAATATCACATGTTGGTAAATATCCTTTTTTAGAATTAGCTAAAGCTTTTCTTGTATCTTTTTCAAATAAATCTATTAATTTAATAGCAATTCCATTTAACAAAGCCTTTTTATTATCATTTTTTAGCATTTTATTAGAAATTACTTTATTACTTGCCATAAACTTTATAAATCCCATAAAGTCAGGCAAAATAACTTCTGCTCCCTCCTTTTCTAATAAATTTGCTACATAGTTATTTCCGAATGGATGATACTTAATTAAAATTTCACCTACTATTCCAACTTTAGGCTTTTCAATATTAGTATCCCATTCAATTTTTTCAAAGTCCTCTACTATTTCATAAATTCCTTTTGAAAATGCTTTATTACTACTTTTTATTGATAAAGCTATTGCTTTTTCCATCCATTTATTAAATAATTTTTCTGTTTCACCTTTATTTTTTTCATATGCTCTATTTTTGTATAACATTTTTTGTAATAGATCTGCATATATCATTGCTTTTATCAACTTTTCAGCTAATGAAATCGTTATTTTAAATCCTGGATTTTTCTCCATTCCAACAACATTAAATGATATAACTGGTACTTGTTCAAAACCTGCATCTTTTAAAGCTTTTCGTATAAATCCAATATAATTTGTTGCTCTACATCCTCCACCTGTTTGTGACATAATTATTGCTGTTTTATTTACATCATATTCTCCACTTTGAAGTGCCTCTATAAATTGCCCTGTTGTTATTATTGATGGATAACAAGCATCATTATTTACATATTTTAAACCTGTTTCTATTGTGTGTTGAGTACATTCTCTTAATAATACTGCTTTATATCCTTCACTTCTTAATATAGGTTCTATAAATTCAAAATGTATTGGTGCCATTTGAGGTAATATTATCGTATATTCCTCTTTCATTTCTTCTGTAAATGGCTTTCTATTTAGTTGATACTCACCACTTGGCTTCTCATTGTTTTTAGCACTTAATCTCTTATTTATACTTGCTAATAGTGAACGTAAACGAATTCTTACTGCTCCTAAATTGTTTACTTCATCTATTTTTATTAATGTATACATTTTTCCAAAACTTGTTAGAATTTCTTCAACTTCATCTGTTGTTACAGCATCAACACCACATCCAAATGAATTTATTTGAACTAACTCTAAATTATCATGTTTTCCCACAAAGTCAGCTGCTGCATATAATCTTGAATGGAACATCCATTGATCAACCACACGAAGTGGTCTTTCTGGTAATGTTTTGTCTGCAACACTATCTCCTGTTAATACACACATTCCTAAACTTGTTATTAATGTATCAATTCCATGATTTATTTCTGGATCAACATGATATGGTCTTCCAGCCAAAACAATTCCTTTCAAGTTGTTCTTTTCTATATATTCAAGTGTTTCTTTACCTTTATTATGTATATCTTCTCTACATTTTTGATATTCCGCTTCTGCTTTCGCAATTGCTTCTTTCAATTCTTTTTTAGTAAAATTATATTCTTTAAATTCTTCTAATTCCATCATTCTTTGCATTAATTGTTTTGACTCAAATGGTAAAAATGGATTCATGAATTTTATATTATTTGTTTTTAATTCTTCAACATTATTTTTTATAACCTCAGCATATGAAATTACAATTGGACAATTATATCTATTATTTGCATCTTTATATTCTTTTCTTGAATATGGCATACATGGATAAAATATTGTTTTTATTCCTTTTTGAATTAGACTAATAACATGTCCATGTGATAATTTCGCTGGATAACATACTGATTCAGATGGCATTGATTCCATACCTTTTTCATAGATTTTTCTTGTACTTTTTTCTGATATTATTACTCTAAATCCTAAGTTTGTAAATAATGTGAACCAGAATGGGTAATCTTCATACATATTCAAAACTCTTGGAATTCCTATTGTTCCTCTTTTTGCGTCTTTTTCTTCAAGTGGTGTATATCCAAAAATTCTTTCATATTTATATTTTACAAGGTTTGGTAAATCTTTATGTGCATTTACTATTCCTTCTCCTTTTTCACATCTGTTTCCAGATATATGTCTTTTTCCATTACTAAATTTATTTATTGTTAATTGACAATGATTCTCACATCCATTACATCTTGTATGGCTTACTTTTATATCTAGATTTTCTATATCTTCTAATGTTGCAATTGTTGAATGATATTCCATATCCATATTTGCTTCATATTGTTCACAAGCTAAAAGTGCCATACCATAAGCTCCCATAAGTCCTGCAATGTCTGGCCTTATTACATTTCTTCCAACTATTAATTCAAATGCTCTTAAAACTGCTTCATTATAAAATGTTCCACCTTGCACAACAATATGGCTTCCCAATTTCTTTGTATCTCTTATTTTCATTACTTTTTGGATTGCATTTTTTATTACTGAATAAGACAATCCTGCAGAAATATCTCCAACTGAATATCCTTCTTTTTGTGCTTGTTTTATTTTTGAATTCATAAACACTGTACATCTTGAACCCAAATCAACTGGATTTTGAGCTTCTAATGCTTCTTTTACAAATTCTTCTATACTTAAATTTAAGCTTTTAGCAAATGTTTCTATAAATGAGCCACATCCTGATGAACAAGCTTCATTTAACATGATATTATCAATTGTATTATTTTTTAATTTGATATATTTCATGTCTTGTCCACCAATATCTACTATACTTGTAACTTTTGGTTCAAACTTTTTAGCAGCTGTATAATGTGCTATTGTCTCAATTTCATTTAAATCAACATTTAATGCTGTTTGTATTAATTTTTCGCCATAACCTGTTACTCCACTATATCTAATAACTGCATCTTTTGGTAATATTTCATATAATTCTTTTAACATCTCAATAATACTGTCAAGTGGCTTTCCTTCATTACTTTTATATGATGAATATAGTAACACTCCCTCTCTATCTGTTACAACTAATTTTGATGTTGTTGAACCTGCATCTATTCCTATAAAACAATCTCCTTTATGTTCTGATAAAGGCTTTTTCTCAACCTTGTCTTTTTCATGTCTTGCTTTAAATTCATCATATTCAACATTTGTTTTAAATAATGGTTGTAATGGTTGTGTTGTTGTATCATGTGATTGTCTTAATACTTGTATTTTACTTTTTAATTTTTCTACACTAATAGGAGTCATATCTTTTGCATCTAGACATGCTCCTTTTGCAACTAATAAATGTGCCTCTTCTGGTACTATTGTCTGTTCAGGTGTTAGATTTAAAGTTTCTACAAATCTTTTTCTTAATTCTGGTATATATGTAAGTGGTCCACCTAAAAATGCAACATTTCCGCGAATAGGTCTTCCACATGCTAATCCACTTATAGTTTGATTTACAACAGCTTGCAAAATAGATACTGCAATATCTTCCTTTGCAGCACCTTCATTTAATAATGGTTGTACATCTGTTTTTGCAAATACTCCACAACGTGAAGCTATTGGGTATATTGTTTTGTATCCCTTTGCAAGTTCATTTAATCCTGCTGTATCTGTATTTAGTAGTGATGCCATTTGATCTAAAAATGCACCTGTTCCACCTGCACATGTTCCATTCATACGTTGTTCTATTGATTTTCCAAAATATATTATTTTTGCATCTTCTCCACCAAGTTCTATTACTACATCAGTTTGTGGAATGTACTTTTCTACTGCTCTTTTACATGATACAACTTCTTGAATAAATGGTACATCTAAAAATTTTGCTGTACTCATTGCTCCTGACCCTGTTAATGCTATTGTAAATTCATTTTCTTTGTATTTTTCTACTAATTCTTCTAATACTTTACATACTGTATTTTTTGTATCTGAATAGTGTCTTTCGTATGATGTATATATTTCTTCTAATTCTTGGTTCATTACAGCTATTTTTACAGTTGTTGAACCAACATCCATTCCTATATGTACAACTTTACCCATATTTATCTCATTCCTTATCCTTAAACATTTTTCAATTCTATACTAGAACAAAAGCGGACATTAATTACATTTGCACTTATAATATAACATTTTAAAGTCCGCGTCTTTGTTCGTGCGCGAAATTTGCTTTGCAAATTTCTGTGCAATGTATTTCTATAATAGGAAAGTTCTACTTTCCTATTATATGAAATATATCATAATTGTTGCCTTTTTTCAAGTTCTTAAAACTCAATTTTATTATACTAAATATTTGTGAACGAATTGTGAATTCTTTTATTCTTTACTAATTTAGTTTTACTATGAAATACAAATGAGACCTGCATTGCAAGTCTCATTCTCTTTAAAATTTTTTTGCTTATTCAAGTATCATCCAAGCTGTACAAAAATAATTCATGTCTCCCATATCATAACACATCTCAAATAATGTTGCCAACGGTCTCTCTTCTCCTTTAACACCACAGCAGCCTCCAGCCAAAAAATATGATTCTTCATCTCCACAGTTATAACCAAAAATTACTTTGGTTCGTCTTACGAATTTGAAGGTATTTGCTAAATCACATACACCCACGATGTCACAACTTCCTGTTTTGGACAGATGCCAATCTTCCATATTAACCAGTGAATAGTTTCCCAATTCTGTTGAGTCGAGAACTACCGCATTCATCGCTTTAGTAGCTGACCAACCATTTTTTATTAATTTATTAATCAGCCATATTAGGAAAGTATAATATTGGTACTCATTTCCCATTTTCCATTTTTTTCCTTGCACTTCATTCATTTGTTTTATTTGTTCATACCACCAATAAAATGACTTATATCTTGCTGGATTTTCTCCCTTTTTAAAAATAATCTTTCCACCTACCAGTGAAGGATCATAAATGGGCTTCCAAAAAGGTTTAATTTTAGACTTCTTAATTTTCTTGGCTACTTTAACAAATATTTGAATGTTTTTGTCAGCTGATTTGAAACGGCACACATTATCAAAGAATCCTTTAGTTGATGGATCAATCTTTATTAACCGACGATCTGATAAACTTAAAATGTCCAGTTTTTCCATAGTTGTTGTCCTCCTAAAAATTTTTTATGGATTCATATATACTGTTACTCTTATATAATACCATAAATTCCTAGTTTATTCAAGAATTTTAAGATTTTCATAATACTTTGCATACAGTAAATACAAAAATAGGGCTGGTAACCCAGTCCTATTTTTAAATATTTTATAAATGTAAAACTCTTGATTTAATCTCTTTAGTTTTACCAACATTCCAAAAATTCTCTCCAAGATATCCGCAAGTACGACGAACAACATTCATTTTAGAATGATCTTTGTTTCCACATTGTGGGCATTCCCATTCATTTTGGTCATTTATAATCATTTCTCCATCATATCCACAAACTTGGCAATAATCTGATTTAGTATTAAATTCTGCATATTGAATATTGTCATATATAAACTTAACGACTTCCTCAAGTGCTTGTAAATTATTCTTCATGTTAGGAACTTCAACATAAGATATTGCGCCACCTTGTGACATTGCTTGGAATTCACTTTCAAATTTAAGCTTACTAAATGCATCAATTTTTTCTCTAACATCAATATGATATGAATTTGTATAATATCCTTTATCAGTAACATCAGGAATATCTCCATATTTTTCTTTGTCTATACGTGCAAATCTATAGCATAAACTTTCTGCTGGTGTTCCATATAGTGCAAATCCAATATTTGTTTCTTTTTTCCATTTTTGTACTGTTTCATTTAAGTGTTTCATAACTTTTATTGCAAAATCATGTCCTTCTTTTGTTGTATGAGAAACACCTTTCATGATTTTTGTAAGTTCATATATTCCTATATATCCTAGTGATATACTTGAATATCCACCATATAAATATTTATCAATTTTTTCACCTTTTTTCAAACGTGCTATTGCACCATTTTGCCAGTGAACAGGAGATATATCAGATTTTGTTCCTAGTAATGCATAATGTCTGCACATTATTGCTTCTTTACATAACTCTAGTCTTACATCAAATTCTTTCCAGAATTTTTCTTCATCACCACCAACTGCAAGTCCTATTTGTGGTAAATTGATGCTTACAACACCTTGATTAAATCTACCTTCAAATTTATAATTTCCATTTTCGTCTTTCCAAGGTGCTAAGAAACTTCTACATCCCATTGGGCTAAATACATTTCCTTCATAATTTTCTTTCATCTTTTTAGCTGATATATAGTCAGGATACATTCTCTTTGCTGAACATTTTACAGCTAATTTTGTTAAATAGTCATATTTACCACCTTTTAGACAGTTATGTTCGTCTAATACATAAATTAGTTTTGGGAATGCCGGTGTTACATATACACCTACTTCATTTTTTATTCCCTGAATTCTTTGTTTTAAGATTTCTTCTATTATCATTGCATTTTCTTCAATATATTCATCATCTGGCTCTAAATGTAAGAATAATGTTACAAATGGTGATTGTCCATTAGTTGTCATTAATGTATTTATTTGATATTGAATTGTTTGTACACCTGCTGCTAATTCTTCTTTTACTCTATCTTTTACTAAATCTTCTATTGTTTGTTTTGGTAATTTTCCGCCATATTTTTCTGTTATTCTCTTTTGAAATTTGTCATGGCTTCTTCTTAAATATTTTCCTAAATGTTTCATATCTACAGATTGTCCACCATATTGGTTACTTGCAACTGATGCAATTATTTGTGTTGTTACTGTACATGCTACTTGGAAACTTTTTGGACTTTCTATCATTTTTCCATTCATTGCCGTCCCATTATCTAACATATCTCCAATGTTTATTAAACAACAATTAAATATTGGTTGTACAAAATAGTCCATGTCATGGAAATGTAAAATTCCCTCTTCATGTGCCTTTGTTATTTTTTCTGGTAGTAAAATTCTTCTTGTTAAATCTCTTGAAACTTCTCCTGCTATATAATCTCTTTGTGTTGATGCAAGAACTGTATTTTTATTTGAATTTTCTTCTGCTAATTCTTTATTTTCGTTTCTTATTAATCCTAATATTGATTCATCTGTTGTATTTGATTTTCTAACTAATGCTCTTGTATATCTATAAACTATATATTTTTTTGCTAATTCATATTTATCAAATTCCATCAATTTTTCTTCTATTACATCTTGAATATCTTCAACTAACATTCTTTTTTTGCCTAAATCTTCTATATATGCTATGATTTCATTAATTTCTTCTCTTGTTGCTTTTTCTTTTCCTCTAACTTCTTTATTAGCTTTTTCGATTGCAAGTTGAATTTTATCTCTATCAAATTCAATTGTTCTTCCGTCTCTTTTTATAACTTTCATCTTACCCCATTCCTTTCTACAGTTCAAACCCTTGAGCAAAGCCACTTTCGTATATTCTGCCAATCTTTTTCGTTTGATTTGTATGTACTTATTATACATTTATTTTTTAAAAAAACTGTTGCAAAAGCAACAAAAATGAAATATAATTATTTCAAAATCTCATAATTTTTAGTATAATAATTATGTCGAATTTTGTACCTTTTGTGGCACATGATTTTGATAATTTAGAGGTGATTTTTATGGATACTAATTTTGATAAAAAAAATTTTATAAAAAATTTCGTTAATAATTGTAATAGAATTCAAATCAAAAAATTTGTAAAAGATGAAATTGTAACAACATACATAGAAAAGCGAAATCAACTTTGTATTGTTTTATCAGGTGAAGTTGATTTAATAAGATATGATGTTAATGGTAATAAAACAATCATTAGTCATTTTGTTACTGATGATGTATTTGGTGAAGTTTTTTATCCTGCAAATACTAATAATGAGCTTTTCGCTATTGCACGTAAAAATTCTGAAATATTGTTCTATACATATGATTCTTTACTAACGAAATGTAGACGTAATTGTGATTTTCATAAAACTCTTACTAGTAGCTTAAGTGAACTTTTTTTGAATAATATTGTCGAATTAAATTTACGTATAGAATTACTTACCAAAAGAAGTACCAGAAGTAAAATTCTTTCTTATTTTGATATTCTATCAAAAGGTTCTTTAAGAAAAACTTTTACATTGCCATACACATATACAGATTTAGCCGATTTTTTAAGTGTTGATAGAAGCGCCATGATGAGAGAATTCAAACTTTTAATAGATGATGGTTTTATAAAGAAAAATGGAAGTAAAATTACTTTATTGTATTAATACTTTGTGTATAATTTTTAAAAATTTGCATATTAATTAAAAAAAGACATTTTGGAGGCTCTAATATGCAAAGATTAAAATTTATTTGTTCAATCTCAATAATTACAATAATATGTTTAACCACATCTTGTTTTAGTTTTTCCGAATATTATACATGGTCTGTTTTAGACAACTCAATACCTACATCAACATCTTTATCAGAAAGTAATGAAATATCAGATAATAACTTTTTAAATTTAGAGGCAGAATCTGCTATTTTAATTGAGCAAAACAGCGGAAAAATTCTATATGAACACAATATTCATGAAAGACTACATCCTGCAAGTGTGACAAAAGTTATGAGTCTTTTGCTTATTATGGAGGCATTAGACAGCCGGAAAAATCACTCTTGATACTCAAATTCCATGTAGTAGTAATGCTGCAAGTATGGGTGGTTCACAAATTTGGCTTGATACAACTGAAACACTAAGTGTAAATGATATGTTAAAAGCAATTGCTGTTGTGAGTGCAAATGATTGTGTTGTAGCACTTAGCGAGTACCTTGGTGGAACTGAAGAAGGTTTTGTTCAAATGATGAACAACAGAGCTAAAGAACTTGGAATGAATGATACAACATTTAAAAACTGCCATGGACTTGATGAAGATGAACATTTAACTTCTGCACATGATATAGCATTAATGTCAAGAGAACTTTTGATGAATCATCCATCTATAACTAATTATTCAACTATTTGGACAGATACATTAAGAGATGGTAAATCAGCCCTTTCAAACACCAACAAACTAGTACGAAATTATGCAGGGTGCACAGGTTTAAAAACAGGCTCTACTTCCCTTGCGTTATTTAATCTTTCTGCATCTGCTACAAGAGACGGTTTATCATTAATCGCTGTTGTAATGAAAGCTCCTACCTCTGCTCTTCGTTTTAGTAATGCTGCAAGTCTTTTAGATTATGGTTTCAGCAATTATTCATATAAATCTTTTGGAAATCAAGGAGAAACTATAAAACAAATTGCTGTAACAAAAGGATTATCTGAAACTGTAAATGCTGTTTATGAAACTTCTCCTTCATTTCTAATAAAAAAAGGTGAAGAATCAGGAATTACTTATGAAATTAATTTAAACGAATCTGTTCAAGCTCCTGTTACTCAAGGTCAGACTCTTGGAACAATAAGATATTATTTAAATGGAACTGAACTTGGAAATGTTAATATAGTTGCTGAAACTTCTGTTGATAAAATTCAATTGCTTAATATGACTAAATATATTGTTAATAACTGGTTTACTCTACTGCGTATTTAAGGTTAAGATCTTACTATATTGAATGATATGGTAAGATTTTTATAATTTTTCTCTAAAAGCTCTTGTTTTTTTTAGAATTATATGGTAAACTAGTTTATAGTCATGTTTATAATAAAAAAATAGGAGGTGTATTTAATCATGGCAAAATGTGAAATTTGTGAAAAAACAGCAATTCATGGAAATAAATTAAGTATAACTCGTTCTCATATAAGTAAAAGATCTCCACGTACATGGAAACCAAACTTAAGAACAGTAAAAGCTGATGTTGATGGAGAAATCAAAAAAATTCATGTATGTGCTAAATGTTTAAAAAACGGAAAAGTTAAAAGAGCATAAAAAAACGCTTAATCATAAAGCGTTTTTTTATTTTTCTATTTCTTTTTATTATTTGGATTGTTTAGCACTCAATTTTATAATTTCATCCATATCATCATCTTCTGCCATTTTATTCTTACGTACCGCCCCACATTTTTTACATCTAAAAACAATAACATATCCTTTTTTAGAATTAGTTTCTAAGCCTATTGGCTCTAAAATCCCATGACACTCTTCTGCTCTATCTCCTGGATTTATATCTAAATGTTTAGAATGTAAACAATATGGACAATGGTTTCTACAAGTATATCCAAGCTTAGGAACTTTTTTGCCACAATTTTCACATATAAATTCTTCGTCTATTTTTGTAAATTTACTTTTTTCTAGCATTTTATCTCCTTTCTGTTATTGGTGAGAATTATCCTTTAAAATCTCCACCTCCAAGGAATTCTTTAATCAAAGAATTAGATGGAACTAAATCTTTTGATATAGGTTCAAAATAACGTAATATTTCAAGTAATCTTTGTGCTTCTGCATATTCTGGCTCAGTATTTGTTATTTGCTCAAGTAAAGGCACTGCTTCATTTTTTAATGCTCCTAACTCATATATTAAAGATGTATTAAAAATACTATCTGCTTCTTCTTGGAATGGGAATATATTTTTTTCTTCTCCTCTATTTACATTTTCCCATGTTGAAATTGTATTTTTTGCTGTATATCCTCTAAACTGATTATCTCTTACAATTCTTCTTACTAATCTTGTATCTGTTGTAGATATTCTATTAAATGCGTCCATATTAAGTACAGTTAATGCACTTATATAAATCTTATATTTTTGATCATGTGGTATTTTTTCTGTTAATTTATCATTAAGACAATGAATTCCTTCAATTACAAGAACATCATCTTTTTCCATTTTTACTTTATTTCCATTATATTTTTTCTTTCCTTCATGGAAATCAAATTCCGGCATTTCTACTTCTTCACCATTCAATAATCCTAATAAATGCTTATTAAACAATTCTGTATCAATTGCATCTATGCTTTCAAAGTCATATTCTCCTTTTTCATTTAAAGGTGTTTGCTCTCTTTCTACAAAATAATTGTCAACTGATATTGTTACAGGTCTTAATCCGTTTATTCTAAGTTGAATTCCTAATCTTTGTGCAAATGTTGTTTTTCCTGATGATGATGGTCCTGCTATTAAAATCATTTTAACACCTTTTCGTGCTGCAATTTTATCAGCAATTTGAGAAATTTTCTTTTCATGTAATGCTTCTGATAATAATATTAAATATTTTATTCTGTCTTCTTTTACTGCTCTATTTAGTCTATAAACTGTTCCTACATTTAATACTTTATATATAGTTTCATATTCTTGTAGTGCCCACAACAATTTCTTGGTTTCTTTAAATTCTGGCAAATTATTTACATCATTTGATGTTGGATATCTTAGTAAAAAGCCATCACTATATTTTTGCAAATCAAATAGCTTAGTAATACCTGTATGTGTTGCAATTATTTCATAAAAATAGTTAAAATAATTATCGCAATAATACATGTTTATGTCTTCTTTTTCTTCTAAATCAAATTGTAGTCTTCCTTTAGGTGTATTTGTTCTTTTGTAAAATTCCTCAGCTTCTTCTCTTGTCATTGTTCTTTTTTCTATTTTTAAGTCTCTGTCAATTATTTCTTGCATTTTTGCTTTTACTTTTACCATCATTTCTTCTGTTACTTTCATGTTTTCTATATCACAATACATTGCATTTGATAATTGATAATTTACAATTACATGTGCTTCTGGATATATATTCCAAAATGCTTTTCCCATTATATATGTTAATGTTCTCCTGTATATTTTCATTCCTTCTTTTGAATTTATTTTTATTAATTCTATTTTACCATTCTTTTCAACTTTGTCATCTAAATTTTTATATTCATTGTTATATTTAGCTCCTATTACTGGATATTCACTTTTTTCTATTTCTTCTTTTTTTAATTCTGATATTTTTATTCTTTCTTCCATTTTATATTATTACCTCCTTAACAAACATAAATATTTTACTATATCTATTTTTAAAAATCAAGTATATTTTACTCATAGCTGTTAATTGTAAAAGAGCTGAAGTAGAATGTTTTTTATATTTTCTACTCCAACTCCTAGAATCTGAATAATATTTAGATCTATCATTATTTTAAATATGATATACTCTTTATATGTCCACAATATACATTTATAGCCTGTCTGCAATTTCCTACATTCCTAGTACTACTTCTTATTTTACTATGTTGCCATTTAGTACTTAATACATATTTACGGCCACATTTTGAACATATTTGATATGTTTCAACTTGACATTCCTGTTTTATCTTTTACTGTTACACTTTCAATTTTTCCAGCATCTTTAGCTATTATAATAAAAGCATCTGAATAATATATTCTTGGTTAGCAGGTTTAAGTAGATCAAATAATACAGGAAATACATCTATGTTTTCCAACATTAATGTATTTCCTGTATTATTTTCTTTCTCTTTATTTCTTTTATCAATCTCTACAATTATCATTATTAAAATTCATACAAGAACCATCATTCATATAAAATTTCTTCTCAGCCAATTTATCTTGGATACCTCTTAAAGCTTCTCCAAATCTTTGGAAGTGAACAACTTCTCTTTCTCTAAGGAAACGAAGTGGGTCAACCACATCTGGATTATCTCTGCATAAATCTATTAATTTTTCATAAGTTGCTCTTGCTTTTTGTTCTGCTGCTAAATCTTCTTGGAGATTTGCTATTGCATCACCTTTACATGCCAAACAATTAGCATCAAATGGCACTCCTGCTGCTGATTGAGGATATACATCTACCCCATGTGGTGTGTGTTTGTTATCTATCCTAAAAGAAAATATATATGTAACTACTTATTTTGTACAAGAAATTTTTTGCCTACATTTTTTGTAGGCATTGTTTATTACCTTACAACTTTATTCTGCTTAAAATCAATTGTGAGGGTAAATATAATTGAATATTTAATAGAAGAGACATTTGTAATTTAAAAATTACAGGTGTCTTTTTTCTATGCAAGAGATATGCAGAACCTCTATAAAAGTTCTTGGTTTAGCAAGCCGATGCTATAAAGTTTGCTCGTATTCGTATAAGCAGTCTAATTATACAAAGTGCGTGAGTGAGAGTTTAGAACACAGACTCACAATAATAAAAGAGTATTCGGTGGCAAAACTTGAAATGAATTTGTAATTGTAAAAAGTTTGGGCAAGTATGAACAATGATATTTTTATATACCTTTTATAAAAATATCAGCAATTATAGTAGTAATATTACTACTTACTAGACTACCTATGAAACGAGGCGAACGACCGACGGTTTCAGCTTATATAGGTGTAATAATTCTATTTTTCATAAATGGGATTATTACACCTAATTCACTTTAGCTCTCTCCCTCTGGTTTCTGCTTGGTAGTTGCTAAAGTGAATGGAGTAAGAAAAATTTATTTTTCTTGCTCAAATTTCATAAAAATTGTTATTCGTATTTTTTATGAAATAACCTAAAAATGCGAATAGCAATTTTTAGGTTTGGGGTGCGGGGTTTGAAAACCCTGCCATACTAACAAACTTGTTTGTCTAGTATGTTAGACATTAAAAGAATATCTTGAGCAAAGAAGGAGGTGCAAGAATATATGAGCTATGCTATTATAAGAAATGATAAATTAACAAGAGTTAATGCACAGGGAGCATATATTCACAATGATAGAAGGTCAAAAGGTCATTCTAATAAAGATATTGATCCAACAAGAACACATTTGAATTTTTACTGTAAGAAAAATGAACTAACATATATAAAAGAATTTGATAAAATAAAAAAGGAATACGATTTAAAAGGCACTATTAGAAGTAATAGTATTATCATGTGTGAAATGATGATTACTTCTGATAATGCTTTTTTTAATAAGATTGGTTTAGAAGAAACAAAACGATATTTCAAAGAAAGTTATAAATTTGTATGTAATTACAAAAATCTTGGAGAAAAATATATTGTGTCAGCAGCAGTACATTTAGATGAAACTACACCACATATGCACCTAGTATATATACCTGTAATTAATACAAAAGATAAAGAAGGAAATGAAATTGATAAAATATGTTGTAGAGATTTTTGGAAAGGCAGAGATAGTTACAGACAATTACAAAATGCTTTTCACAAATATATAACTTCAAAAGGCTTTGATTTAGAACGAGGTTTACCAGTAGAAGAGACTGGAGTAAAACACGAAAAAATAGAAGATTTAAAGAAATTAACTAATTTTGAAAACACTAAAAAGGTACTAGATAATATGAAATTAGAATTGCCGGAGACTCCTGATATAAATGATATTAAACTAATAAAACTTAACAGAGAAAAAGTAGAAAATGAAATTATTAGGCCAAAAGATAATATGATAGAAAAACTATACAATGAAAAAGTTTCTTTACAAAAGGAATTATTAAAACAAGTCAATTTAGTTAATGAGGCTGAAAAATACCAAAAAGAAAGAGATTCCATACTTGCTGATAATAAAGAATTGCACAATACCGTAAAACATTTAGAGCACGAATATAAAAAGAAAAATAATACTCTTGATTTAAGATTTGAAAATAGAAAAAGAGAATTAGAGCAAGAATTTGAAAATAAAGAATTTGAAAATAAAGAATTTGACATTGAATATAAATACAAAAGTAAAATTAGGTCATTAGAAAAAGAAAATAATCATTTACACAAAATTATAAATAAATTCTATATAACTGTAGAAAAATTTATCGATTGGATTTGTCATAAATTTGGAATTGGCGAATCTAAAGACTTAGTTAAAAACTTCGAAGAAGAAACTCACTCTTTTATTGATCCAGTAGAACAAATCAATTATGAAGAAAAACTAGAAAAAGAATGGGATTTAGAAAAATAAAAAAGGATGTTCTGTTTAGGACATCCTCTTAGGTGAGAATCATTTAGAAATTTTAGCAATTAAACTATTTAAAATATTTCTATCTCTAGAATAGAATGTTTTACTTTGTTTTATAACCATTTTTAAATATTTAATTTTGCTATCAATATTTTTTTGGTTTTCAATAGTTTTATCTCTCTTATATCTTCTTATAAAACATTTTATAACACTAGTACCTTTTATTATAATTCCTCTATTAATAAATTCGCTTGAGTCAATCACTTTATAAATATCTATTCCTTCAATTATGTATAATTTATTAGGATTTTTTAAGGTGTAATCAATTAGAAATTTATTATATTCTATTTTCATTTCATATTGTTCTTTTTTGCTTAACAAATCTCTATGCCATAAATTATTTGTTGCTGCATTTTGTGCAATAGGACATATTTTATAAAATTCATCTAATACCTGCATCGCTACTTTATTATCTTTATAAACTTCACTCCAAGCAAGCCAATCTTGAGATAATGTAGTAGCATTATATTTGGCTGATATTTCTTTTGATATAGTGGACTTTCCAGCTCCTACCATCCCAGTAATAAAAAGTAAATTATAGGTTTTTCCATAATCTTCTATATTATATAAATAATCTTTTTTTGAAAATATTAATCCAACTTTATACTTCATTTCATGTATCCTTTATTAACTACTTTTATTTTTTGTTATATAAAAATTCTTTATACGAATATGGTCTATCATTTATTATCCAATTTTCTAACTTTGATACTTTATCTGTATATCCTTCTTTTTCTATCATTTTGATTAAAGCATTCTTTTTACTTTTATATTTATCAGCAAGATTTAAGTATTCTAATGTCTGTGTTAAGAAATCCAATGCTTTTTTTATAGAATAATTATCAGTTGTTGAAGTATTTTGTTCTTTATAATATACATATAAAATTTCATTAAAATATAATAATGATTCTGCTTTGCACATTAATTCCATAGTAAATGAAATATCTTCGTGGTAGCTTTTATCTTTATATCTTATATCTTTTACAAGATTTCTTTTAAAACATTTTAATGTACAACAAAAATGAGTGGCTTTATATATTTGTTCTTCTAATGTATTTAATCCCGTTTCTTCAATAATTCGTTCATTATCTCCTAATATTTCTTTACATTTAACAAATACGATATCTTGGTTATCTAAATCTGTATCTAATTTTTCTAAAACATCATTTTTATATAAATAATCATCAGCATCTAAAAGTATAATGTATTCTCCTTTTGCATTATCTATTCCTACATTTCTTGCACCACCAGCACCTAATCTATTTGAATTTAAAAGTTTTATATCATATTCTTTAGCTATATTAGTGCTTGAATCAGAACTTCCATCATCAATAACTATAACTTCGTAATTTTGTCTATTTAGTGTTTGCTCAAATATACTATTTAAACATCTTTTAATATATTTTTCCTCATTATAACAAGGAATTATTATTGAAAATTTATACATACAACACCTCCGTTTAAAGTAATTTATTCCATATTTTTATCTAAATAATCTTCGACTTTTTGTAAATAAATACAAGATATTATCAAGAAGAACATTAAAATAGATACAACTACAGAAAGTATATTGGCATTATAGAAATAAGTATATAAAATATATGCCATACTATAACTTATAACTTGTCCTATAAACATATATACATTAAACACTATATCATGTTCTCTGTTATATTTTGATAGTTCTTTATTATTTATTGATTGGTAAACAGCACTACAACTTTCTGATTCTATAACCACTGCAAATGTTTTCATACAAATATAATATATCAAAAATGTCACAAATCCTGGTATAAATACTAAAGTAAGTGTTGATAAAAATATCAGTATTGAAAATGGAATATAAAATCTCTTTTTTATATTCTTTTTGTTCACAAGTTTTAATAAAGATAGAGAACATATTGAAAGTATAGCAAATACTGAATCATATGTTCCTACGCTCAATTCTGAATTTAGCTTTAAAAACAAAATAATAGGTAGTAAATCTGTAATAGCACCTTGAGCTGATATTCTTCTATAAAACATACATTTATAAATATTTTTCATATGCTTATATTTTTTTGATTTATTCCAAAATTCTTTTATGTTTAATTTTCGATCTTCTATATAAAATTTTGTAATTCTAGTCGAAGTTAAGATTACAACAAAAGCCTCAAAAGCTAAAATTATAAATAGTATGTTATATGAAAAATTTTCAATTATATAACCAGAAAATATTGGAGTTAAGATTGTTGCTATACTAGATAATATATTTAAGTTTGCCTGATAACTACTAGATGTTTTTTGTGTGTTTGCTCCCATTATTACCATTTCTAGAGGTCCAGCATAGGCTACTTCTCCTAATGAATATAACATTTTAAATAAATATATGTATTTTATAATATCCTCTTTTAATACTAACAATAGTCCAATACATATTACTAGTAGAACAAAGCTGGAGCCATAAATAAATTTAGCATTTTTATTATTAACAAATTTTAATATTAAAGTATTAAACGTAAAACCAAATATTAAACTTATCAAATTTACTTTTATTACAAATCCAACATCATTTACTATCTTTAATACATAGATATTAAAAAATAAATTAAAAAATACTACTATAAATTTTCTTAAAAATGATACTAGCGCTATCGTTTTTCTATTTCTTTCATCCATCATTTTCCATCCTTTATCTATTTTCGTTCATCCAATTATATAGATTTTCTTCTTCTAATTTTCTTTGTTTGAATAACTTTATTTTTGCTTGTGCCTCTTTCTTCCATTTGTCAAAATCTTTCTTTAATTGCTTATTTTCTTTATTTCTATATACTGTCATAACCTTTTGTTGATATGTTCTTCTATAAAGTAATAATGCTGGATTATTTTCAAGACTCTTTTTATAAGTTTCACTTGCTCCTTTATCTCTACAAGTTGCACTACCATCAACATTTTTCAAATCGCAATAAATCTCATTTTGTCTAAAAGTTGGTATGAAATATCTACCACAAATTTGACAAGTTTTAATTGATAAGTTTTCTTGTCTTACAAGTTGATCTAATATAGTAAAACAAATACTTCTCAATTTTGTACTTGTATAAACATTGTGTAATTCTAAATTTGGCTCCTTTTCTTCAATACCTTTTATTAAATGTTCTATACTTTTATTGTGATGATGATTGTGTATGTTTATATAATTATCTAATATAACCTCTACATCTTGCGAATATGTATAAAGTTCGTTGTGTTTAATTGTATAAGCAACAAATTTTGAATATGTATTATGTTCTTTTAATTCTTCATTTCCATTTAAGTTATATACAAAATCTACACATTTCTTGAAATTATTTTGCCATTCTAATAGGTCATCTAGGCTTGTGGTATAAATATCTTCTAACATTTTCATAAATTCTGCATCTGTTATATATTCATCAGTTTTTGAATATATGTAAGGTGTATATTCTTTTATTAATTCAAAACCATAAGCATAAAAGAAAGTATTATATGCAGATTCAAAAGATGAAAAGTCAGCATTTAAAAAATTTATTAGCAATGATCCTATACTTTCTGCATAATGAATATAAATAGTTGAAGGTTGTCTAATAACTGCTTTTTTCTTATTCAATTTTGTTTTTGAAATATCTTTTTCTAATTCTAGATATACTCTTGTTTCATCTTTCTTTTTTTCTTCATCATTTTCCTTGTCTGTATCTTTTCTTAATACATTATATAAATATAATGGTGTTGCATAATATTCTTCTTTATCTTTCATATTAAACCATATATAAAAATCTTCTAAAACAAGATGGCGAGGTAATTCTCTCATTTTTTATCTCCTTCGTTTTTTGCATTTGTAAAAAATTTTAACAAAATATTTAAAATTGTATTGACAAATATAAATTATAATCGTATAATGACAATATGAAATTGTTATGTAAAATTTTTTACAATATAATAATACAACAATTAATAACAAATGTCAATAGGCGAATTGTATTTAAAATCTTGCAAACAAAAAATTAACCAAAGGAGGAAAAAGAAAAATTGAATACTAAAGAACAGATTTTAAACTTATATTATAATCATCATCTAAAACAAAATGAAATTGCTAAAATAGTTGGAAAAAGCTGTCCTTATGTTTCAAAAGTTGTAAAATCTGATAATAGAAACAAACAAGAAAAGGAAACTCGTAAAAAAACAAATGCTGAAAACAGAAAAGTTTATTTACAAGAATATTTTAAAACTTATGATAGACCAAAGAAAAATGACAATAGTTATGAGCAAATGATAGCACAGCAAAAACAAGATGCAATAGAATTATCTTATGCTACTAATAATATGTCAGACTATGCTTTTGCAAAATGGAACTCAAATGCCTATCATACTAACAGCAAAGGAAATTTAGTGATAGATAGAAAGTTAAAAGTTGGATTTGATATTCCAAAAACTATAAATATGAATATCAAAGTACCAATACAAAAATATAAACATGTATGTTGTTTTAGTAGCTAACAAGATTTTATTAGATTTTTAATAAAATTTTGTTTTTATATAGTAAGAAATGAGGAAAAACATATGTTAATTAAATATATTTTTATTTTAAAGTCAAATTTGTAAAGGGCTTTATTTTTTTGCTTTTTAGCACAAATACAAGCCCTTTTGAATATTAATTAATAGCAGGAATATTAGTATTTCTGCCTAAAAGGAGGAACTTGTTATGTGCGAAAAAGTTAATTTTAATGTTATTGAAAAGAACAAATACGAAAATATTGATGATATTACAAAATATATCAATATCATTGTTAATAGATTAATTGTAAATGAATTTGCGAAGAGCGTTGATTAAAACTACTTGTTATTGTATAATGAGGTTGTACAAAATGAGTAGTTTACCGATTGGAGGGTAAACTTATGAGAGTGGCAATTTATTGTAGGCTTTCTCGTGAAGATGATGACAAAATTCATGAAAACGATGAAAGCGAAAGTATCCAAAATCAAAAATCTATGCTAATTAATTATGCAATAGAAAGGAGTTGGGATATTTATAACATTTACTGTGATGAAGATTATTCTGGAATCGACAGTGAACGACCTGAATTTAATAAATTATTAGAAGATGCTAAAAGCCATAAATTTGATATTGTACTTTGTAAAACACAAAGTAGATTTACTCGTGATATGGAAATAGTTGAAAAGTACTTACACAATAAATTTATCGAGTGGAATATTAGATTTGTTAGCCTTGTAGATCATGTTGATACATTAGATAAAGGAAATAAGAAATCAAGACAAATCAATGGTTTAGTTAATGAGTGGTATTTAGAGGATTTATCAGAAAATATAAGAAAGACATTTGATAACAAAAGAAAGCAAGGCTTACATATTGGATCATTTGTATGCTATGGCTATAAAAGAAGTCCAGAGAATAAAAATAAACTTATTATAGATACAGAAGTTGCTGATGTTATTAAACTTATTTTTAATCTTTATGAACAAGGAAATGGTGTTACTAAAATTGCTCAAATACTAAATGATAAAGGAATTTTAACACCTACTAAATATAAACAATCACAAGGAATCAACTTTAAAAATCAAGGTAAGAATATTGACTATTGGTGTGAATCTACAGTTAGCAAAATATTAAAAAATGAAGTTTATATTGGTAATTTGGTACAAGGTTATAATAAAAAGGTTAGTTATAAATCTAAAAAGATGGTAAATCAACCTAAATCTGAATGGATTATTGTAGAAAATACACACGAGCCTATTATTACTAAAGAGCAATTTTATAAAGTTCAAGAAATCTTTAAAAGTAAAACTAGAAGATGTAAAAATGGCGAAGTTCATTTATTTGCCAATAAACTTGTATGTTTAGATTGTGGCACAAAACTTTATAAATGTCAAAATGATAGAGGTTACATTTACTTTTCTTGTAAAGGCTCTAAAAAACTATATGGAACTTGCACAACACATTCTATTGGTTATGAAAATCTTAAAAATTTAGTTACTGAAAAAATTAAAGAGAAAATTTTAGCATTTTATAATTTTGATAATATTTCTGATGATTTATTTGTTTCAAATGATAATTTGAACAAGGCTAAATTATTAAAAAATAAGCTTGAATTGCTTTCAAAAGAAATGGAAGATATAAATAAAGCAATAAAAGAACTTTACTTAAACAAAGTAAGTGGCAAAGTTCCAGAAGATGTATTTGAAGATTTAAATGCCTCCTTTCTATCTGATAAATCAACAAAACAAAAAGAACTAACAAAAGTCGAAAATGATTTATCTAATCTAAAGGAAAAAGAATTAAACAGCAAATTTATAAAAGAACAAAAAGAAAAAATAATTAAGCACTTTAAAGATTTTAAAGAACTTAATTATGATATTGTAAATAGCTTTATAGATTATATTGAAGTTGGAGAAAAAGACAAAAAAACTAAAACTCAAGATGTTGTAATACATTGGAATTTTTAAAAAATCATAGTATTTTAAATTAATTTGTGTTATACTATTATTAGAAATTTTTAAAAGAAAGGAAAGTGAAAATTATGATTAATGAAAAAAAAGAAATTCTTGCAACAGTTAATACTTTGCCTGATGATACAACTTGGGATGATGCTATCTATACTTTATATCTACATTCAAAATTACAAAAAAGCCAAGATGATATAAAAAATGGTAGAGTAATGACTATTGAAGAGTCTAAAGAAAGGATGAGAAAAAAATATGCAAGTTTTGATGTCAAATGAGGCACATGAAGATATAGATTCTATCTTTGAATATATATCGCGTGACTCTATTAAATATGCAAACGAAACTTCAGAAAATATTTATTCTCGAATATATGAACTAGAAAATGCTCCTTATTTAGGTAGATATGTTCCAGAACTTTTGGACAAGCATTTTAGAGAACTTATTTATAAAAGTTATCGAATAGTTTATGATGTTTCTGAAGATTCAGATACTGTTTACATACATTTTGTCGTTCATGGCAAAAGAAATTTTAAATCATTTTATAAATCTTACATTAAAAATAATTTTTAATTCAAATTATTATTAAATTCTTTTTGGATAGATTCCAAACCTACTCCATGATCTGTATAATATGCCCCTAATCCTGCTGCTTCAATTTCTTCTATAGATGCATTTTTTGTTAATTGATGCACAATTGTTCCAACCATTTCTAAGTGAGCTAATTCTTCTGTACCACGATGTTGTCAATTATAAAAAATCTATGACTATTGGCTGTAAAATATAAAAATTCACCGAGTGAACTAAAATACACTTAGTGAACTTTTTATTTATTAAACTTTATATTCAGCACTTTTTTCTTCTAATAATTTAAAATCACAACTTAAATCTTTGTAAAATTTAGCCATCTTACTTTTACTATTTTTTGTAACAATACTATAAATCTTTTCTGCTTTTTCCATAATTTTTGCTTTATTTTCAGGCTTGTTTATGTAAGAATATTGTTCTGAAAGTAATCTCTTATATCCATAACTTTTACTTTTCATATCTAATAAATAAACACTTTCCTGTGGTACTGGTATCATATCAGAAAACCTAATTATACCTAAATCATTTTTTGTTTTAGTATTTATAATTTTGAAAAAAGTTAAATTATCTTTATATGTTTTATGCTTTTGTTTTGGAGAAAATAATGGTGCGAAATAATAATGATCTTCTACAATAATTACCACTCCTATATATGGTCTTTTTTCATTTTTATTGTAAGCAATATGTTTATCAAATTGACTTAAATATTTAATATAATTATCATCTATAATGTAAAAATTTAATTTTCCTAATTTTATTTTCTTTGTATTTTTCATTTATTCCTCCATATTACAAATATAGGGGATACTTTTTTAGTACCCCCATAATTTTTCCGGAAACTCGTTTATAGTAACCTAAAGGCTCGTTTCTAACCTAATGTTCAATAGAATATTCGTTTATAGGATTCGCATCCTAAAGGCTCATATCTAACCTAATGTTTAAATTTGCACTTGTTTATGAAATTAATCAAAGGCTTGTGCAACCTAGTTTATTTGATAAATTAATTTATCAATATTAGTATATTCATTATACTTCATTTTATTTACAAAATCAATACTTTGTGCCAATATTTCATAAATTTCAAGTACACTAAGTGAACTTATTAAATTTATTATTCACTAAGTGAATTAATTTAGTTCACTCGGTGAACTTTTCTTTTAAAAATAGTGAATTTTGAGTTCATTTAGTGAACCCTCACACTCTAACAGGCATTTTTTAGTAGTTCATTCGGTGAATTTCTGCATTACTTTTGCATGAAATTTTTGTTCTTTTATTAACTCTAGAAGGCTTGTCCTTCTACATGTATATGCATTGCATGATGCACGCTATCCTGCCTTTAGTGTTCACTTAAATTTTTTCAAAAAAATAAACTAGTTATCCTTAATCCTCTTAGAAAAAAAAACAATGTACTTTTAAAATTTAGTCAAGACTGTGCTAGCGCATTTACTTTAGCCTTGAAGAAATTTTATAAAGTACATTATAATTATTTATGTGAGGAGAAGCTTTAATCATCTAAACTTATACCTTGAGAAGAAATTTTTTCTCTTAATTTTGCAAATAAATTTTGTATATATTGACTATTTACTTTAAATATTTTGCATGCTTCCTTCATTGTTTCATCGCAAAATGTATTTTCAGAAAAATATTTTAAAATCTGTCTTTCACAATTATCCTCTGATAAATTCTTAATAAATAAAGTTTTGTCCTCATCATCTAAAATTTCATCAGTAGTTCCTTTTGTTTTTATATTTACATCAAATGCTTCGCCAGTATTTTCACCTAAACAGAAAGACTTTATATTGCTAATAGCATGAAAATATGCTTTTTTATACAAAATAGAGCCATGACTTTCTTGATATGCACTTGATGTTATAAAAGGAATACCTTTTTCATCTATAGGGTTTCCTTTACTTGCTAGATACAAGTATCCCTCTTGTAATAAGTCTTGATAATATCTTGCACATTTGAATCCATTTGAGGACATATATCCTATTGCTGATCTAGTTGCTATTCTTAGTATTTCTAAAATTTCCTCTACATTGTTTTTACAATAGTCATTTGGCAATGCTCCTGATATATGTTCTCCTAAAGAAACTCTTTTTCCATTTTTATAGTTATTTGAAATTCTATAAAAATCTTGTCTGCTTTTTTTCATAACATTTACAACCAAATCATATGTAGATATTCCTAGAGCAGAAGATAGTCTTTCTAATTCATCCCATGAATAATAAGTTCGTATATTAGGATTTATTTCACTCATAAAGTTTTCTCTTTTAGATATAATTAATTCTTCTTTTTTAGCTTTATATTTTTGCGAAAAGCATTCTTTTATTCTATTAGCTCTTAAATCATAATAAAGCTGTTCACTTTTTCCAAGAACATACACCATAAAATCTCTAACATTTATATGATATTTACTTGAAAGAGTTTCAATTTCATCTTTATCAAATCTATAATCACCAGTTCTTTGCATTCTAGTAGCAATAAAACTATCTAATATTTCATCTCCTTTAATTTGCATCCTTTGCTGTTTAAACTCTTTATATTTATCTGACCAATATGTATCTGTTTCCAAAATTGGTTTATACCATTTTCCATATTTATTTATTCCTAAAGTTTGGCCTAAAAAATCTCTAATGTTTATTTCGAACTTGCTTACATACTGCATAATTTCATCATATGAAAACTTACTAGAAAAATCTGTTTCTCCTTTAGAACTTAAAATATACTCTAAAATATCTTCATTTATAGAATTAAGATAATCCGCTTTATCCATTTCATATTTCTTTGAAGAAACTGTTTTAAATTCTCCATTTTTGAATCTATTTAACATGTTCCTACTAATTCCCAGTATATTAGTACAAAGGTCATTCAAATTTATACCTAATTTTAAGCTTAATTTTTTTAATTCTTCAATTTCAAAACTATTAGAAAAATCTACCTTTATTTTTTCTTTAATAATCTGCAATCTATATGAAAAATTTTTCTCTTCAAAAAATTCTTGTTTAATTCTTTTATATTCCACACATTTTACAAAATCATTTTTACCATTTCTCAAGTTATAGATTTGTTGTTTGCTTAGTTTCAAAACATTAGTACAAAAGTCTTCTAAATCCATATTATAAACTTGAGCAAATGCTTCTATCTCTTTTAATGTAAAATTATATGAATCATCTCTTCTTATTTTTATTATAACAATAGAGTTCCATATTGTATTAATATCCATTTTTACCTCATTTCAAGCTATATTATATAATAAATTTACATAAATTTCAATAAAATTTTCTATATATACAGAATAAAGGGAAATAAAAGGGAATTGATTTTATAAATTCCCTATCATATAATGTTAGCATAGAAAAATGTAAATTTACTCAAGACAAGCCTGTCTTGGGTATTTTTTTATGCTTTTCTCATAAAATTAAATGAGGCGATTATATGATATTAGAAGAATGCACATTAGAAAATACAAAAATAAAATTTTATGATGATTATATAGTAGAAAATACTGCTACTCAAAAGGAATATATAGATAAAATTATAATTAATTTAATAAATAAAACTCTTTTATTGTAATATGTCGAAATCTCATATATAATTTATGCAAGTTAAAGACAAATTACAAAGAAAGGAGGAAATGTGCAAAATGGCACATATGCAATATATTTAAGAAAATCAAGAGAAGATATAGAATCTGAAAAATATGGAGAAGGCGAAACTTTGGCAAGGCATGAAAAAATATTGACTACTCTAGCTTCAACACGAAATTTAACTATTGGTAAAATTTATAGAGAAGTTGTAAGTGGCGAAACTATTAGTGAAAGAAAAGAAATGCAAAAACTTCTTAAAGATGTCGAGAACGAAAAATGGACTGGTGTTTTAGTTGTTGAAGTAGAAAGACTTGCTCGTGGCGATACTGCTGATCAAGGACGCGTTTCAAAAGCCTTTAAATATTCTCATACAAAAATTATTACACCTGTAAAAACATATGACCCAGATAATGAATTTGATGAAGAATATTTTGAGTTTGGCTTATTTATGTCTAGAAGAGAATACAAAACAATAAATAGACGTTTACAGAGAGGCCGAGAAATTTCTGTCTCAGAGGGTAAATTTGTTGGTAACATTGCTCCTTTTGGATATGATAGAGTAAAACTAAAAGATTCAAAAGGTTATAGTTTATCAATAAATCAAGATGAAGCACCTATTGTAAAAGAAATATTTAGATTATATAATTTTGAAGGTAATACCATAAATTCAGTTGCTAAACAATTAAATGATATGAATTTAAAACCTAGAATTTCAAATGAATGGACTATTTCTTCTGTTAAGGATATTCTTTCTAATCCTACATATATTGGTAAAATTGTTTGGAATAGAAGGAAACAAAAAAAGAAAACTAAAAATGGACATCTTACAATTAGTAGACCTCGTAATAATGAGTATTTAATTTATGATGGATTACACGAACCTATTATTGATACTAAAACTTGGGATTTAGTACAAGAAAAAAGAAAACAAAATACTCCAAAAGTAAAACATAGTAATATAGTTCAAAATCCATTAGTTGGTTTAGTATTTTGTGAAAAATGTGGTAAACCTATGCAAAGAAGACCTTACACAAAAGCAGACAAACCTGATACCCTTATATGTTCTAATTCAAAATGTGATAATGTAAGTTCTAAACTTTATATTGTAGAAAATAAAATAATTGAATCTTTAAAAATTTGGATTGAAAATTACAAAGTAAATTATGAAATAAAAGATAATTCAAGTACAGATAATAACAAGATAATAGGACAATCCATCACAGCTACAAAAAAAGAATTAGAAAAAGAAAATGCTAAACTTAATAAAATATATGACTTTTTAGAAAATGGTATTTATAGCAAAGATGAATTTATAAATCGTTCTAAATCTATAAAAAATAATATTCAAAATTTAGAAAACAAATTAAATGAATATACCGAACTTTTAAGTAAAAATAATGAATCGAAACAACAGAAAGAAATTATGATACCTAAATTAGAAAATGTTATAGATTTATATTATAAGTTAGAATCTGCTGAAGATAAAAATATTTTACTAAAAAGTATTATTGCAAAAGTTACATATTTAAAAACAGAAAAAGCTATAAAAAAAGATGCAGACCCTACTAATTTTGAGTTACATATATATCCTAAAATACCTAAAATTTAATGTTTTGCAGTCAATAGTTAAAGTTGTAATCACTGTCTTTAACTATTGACAACATCATGGTACTCATTCTTCTGTACCAATATCATTCAAAATTGCTTTTGCTTTTTCATCAGGCATACCAAATCTTTGGGACAAATATCTAAGAGAAGCAGCAAGCTCTCCATCTGGACCACCATACTGGCTAATTACAACTTTAGCAAGTCTAGGGTCTGTGCATTTAATCTTAATTGGATATTCTAAAACTTTATTATATGTCCACATCTAAACAATTCCTCCTTCCCAAGGCCATGGTTCTTCAAGCCATCTCCACTTATTGCAAGGGAACTGTATTGTTAAAGGACCATAAACTTTTTGATATTTATCAGTTAATTCTCTATATTCTTTGCAATATTTTCTGTGTAAACAAAGAGCTTTTTCATCATCAGGATGTGTGTCTAAATATAATCCTAATTCAATTATAGCAAAATTCAAGCATTTAATTCTTTCTAACATATCTGCTCTTGTTTGATTAAACTCATTACATTCACATTCTGACATATTGTTATTTTGCATTGACCAATTCATATTAGCAGTCATATTTGACATATTATTTTGCATGCAATTGCAATTTCTGTTTTCATCTTCTAACATTTGTTGCACCCCTTTCCAATAGTATTTGTTGCCTCTAAGAATTCATTTACTCTCATAGATTGGCAAGGCATATATGGACTTACTAATTCAGGAAATATAGTACCCATTTTTAAACCAACACATGGCTTAAATGTCTTATCCATAAATTGCCATGGAACATAGCTTTGTGCAAGCATCGGATTTTCTGGAAATACTCCTACTTCATATTCTTCGTCAAATCCACATTCACATTGATCTTCATTACATTCTTCGTAATTGCATGGACATACATTATCACATTTATCTTCAATTATATTATTATTAGTACAATTTGAATTATTGTTCATGCAACAGCATTTTTGATATCTACGTCTAAACATATTAATCCTCCTTTTAAATTGTATATTACATAATATGACAAAATTGTAAAATATGTGTTATTCCATTTCAAAAAAACAAACACAAAAAAAATTTAAATTTTTTTCAAAAAAGTGTTGACATTTTATTTCAAATGGGTTATACTTAGAACTGCGTTAAGCAATGGAACATGCTCCCATAGCTCAGTTGGTCAGAGCAACCGGCTCATAACCGGTGGGTCCTAGGTTCAAGTCCTAGTGGGAGCACCATTTTTTATTACATAATTTATTTGTAATAAAACTTTCGGACAGGTGGCCGAGTGGCTAAAGGCGGCAGACTGTAAATCTGTTCTCATACGAGTACGATGGTTCGAATCCATCCCTGTCCACCAAAAAACATCTATATTTATTATAGATGTTTTTTTATTTTGCCATTAATGTGTTCCACTGTTAAAACTTATATTTCTTATTGTATTTTATATAAATTTATGATATAATTTCAATACAATTTTATAAAAAATCCACAGGAGGGAAATGTTTATGATTACTAACTTTATTAAGGAAGTAAAAAATTTCTTTGAGGAGGTATACAAAACTGATTTAAGAACACAACCACTAAAAGAACTACAAAATTTTAATAGCAAAATGGCAGAATTTTATGCTAATCCGATTGTTTGTAAAAATGACTCTGAAGAAGAGCAAATTTATAGTGCAATTATTAAAAGTATATTAGACTGCTATAGTAATTTCGTAAGAAAAACTGAATATGCCAATATCTATATGTCTTTTATTGATGATATCATTTCTAATATACCAGAAGGCATAGAAAAAGTAAAATCAGTTACTCTTACATTTTACTCTAATGTATCAATACCAATATCTGGTGTCATCAAACATTCTACTGTAATTGAAAATCCAGAAAGAAAAATTGTTTTAGAGTCAGATTTAGACTCATATAACTATTTATACTATTATGGAAAAAACATTACTAAGAATCAACTTCAAATTGTTGATTTCTTTAATAATACTGATGATGAAACAATTACTGGTATGGCAAAATGTACAATTGATGCCTTTTTTAGAGGCTTAAAAATTTCTGGAATAGATATAGATAAGAAAAAGTACTTTGTTTTAGCATATCCAATAGGATTCGAAAAAGTTGCAAAAAAAATCTATTATTTATTAAATGGAAAAATGGAAATAATATTTAGACCTAATACAATAGATTTTAACAAACAAGTTGAATATAATCATAGATATGACTACAATCTTTATATTAATCAGAAATATGTAGATAACTATCTAACTACATTTGAAAACTCACTTAAAGCTGTATGTGATAGATTAGATACTTATGCTGGACCTGTATATATTGAGTCATTCGGAGAAAAACGTTTTATTCCAAAAAATGGTCATGAAATTTATTCAAAATCAGAAAAGATCGCAAAAATAAACTCTGATTTTAGTACTAAATTCTCCAATTTGTATTGGAAATATATTAGAAAAGATACGTCATTTTGCATAATTTCTTATCCATGCCCAGATATCGGCGATAACTTTGAGGAAATTTTTAATGAAACCATTCATATCAATACTCTTGATAATGATAAATATCAAAAGATCCATCAAAACATAATTGATGTGTTAGATACTGCAAAAACTGTACATGTAACAGGAAGAAATGGTAACAAAACAGACCTAATAGTTGCACTTACAGAAATGGCTAATCCTGAAAAAGAAACAATTTTTGAAAATTGTTGTGCAGATGTAAATGTACCTGTTGGTGAAGTATTCACAAGTCCAAAATTATCAGGAACAAATGGTATCTTACATGTATCAGAGATATATTTAAATGACTGGAAATTTGAAAACCTTATTCTACAAATAAAAGATGGTTTCATCCAAAAATACAGTTGCACTAATTTTTCTACTGAAAAGGAAAATACTGAATATATCAATGAACATCTGCTATTTGATCAACCAACATTACCTATGGGAGAATTTGCTATCGGTACAAACACATATGCATATGTTATGGGCAATAAATATAACATCAATGATAAACTTGATATACTTATTGCAGAAAAAACTGGACCTCATTTTGCTTTTGGAGATACTTGCTATTCTCAAGAAGAAGATAGTGAAACATTTAATCCAGATGGCAAAAAAATCATTGCCAAAGATAATGAGGTTTCTATTAAGAGATTTTCTGATAATAGCGAAATTCAAGATCAAGCTTACTTTGGCTGTCATACTGATGTTACCATCCCATATTCTGAACTTGGAGATATTGTTGCAATAAGAAGTGATGGAACCAAAGTATTAATAATCCATGATGGTAAGTTCGTTTTAAGTGGTACTGAAGAATTAAATATTGAAGGAATGTAATTCAATTAGAATTATTTTACCTCTCAAAAAAAGATGATTTATGTATTATAATTATACAGAAATCATCTTTTTTTACATACTTCAAGTACTTGGTGTTAATAAACTCATTTTATATCTTCTAATTAGTCTATTTGTTCTAAATCAATCAATTCATTTTTTCTAAAAGTCAACCTTAGCAAACATGGTGATTTTATGTTTAATATTGTGTTTTTGTTATATACAAGTTTAACATTTTCATTAACTGTACACCAATTTAATAAAAAGAACTTTATTGAACCCCCATGACTAATTACTGCAATTCTTTTTCCTTCATATTCTTTAAGGATTTTATCAAAAAATTTATTCATTCTTTCTCTAGTTTGCTCTGCACTTTCTCCATCAGATGTTCTAAATGTTCTATCTAACAGTTGTTCTTGTGAAGGATCTCTTGTTCTTTTATCCTTCATAAATTCTCCTAATTCTTTTAAATTTCCTAATTTTCTCTCACTTAAGTTGTCGTCTAAGTTATATGTTAATTTATTTACATTCGCAATATATTTTGCAGTTGCTTTGGCTCTAGCATAACTGCTTGACCATATAATATCTAAATCTTTCAATTCTTGATTTTCACTTAATTTTTTTGCTTGTTCCTCTCCTTCTACTGATAATATTTCTTTTTCATTAATCGTTTGAGAGTTTTCATTTGTATTTCTAATCCCATCTTCTTCAACAGTTTCAGCATGTCTAATTAAATATACTATTGTATCATTCAATTTATTCAAGTCTCCTTTTTTATTTTAAAGATTTATATTTATTATATTATTTTTTAACAATTTTTCTAAATATATTGCTACACCATCTTCATCATTGGATAATGTAATTTCATCAGCTTTTTCTTTGACAAGATCAATAGCATTATTCATTGCAACTTTACGACCAACTTGCTCAAACATTGATAAATCGTTATTATCATCACCGATTGCTATTGTTTCTTCTTTTTTTATATTTAAAATTTCTAATAATTTCTTTACAGCATTACCTTTATTCGAATTTATATTTGCAATATCACAAAATATTGTATTATCGTCTTTAAATCTATCATCTAGCAGACTCTTATGTCTATTTTTAATTTCAACATTTTCAATTTTCTCAATTATTGGAATCAAATTTTTTATTTTATCAAAATCACTATCTGCTATTGTACATTGAACGACAGGATTTTTATAAACAAAATCATTTATATTTTCATCTAATTTTATTTCTTGATCTGCATACTTTACTTTATTTACAACTCTCCCATCTCCAACGTTCATGATATATCTAATGCCTTTTGAATTTGCAATTTGATAAAGTTTTATCAAAGCTTCTTTATCCATTTCATTTACATATATTACTTTATTTTCTTCATAATCATATATGTTTCCACCATTTGATGTAATAATATATTTACTTGCAAAACATTCTCTACTAACTTGTTCTGTATATCCTCTAGGTCTACCAGAACATAAAATAACTAAAATTCCATCATTCGTAACTCTTTTAACTGCGTCTATCGTTCTTTCTGATAAATTTCTATCACTATCCCTTAATGTTCCATCTATATCAATAAAAATTGCTTTTACCATAAAACACTCCTTTAAAATTTATATATCCTATTTTGTTAAATTATAACTTTTTCACATATTATATCATATTCTGCCTATTTTGTCTTAAATTTAATACAATATTATAAACATTCTCTTTCTTATATTTACCATTCAATTACCTTTACTCTACAAATAATAATTTAACAAAAAAAACTGGCATTTATAAGAAAAATCGAAAATTTTTCTTTGATTTGTTCTCGCACGATTTGAGTCTTCGACTATACGGAAAAAATCTCAAATGGCTAGCAATTGTAGCTTTTATATAATAGGAAAGTGATACTTTCCTATTATATAAAAAAAGAAATGTCTACATATATATGTCTACATTCCTTTATTTTCAGCATTTCTTGTTCACGTTTTTATATTTTGGTTAACAAAACAAAACAATTTTACTATTTTTTATTTTTTTAAAATATCCTACATTTCAGCATCTATGCGTTTTTTCCACAACAGTTCTTGTATTTCTTCCCACTTCCACATGGACAAGGATCATTACGTCCAACTTTAGGTCCATCATTAACAATAGTTCTATTAACTTCAGACTTGATTTGTTCACCATTATCTAAGCTATTAATAGCCTGTAAAGCTGCACCTGTAATTTTAGCTGCTTCCTCTCTTTTAACCTCTTCTTGTTTACGTAGATTCATAAGAATTTTAACAACATCATGTTTGATATCAAGAACCATTTCTTCAAACATATCCATACCTTCAATTCTGTATTTTACAACAGGATCTTGTTGTCCATAAGCACGAAGACCAATACCATCTTTTAGTTCATCCATTGCATCAATATGATCCATCCATTTTTGGTCAACAACTTTAAGCATAACAACTCTTTCAAGCTCTCTTAAATCTTCGCTTCCAATTTCATTTTCTTTTTCTTCATATTTTGCAGATGCTAATTCTTGAAGTTTAGCAATAATTGCATTTGAATCTTTAGAATTTTCTTTTATGAAATCAACCATTTCAACTCCAAATGTATTTCTAATATCAGTGTCAAGAGCCTCTACACTTACATCTTCATCTCCTGCAAAATATGTTAATACAACTTCTTCTGCAAGTGAATTTATCATATTTAATATATTATCTTTTAGATTTTCTCCATCAAGAACTTCACGTCTTTGTTTGTATATTATTTCTCTTTGAGCATTCATAACATCATCATATTTCAATACATTTTTTCTAATACTAAAGTTTCTTCCTTCAACTTTCTTTTGAGCTGATTCTACTGCATTACTAATCATTCTGTTTTCAATAGGAACATTTTCATCCATTCCAATTGTATTATAAACTTTTGTGATCATGTCTCCACCAAAGATTTTCATCAAATCATCATCTAATCCTATATAGAACTTAGATTCACCTGGATCTCCTTGACGTCCACTACGTCCACGTAACTGGTTATCAATTCTTCTTGATTCATGTCTTTCTGTTCCTATTATTTTTAGACCACCAGCTGCAATTACTTTTTCTTTTTCTTCTTTTATTTCTTCATCATATTTCTTTTCTAGTCTTTGGAATTCTTCTCTTGCTCTTAAAATATCTTGTTCATCTGTTTCATAATATGTGTTTGATTCTTCTATTAGGTTTTCTGGAACTTTGTTTTTCTTCATTTCTTGTTTTGCTAAATATTCACTATTTCCTCCAAGCATAATATCAGTACCACGACCTGCCATGTTTGTTGCAATTGTAACTGCACCAAATTTACCAGCTTGTGCAACTATTTCTGCTTCTTTTTCATGGAATTTAGCATTTAATACTTCATGTTTTATTCCTTCTTTTTTAAGAATTCTACTTAATTTTTCAGATTTTTCAATTGAAACTGTACCAACTAATACTGGTTGTCCTTTTTCATGACTCTCTTTTATACTTTGTACTATTGCATTAAATTTAGCATTTTCATTTTTGTAAATAACGTCATTTTGATCTTGTCTAATCATTGGCTTATTTGTTGGAATTGAAATTACATCC
The DNA here is from genome assembly GCA_934155265.1 of uncultured Clostridia bacterium. Lineage (GTDB taxonomy): Bacteria > Bacillota > Clostridia > TANB77 > CAG-508 > CAG-269. Next base: position 105,965 of record CAKPGU010000002.1, read on the forward strand.
AAATTATATATTTCTTCGAATTCTGCTTCTTCTGTCATAGCAGTACCAGTCATACCTGACAATTTGTCATACATTCTGAAGTAGTTTTGGAATGTTATTGTTGCAAGAGTTTTTGATTCATCTGCAATTTTAACTCCTTCTTTAGCTTCTATTGCTTGATGTAATCCATTATTATATCTTCTTCCATACATAATACGTCCTGTAAATTCATCAACAATTAAAACTTCTCCATCTTTAACGATATAGTCTATATCTTTTTTCATTACTCCATGTGCACGTAAAGCTTGATTTACATGGTGTACTAATGTTGAATTTTCTATATCATTAAAGTTTTCTAGTCTGAATGTTTCTTCTGCTTTTTTAATACCTTTTTGTGTTAATGATGCAGATTTAGCTTTTAAGTCTACAATATAATCATATTTTTCATTGTCTTCAGCTTGTTCTTCATCTTTAACATCTTCCTCAACTATTACTTTTGGTGTTAGTCTTTTTACAAAATCATTTGCCTTTTTATATAAATCTGAAGATTGATTTGCTCTACCAGATATAATAAGTGGTGTTCTAGCTTCATCAATTAAAATACTATCAATCTCGTCCACTATTGCATAATTTAAACCTCTTTGTACTAATTGATTTTTGTAAATTACCATGTTATCTCTTAAGTAATCAAATCCAAATTCATTATTAGTTCCATATGTTATATCACAAGCATATGCTTCTTGTTTTTCATTTGGCTTCATTCCTGCAATTACAAGACCAACTGAAAGACCTAAAAATTTATATAATTTTCCCATCCATTCACTATCTCTTTTAGCCAAGTAATCATTTACAGTTATTACATGAACACCTTCTCCTGTTAAAGCATTTAAATATACTGGAAGTGTTGCTACAAGAGTTTTTCCTTCACCAGTTTTCATCTCCGCAATTCTACCTTGATGTAAAATTATACCACCAATTAATTGAACATCAAAATGTCTTAACCCTAATACTCTTTTAGATGCTTCTCTAACTACCGCAAATGCTTCTGGTAATATATCATCTAATGTCTTTCCTTCTTCTAATTGCTTTTTGAATTCTCCTGTTTTATTTTTTAATTGTTCATCTGTTAATTTTGATATTTCTTCTTCTAATCCATTTATTTTCTCTACTAATGGCATTACTCTTTTTACTTCTTTTTCACTATAACTTTTAAATATTTTGTTGAATATTCCCATTTATCTCATTTCCCTTCTTATCTCTTCGGATTTTCTGTCTTTTATACTGATATAATATATCATGCTTATTTGGAATTTTCAAGTGTTTTGATAAAATTTACCATTAGTTACACTCATTTTTGTTACAATGAAAGAAAAAGAGGCTTAGTGTATTTCACTAAACCTCCATTCTTATAGCTACAAAATCTTTGCAGCTACATAAGCCAGCTTACTTCTTACTGACTCTTCATTTTCAAGAGTGACCTGCCAGCACATTTCATTTCCCTTCATTTTTTCTGAAAGATATACTAAACCATTATATCTTTCATTAAGTTCCGGATTATCGATCTGAGTTGGATCACCAAGAAAAACAAACTTAGACCCTTCTCCAGCTCGGGTTACAATACTTTTAATTACTGCAGGCTCAATATTCTGTGCCTCATCAATAATAAAGAATGTATCTGTAATGCTTCGACCTCTTAAATGACCGATTAACTGAAGAACAATAACTCCCTGTTCTATCAGCATCCTCGCATTTTCTCTTGGAATATTTCTCTGTTCATTCATTCCTCCCTTGTCATCGTCTGCATCACTACCTAATTGTCTCTTTCTAATTGGAGTTGATACATTTTCTTTCTTTTTAGAACGTTTTTTTCCGAGAAGAATTGTCAAGTTATCCATAATTCCACCAAGATAAGGATCGAATTTCTGCTCAAGAGCTCCTGGTAAGTATCCCAGGTTTTCTTCTCTTAAAGTCTCGATTGGCGTTGTTACCAAAATCTGAGAATACACTTTGTCTCTTTCTATTGTCTGCTGTAATGCTGCAGCTAAAGAAACAATAGTCTTTCCAGTTCCAGCTCCTCCTTTTAAGATAACAATTGGAGCTTCTTCAGCCGATGTCATGAGTGCTTCAAGTGCGAAATGCTGTCCAAGTTTTTTGGCTCTAATATTATATGGATTGCATTCTGCAAATCTTAACGGTACAATCTTTTCTCCGTCATATCGAGCTAAAATTGGATGATTACATTCTTTGCTAGTAATACTTAAGAATAAATTTGTTACCCATTCAATTTCTTTAAACCTAAAAATATCTTTTGGTAAAATATATCCTTTAGCATTAAACTCATCCATCTTTTTTGCACTTGTTTCGCATTTTACTCTTCCTCGATACTGTTCTTCTAAAGCAGGAAAAATTTCCTCCTTGAACGGCTGTGCCTTAACACCAACAGCTTCTGCCTTCATTCTAAAATTAGGATTCTTAGAAATGATGACAATTGTTGCCTTTTTGTCTCTGTTTTTCATACCGATAGCAATCTGAAGTTTTCTTCTATTAAAGCTTGAAACTTTTCCTACTTTATCAGGTATAGAAACATCACGAAAGCCCGCTTCAAATTTCAGAACAGAACCATTTTTCTGAATTACGCCTTCCTCTTTTAAAAGGTCTGCAATTCTGAAACTTGAAAAATAGTCCAACAGCTTTTTAGCAATTCTTCCTTTTTCTGAAAACTGATCTGCAACTTCCTGAAGAGCATCAGTTCCTTCTGGAAATGGAATAATTATTTTATTATCATTTCCAAACCGAAGTGTTGAGTCCTCACTTGATATCAGTGACTGAATTCCTAAGATAAAATTTTTCTTCGTTACCATAATGTCACTCCTTTTTTATAAGGTCTTTAAACTTATGATATTATTCATAAATTTTATTAAAAAGTTACATAATTATTTTAACACATTTTTCTACATAATTCAACAAATTTTACAAATTTTTCGAAAAATGCATTTATATAGTGTTACAGTTCACAGCCATTAAAAATATTATGGATATTGGAAGTGCTTCCTAGGTCATCATATATAATAAACTAAAATTCCTAACAAAATCAAACCATTCCCAATAATCTTTTTCTTAGTAATTTTTTCTCCAAGAATCCTATTACTTAAAATCATAACAAAAATATATCCTAAAGATTCTATAATTGGTTCATTTTTATATGGTACACCTTTTAATCCTAATATAACTAAAATAGTTGAAAGAACCATTAAACCATATCCAGTTATTACATATATATTTAAATATTCCTTTAATATTGAACTATAAGTTTTAGAAGCACTTTTCTTCAATATAATTTGCGATATAGAACTTACTAAAACTGCTAAAATTAATAAACAAACATATTTACTCATCTTCACTATTCACTATAATTGTACCTACAATTACAATTACTACTCCTATCACATTTTTTATTGTTATTGTTTCATTAAAAATTAATATTGCCCACACAATTGACCAAAGCAATCCCATTGCTTTATTTGCATATGCAACTGAAATATCAAACTTCTTTATCAATTGTTGCCACACAACCGCATACACAGCTAATATTAACATTTCTAGGGCATAATATAGTATAAATTTAAATGACATAAATTCCTGCCCTGATGCAAATTTAGCAAATACTGTTGATAGTGTATATATTGCAATAACTATTTGTAGTATAAAAATTTCCTTTAACTTTGTTTTTTTCTTTATTTCATTTTCCATATAATCCCTCTTTTGTTATATTGCTAAAATATAATATCCATATCTTGTTGAACTATCAACTATTTTATGTGAATTTATTTCTTCTATTGGGCTCACATAATAAATACACTCTGGCTTTTCTTTTTGTATTTTTCCCAATTCTTCAACATCTTCTTTTGAAAAGATAAATTTAATAACTGCTTTTCTCGGCTCAACAATTTTTGTAAAATCTGGTGCATTTCCTAAAGCAACATCAATCACCATTTTTAAGAAATCATATCCTGTAGAAATTTGTACTAGGTCTGAACCAATACAATCTCCACCCATTCTTGCACCTATCTCTATTATTTTTATTTCTCCATTAGGAGTAATTTTGAATTCTGCATGTGATGCACCATTTTCTATTTTCAAACTATTTAGACCTGCAAATACTTCTTTTTCTATTTTTTTCATTGTTTCTTCATCTAATCCTGCAGGTTGGATATGTCCTGTTTCTATAAAATGTGGTGCACCTGTTGTTTGCTTTCTAGTTACTGTAAGTAATGTATGCTTTCCTCTGTAAGAAATACTTTCTGCACTAAATTCTTCTCCTTCAATATATTCTTCTATAATTGCTTTTTTCTCAAAAGATACACTTATAGCTTCTTCAATTGCTTTTTTCAACTCTTCACCATCTAAGTTCTCTATTTTAGTAATTGACCTGCTTCCTGATCTATCTGTTGGTTTTACAATAATTGGCAAATTCATCTTACTTATTTGTTCTAAAGTATTTGTATCAAATTTTGATGTTTCAATAAATTTAGGAACAGATACTTTATTGGTTTGAAAGGCTTGTCTCATTTTATATTTATTAGTAGATATTTGTGTACACTCTAAACTATTACCTATAAGTCCTAATTTATCTGCTAAATAATTTACTGTTAATGTTGCCAAATCAGATGCAACTGAAATAACTGCATCTGGTTTTATTTTCTTACATTCCTCTAGAATTAAGTCTTTTTCTACTATACTTATTGGATAAAAGAAATCAGCATATTTCGCTCCAACAGCGCCTTCTTTCCATGCAAATACATTTGTCTCATATCCCAATTCTTTTGCTTTTTTTATAAGTGGCATTTGAAAATTATTTGCACCTATAATAACTATTTTCTTCATAAAAAATTCTTCCTTCCAAACTTGCAATTAGTTCTTGTAAAATTCTTTAATTGCATTTATTACTTCATCTTGTTCTTTTCTTGTTAATCCATAATACATTGGTAATCTCACAAGTCTCTCACTTTCTGAAGTTGTATATTTATCTTCTCCAAAAAATCTTCCAAATCTCATTCCAGCAGGAGAAGTATGTAATGGAATATAATGAAAAACAGCTTGAATTCCTTTTGATTTTAAATGCTCTATTAGTTTTGTTCTTTCTTCTAAATTTTTTGTTTTTATGTAAAACATATGTGCATTATGTTTGCTGTATTGTGGAACATACTGTAATGTTATATATCCATCCTCTTCTAATTTTTCTAATCCATTTTTGTAATAATTCCATGAAGTTAATCTGTCATTATTTATCATTTCTGCTTTTTCAAGTTGAGGATACAAATATGCACAATTCAATTCACTTGGTAAATATGATGAACCATAATCAACCCAAGTATATTTATCAATCTCTCCTCTAAAAAACTTATTTCTATTAGTTCCCTTTTCTCTGATTATTTCTGCTCTTTCTACTAGTTCTGGATCATTAATTACAATTGCTCCACCTTCACCCATACTATAATTTTTTGTTTCATGAAAACTATAACATCCTAAATCTCCAATCGTTCCTAAATACTTGTCATTATATTTTGCCATAATGCCTTGTGCAGCATCTTCTACTACTTTTAAATTATGCTCTTTTGCAATTTTCATTATCTTGTCCATATCTGGAGAAACACCTGCATAATGAACAACAGCAATAGCTTTAGTTTTAGATGTTATAGCTTCTTCTATTTTATTTTCATCTATGTTCATTGTTTTAGGGTTTATATCCACAAATACTATTTTTGCACCAACCATCACAAATGCATCTGCAGTTGATACAAATGTGTATGATGGAAGTATTACTTCATCTCCTGGTTGTATATCTAACAAAATTGCAGCCATTTCTAATGCTGATGTACATGATGTTGTTAATAATATTTTTTTTGCATTAAACTTTTCTTCCATTAATTCACTACATTTTTTTGTAAATTCTCCATCTCCACAAATTTTTCTATTTTCCGCAGCTTTTTTTATACAATTAATTGATTCATCCATATAAATTGGAACATTGAAACCTATCATATTTCATCTCTTCTTTCTATATTTTTTTATATGTTGGTATTATATATGCAAAAATTGCTTTAAATGATATCATTATTATTAGTGCAATTAACATTAAAACAATAGTATTTTTTATTTTTTGAGACTTAACAAATTTTTCTAATACCTCTTCTATTCCACTAACTAAAAAATATGTAAATGGTACTATAATTCCCATTATGTATCTTCCTTGTGGTTGAAAATCACTGGTGTATGAATATATTATGCTTAAAGCAATTGGAATTATTATTGATATTACAAATATATAATTTAGTAAATATTTATTTTTTTCTTCATTTTTATAACTAAATAACTCTTTAAATTTTAATATACACCCAACTCCTCCAATTAGCCATATTAAAAAATATGAATAATATATTTTACTCGACATAATAATTGAATGATACCCAAATATACCAATAAAACTTTTAGCTGTCACATTCATCCATTTATCATTATGTAACATGTTCCAAAGACCTTCCCCCTCATTTTGTGGTGTTTCTCTAGTTGATGGTTTATATTCTTCCATTGCATATTTGTCACCATATTCGTTTTGTGTTCTAGTTCCTAGTATGTCTCCATCATATATTATTGCATTTCTAACAAACCACCATCCAGCTACTGCAAATGCCACAATTGAAACTATTATTGCTTTTTGTGCTATATCTTTTACTTTCATTTTATTTGATATTGTTGATACAAGACAAATTATTACACTACACAATATGTATCCATATGCATTATAATATGTTAATGCACAAAATCCAATAGCCAATCCTAATAATATACAATGTTTTGTTTTCCAATTACTCTCTAATCCCAAAATCCATAAATAAATTATCATTGTAGTCGCTAATATAGCAGTCGAATCATTATTTATATATGATGCTAAAAATGCTGTTATAGGCTGAAATGCAATTATAGTAATAAATAAATATTTATATTTTCCTTTATCTTTAAATAATTTATCTGCTATTTTTATTACAAAATATATTGCCAAGGTCATACTTATTGTACTAACAAGTCTTGCCGAAACAACTAAAACAAACTGATTCGTTGTAAATATTGATGCTATCTTCACAAACACAGCACCTATCATATATGTAAGAATCGGCTGAAAAGCATAAGAAATTCCCCACATAGGATTTCTTATGCTTTCGTCTCTTCCATCAGGTATGGAATTATGTTCAAAAATATACTTACATATATCCCATTTCATTCCTTCATCAGGACATGAATTATAAGGTTGTGAAATTGTCCAAATTAAATAATAACAAAATACTCCTAGTAAAAATATCATTAATATTAATTGTTTGTGTTTTTTGCATTTTTCCACTACTTCATCCATAATCATTATTTTTCAACCTTTTTACCTTTCTCTACTTTTTCTATGATATAAGGTGGTCTCTTTCTTGCTGCATCAAATGCCCTCCATAAATACTCTCCTAAAATTCCTATAGAAAGCATTATAACTCCAAATCCTACTAACATAATTATTATAATTGACGCATATCCTTCAACATCAATAATACCTGTCATTCTCCTATATATAATAACTATAAGCCAAATTAACGCAATAAAAAAGCTTAGAAAACCCGCTGTAGTTATCATTTTTATTGGGAAATATGAAAAGCTTAATAATGAATCATATACTAATTTTACTTTTTTAGATAAAGTCCATTTTGACTTTCCTATTTCTCTTTTTTTTCGAACATATGGCACTGTCGCAGTCTCAAAACCAGCCCATAAAATTTGACTCATTAAAGACGTATTACATTCTTGCATTTTTACTAAAAAATCAATAACTTGTCTATCTATTAAAAAGGAATCAAACCCTCCTTTTGGCATATTATGCAATGCTAATTTTCTCATTAAAAAAGCATATAAATTAGAAAATGCTTTTTGAGTAACAGGTTCATCTCTATCAGCTCTTACAGCTAAAACGACTTTATTTCCTTCTTCGTACTTTTTCATCATATCTAATATCATTTCAGACGGTTCTTGTAAATCAGCTGCTTTTCTTACGGCACAATCTCCTGTACATTGTGATAATCCTGCTAAAATTGCAGCATGTTCACCAAAGTTTCTTGATAACCTCATAATTTTTATATTTGAATCTATTTTAGCTAAGTCTTGCATCACTTTATAAGAACCATCTTTTGAGCCATCATCCACTAATATTAATTCATATTCAATTTCGGCTGGCAATTTTGAAAATACCTTTTCCTTCAAATCTGCATATAATGGCAAAAGGTTATCATGATTATAATATACTGGCACTACTATTGAGATTTTTTTCATTTTTTTTCCCCTTATTTCTATCTTTATTAACCTTTGCTATTCTATCACAATGAAATAATTAGGTCAATGATATAAATAATTAATTAATAATTTTTAAGGGCTGTGAATTGTAACAACTTATTATAAATGTTTTAAAACATTCCGCTCGTAGGAACATAATCATTGCTTGGTGGCATTACAGAAGAATTATCAGGCTCAGTAGTTTCTTTTATTTCAGTTATATTAATAAATGGAATCTGTTCATTATGATATTTTCCCATTTCGATAGTACCAGTAATATTAACCCATGTACCATTAGAAAAATCACTAGCATCTTTATACTCACATAAAAATCCCACCACAACAGACTGAGTTTTGCTTTCATTAATAAACATATCCCTAGCAATAACAAATTGCTCATTTTTAAAATCTATAACTCTATATATGTAACCTGTAAAATTAACCTTCATTCCAATATACGAATCTGGATTATCATGTACAGCTTTTAATATGTTAGTATAATTATCTCCTTGAATTTCAGTTATATCTTTTGCAATTATACTATCTTTTACAATAAATTTTCCGCTTGTAAAAAATATTTTGTAAATACTTATTCCAAAAACAACCAACATAAATATTGATAGTACAACAATTATAATCTTTAGTGCTATTCCTCCATTTATTTTGAAATTGTATATAAACATATTAAGTCCTCCACTTCGCTTCAATATCTTTTTTATTAAGTTTATGTGTTAGTTCATAATTTATTCATGGAAAATTTTGTACCGGGTACATTTTTGCCCAAAATTTTCCTCTACAAAATAGAAAAAAATGTACCCGGTCCATAATTTTCAACATTTCCAAAAATACTTTTTATAATTATTAAAACAATTGGTCCAACAAGCATTCCCATAACACCCATTACTTTAAATCCTGTATACATAGCAATAAGAGTAAAAATAGGATGAATTCCAATTTTTCCACTAACAACCTTAGGTTCTAAGAACTGTCTAACAAGTGACATTATTATCCATAATATTAAAATTGCAACTCCTAGTCTCAAATCTCCATTTAGTGCAGAAATAATTGCCCATGGGACCATAACTGAACCTGAACCCAATATTGGCAATGCATCAACAAATCCTATTGCTAATGCAATTAATAATGGATACTTTACATTCATTCCAACAAATTTAAATATATATAATCCTATTACTGAAATTACAAATGATACTAATATTAGTATCATTTGAGCCTTTAAATATCCTCCAAGATTTCTAGTTATTTCTCTTATGTGAATTCCTATTTTTTGAACCCATTTTTTGGGCATATGCTGTTCCATAAAGTCCAAAATATATATTCTATCTGTACATATAAAATATAAAGAAAGAATTGTTATTACCATATATATCCCCATTGTTGGAATTGAGGTTATCATATCTATTAATTTTGTCAAAAAACTTGTAAGCCATTTTGATACTTTTACTAAAAGTTCTTTTGATGTATCTTGCATTAAGTTTAATACATTTTTTGAAACATTTATTTTTGTTATACTCATTTTTCCTATTGCATCTTGAATTTGTGTATATGCTTTATCTATATAGATATTCAATGCTTGTAATAGATTTGTGGATTCTGAAATCAATGTAGTAGTTCCCCATATCACACTTCCTATTATGATTGAAAATACTATTAAAAAAATTATTATTGAACTCATTTTTCTCGTCATTTTTGTTTTCTTCATTAATTTTTTTATTGCAGGTTCAATCATTAATGAAATTAAAAATGCTATTAAAAATGGCATATAAAAAACTGACAATTTGATGCCTATGTATATTCCTATAATTATTAAAACTATATTTAACACTTTTCTAATTACTTTGTAAATGTAATTTAAATCTTCTGACATTTTTCCTCTTTTCTATGTAAATAAACAAACTTTTCATATTGGGCAATTTTATAATCTCATAAATTTATATAAAATATTGAGAATATAATTGCACATGTTTAAATTTTATATTCCCAATATTTATTAATCTAACACTTATTAGCCATTATTCTTAGTTTGTCCACCACATCCGCATATATCTTCTACTGTATTACAAAAATGATCTTCTCCAGTTTCTTCATTATATTGAGCTAAATCCCCAAGTGTTAATATTCCTATTACTTTGTCATTATCTACAACAGGTATTCTTCTAATTTGATTTGATGCCATCTTTTTCTCTGCATCCCATACATCATCATTTCCATTACAAGTACATACATCACATGTCATTATTTCACTTGCTGATGTATTTTTTGCGTCTTTATCACATGCAATTGTACGCAAAATTATATCTCTGTCTGTAATCATACCTACAATACAATTGTTTTGGTCACAAACTGGAACACATCCAATATGATTTTTATTCATTAATTTAGCTATTTCATTTACTTTAGTTTCTGGTTTAACACAGCAAACTTCTCCACACATACAATCTTTTACTTTCATATCAACTTACTCCTTCTTACTTTTTTGAGAATTTTGTTTCTCTTTTATATTTTAGTCAAAATAAAAAAGATTATTCTTGTTTTAGAATAATCTTTAAAATTTATGTATTTCTTATTTATTTTTCATCGCAACATTTAACACATTCATCAACTTCTTTTATATACTCTTCTTCTAGCTCATTTAATCTTTTTAAATAATCATTTTTCATATTTTCATCTTCAATTAAATTCTCTATTTTTTGTCTTGCTTCCATTATTCTTTGTAAATACTTGGATGGCTCTGCAATTATCTTTTTTCTTTCCTTTGCTCTTTCTCTAATTACAGCTTCCTGTGCACAAGAATAATTATCATATCCATTTTCATATATTAATTTTGGAAAATCTGCACTTTTTCCTCTAACAAATACTTTTATATTATCACAAAGTCCTCTTTTATTTAATTCTGTTATCTCATCTAAAAAACGATCATACATATTATCATGGTTCTTCTTCATAACCGGTCTAGGTTCATATCCTGACTCTAATAATTTAACATCTCTTTCTATACATGATAAAAAGCTCTCATATTTATCTACAGCAATAATATTTACTTCTACATCATATCCTGCATCTTTAAATGATTTTATACGTTTATAATCTTGCTCACCTTTACTAAAAGTACACTCTCTTATTACATTAATTTTTTGTTTTTGTACCTCTTTTAAAATAACTCCACATGCAGGTGTAGCAAACTTTCTAGAAATTGAATAACATTCATCTGGTAACAATTTTAATAATTCATCATAATATTTATGATATGTAGCTACTTTATCAGTAGAAATCCCTACCGCATATTCATTTTTTTCTCCATATTCCTTTTGTATATATCTTTCAGAACTTGTTTTTCCTGCACCTGGTTGACCAATTATATATGATATTTTAGGATTTTTAGATGAAATATCATATATATTATTAATTTCTGGTTTTTTTATTTTTGCTTCTATTAATAATTGAATGAAAAAATTTTCTATCCCTTCTTTTATATCCTCTTCTGTCAAACTAAATCTATCTTTATTCATTATTATTGCTCCTTATCTAGTTTGTTCATACTTATGCTATCTTCTTTATTTTTTATAATATTTTGAATATCTTTCATCAATTCTTTTGTATCTTTGTCTTTATTTTTCTTAATGCATCTTGATATCTTTAATTGAATTATATATTCTATTACTTCAAAATCAAGTTGATTCATTTTTTACCTCACATTCTAAATCCAGTTTTCTACCAATGAATCTTCTATTCTTAAATTACCTTTTCCTATTGCCATTTCTATTCCAACTTTGTTTTTACCATGGTAATCACTTCCACCACTTCTTAATAGTTTTCTTTCATTTGTTAAGTTTAGAAGATATTTAATTTCTTCTTCTGAAAATTCACTGTGATAACATTCTAATCCATCGACGTCATAATTAGTTATAATGTCATTAATAAAAGTTTCTTTGTCTTTTATTGCCTTATATATAAATAAATGTGGCATAAATACTAATCCATCTGCATCTTTTATTGCCTTTATAGCTTCTCTTAGTGATGGATAATCTTCTCTTTTATCTATAAATAAACAACAATTCGGATCACCACAATATTTTTTGTTAAATGTTGTAAAATCGTTTAATATATCATCTGCATATACTTTATTGTTTTCTTCATATTTTTTTAAATCTGTATATATTGTAAAACTTGCCCAATCAGTTTTTGGATTCCATTGTATTTCATCTTTATTTGACAACTTAAATCCTATCTTTTTACATGAGTCATATAGTTTATCAAAATACTTTTTTTGTAATTTTTCCTTTGATTTATCTTTATAGAACTCTTTAACCCATTTGCTCATCTTTTCTAAATCATATTTATAACCCAATACCTCAATACTTTTTCCATTATATATACATTTTATTTCAATTCCAGTGATTATTTTTCCTGAAAACATTTTTTCTAATCCCAAATCTCTAATTTCTTCATGTGCATGACAATTGTCATGATCTGTTATTGAAATATATTTTAACTTCATATTTTCAGCTTTTTTTAATAATTCCTCTGTACTATCTGATCCATCAGAATTAGTTGTATGCATATGTAAGTCTATCATAAATACCTCCTATTTTTTTATAACAATTACTGGAACTTCCATTTCTTCTTTTGTTAATCCACAATGAGTAGATTTCTTTACTGGCTTTCCATCTGCTAAAAATGTTTCAATTCTAATCATACTGCTAGCTGTTGATAATGCTATATAGTTTCCAATGAAGTCATCAACTTTAGGATGTTTTTTTCCTAACCCTAACATATTTTTTTGTAAAAATTCTTCTTTTGTCATCAATAAAAATTCTTCTCCAAATATTTTATTAAATCTTTCTACAAATATTTTTTTCATATCTTCTTTTACCCAAAATGCTACTATTCTTGATTCTAATGATGCAGGTAATATTAAACATTCTTGTATTTCTGGATAATCTAATAAAGTATAAGATTTCTCTATATTTCTATGTCCATGGTCTGCAGAAATTATAACAATTGTATCTTCATCTAGTTCTTTACACATTTTTTCTATTTTTTGTTCTGTTTCTTTTAAATATGTGCTTACTTCTGTTGAGTCTGTTCCAAATTTGTGTAATAATCCATCTGGATTATCGCAATATGCTAAAATAAATTTTTCTCCTGGATTTTCACATAGCATTTCGATATTTGGAATTATTTCATCAATATTATCTGCTCTAATACTTCTTTTTGATCTTTTATCAGAATATGTTGGTGTTAATTCATATGCTTTAACTTCTGGTGATGCTTTTTCAATTTGTTCAAATATAGAGGTATAATTGACAACTTCTTTAAATACATCTATTTTTGCACCTTTAAAGTTTTCTCCTTTATATGATTCTTTATGACTTAACATATCTATTGTTCTTCCATATTCTTTAAAATATTGTGACCATGCTATCCAACCTGTTTCATATGGTGGTTTTCCAGCATAATATGTTGTTAATGCTGCTGTTGTTGTTGATGGATATACTGAGGTTACACAATCTAATTCATTTTGTTTAAAATACCCATTTGGTGATATTGGTGTTAATATATGCTCTCCCATTCCATCTAGTATCATGAATACTACATTTTTATATTTTTTTTGTAATTCCTTATCTAATTTTTCTAATGATTTGTGATTTGTTTCTACATTATAATATTTTAATATTGACGTTATTGTATTTAATATACAATGTTCATAATTTGGTAATACTAATTGATTCATATTCTTCTCCTTCCTAATATTGTATATTATAATATATTTATTCAATTTTTGCAAGAAAATAGAGCAACCCATTTGGGTTGCCCTTTTAGCAGATATGTCTTAACGTTTGCGTTCTCTTCTCGAAAAACCTTTGACAAAATCTCTAGTTCTCTCAAAGATTCGACCTGATGTTTCCTTTCTCAACATATTGTTAAGATGGAAAAGTGTTGCATCAGTAACTTCATCGAACTCATACCACCTCCAGTTGTACTGGTCAGGTGCAAGTCCAAGTTCCTCAGCCATAACCTGACGTGGAAACTGCCTCTGGACATAAACTTCTGGATCCATAGCAATCATCAACTGTCCATCAGTAGACTGCTGATAAGAAAAATAGTGAACAGAGCTTGCATCTGAAATGTTTTCACACCTCTTCATCTGCACCATCCTCTGATATTTTTCTTTCAATTCAAAATCTACAACCACATGCGTATGAGCATGAACGATAGATTTCTTGTGAGATGTCTTACCACTCGGGCCACTTCCATGTTCCATGAAAGCTACAAATTTTCCATTAAATGCTTTCAGCAGAATTTCTTCTACATCTTTACATACCTCACGGTATTCTGGCATCAACTCTTCCGGAAACTGTGCTACTGAAAGGATATGCTCCTTTGGAACAATCATAAGAAATCCCTGTTTCAGTGCTCCCAGTTCAGGTACTACATAGAAGCTTGGGCTTTCATAGATAATGCAATCAACTGTTTTTGGAACAAACTGATTGTATTTTTCTAAGCAGCTAAATCCTTTATATTTTGCCATCTGACAAAATATGCAGGGTTCTTCGTTAGTATCATAAATCACTCCTGTCCGATACTCCCCACATTCGAAGCCATTACTGTGGCAAAAGTCTATGAATGCCTCTTTGTCACCAATCATATTTTCTGGAACGGTTACCAGCTGATAACCGACAATCGAAAGCTTTGATAAGCTCTCTTTAGAAATCATTGGTGTTTTGTTTCTCGCCCATACTTCCTGTATTTGAGACAGTCTTTCTATAATTTCAATTGCCTCAAACCGTTCGAAAAAGTCCTTTTCTTTGTTAGTCTCTAATACAACTCTTTTTTTAGTAATCATGTTGTTTCCTCCTCTTTCTGCTTTAAAAAGTTTTATATAAATATTATAACATTTCTAACTTTTTATGTCAATTTTCTTTACATATTATTCAAAAGATGTTATTATTTTTCAAAGGAGTTTATTATGATAGATTTACACATGCATACAACTTATTCAGATGGCACTGAAAGTTTTACAACAGTTTTAAAAAAATGCCAAAACAAAAATTTAAATTATATTTCAATAACAGATCACAATACTGCATTAGTTTATGAAGAACTAGAAAAGCTTGATGTAAAATCATTTTTCACAGGAAAAATCATTCCAGGAATTGAGCTTAACACAAAAGCTCTAAATATTCCAATCGAAATTTTAGGATATGGAATTGATTACAAAAAAATGAATGAACTTGTAAAAGATGTCTATATCCCAGCCAAAAAAAGAAATAAGATTGAGGTAAAAAGACTTTATGACAAATGTATAGAAGCTGGTATTATTCTTGATAAAAATTGTCTCGATAATTATAAACCAGAAATGTTTGCTTCTGTATTTTTCCACAATGAAATTACTAAACATGAAGAAAATAAAAAACTATTATCTCAAGAAGCTTGGGATTCAAGTAAAATTTTTTATAGACAATATATGTCTGACCCAAAAACAAAATTATATGTAGAAATGGATGACTTTGTACCAGATTTTGAAACTGCAAGTAATTTAGTTCGTCAAGCTGGAGGTTTAGTTTTTATTCCTCATATTTTTGAATATAAGAAAAATGCTGAACCTATTTTAAACTATATCTTAGATAATTTTGATATAGATGGTATTGAATGTTATTATACAACATTTACACAAGATCAACACTATAGACTTCTAAAGCTTTGCAATGAACGTAATTTATATATTTCAGGTGGAAGTGATTTTCATGGAAAAATTAAACCAGATGTTGATATTGGTGTAGGTTATGGTGATATGCAAATTCCTGACAGTATTATTGATCCTTGGAAAAATAATGTCGAATTTTGTCAATAATCTTTGACATAGAAATAATTTTATTATATAATATTTATATTAACATATTAAATACTCATCCTACTTATAGGTTGAAAATTTCATCTCAGGAGGATAAAAACATGAAGAAAAAGACATTATGGATAGTAGTAACTGGACTTGATGGTTCTGGTAAAACCAGCCTTGTAGACAATTTAACATCATGGATGGCAGAAGAAAAGAGTTTAACTGTTATGAGGGATAGATTCCCACATGACCGGTATCTTGTAAAAGACTTACTCAATAAGTCAAAAGACAGATATACTGACAGACTGTTATTTGCCTTAGACAATCGTCTTTTTGGCCATGAATTACAGGAAACAATCAATTCTGGTGAATACGACGTAATCATTACACAGCGAGGTTTTCTTGACAGTTTCGTTCACGGAGCAGTTCAGGGATTTTCATATTCTTGGATTAGTGAGCTGAATCAAATTGATGACTTACCAAAATGTGACATCATGATTCACATGGTATGCGAAGCGCGTACAGCATATTCCAGAATCTGCAATGATCCTGATGCTGACAAATTCGAATACCCAGCTTACATCGATAAGCAGGAACGTGAAACGCGTAAAGCCTACGCAGAAGTCGTAGCCGGAACCAATTTAGACCTCGAACACTTTAAAAATTCAAAGAATATCTATATCGACTCTACACAGATGTCAATTGAAGAAGTCTTTGAGTTTGCAAAGAAAAAACTCGAGGATATCCTCTAGTAAAAAGAAAGAGAGACCTGAAATAGGCCTCTCTTTTTATTATGACAATTCATATTTTGTATTATCTTCAACAATCTCTAAATCCAATTTACAATTAGTGTACTTATTAGGATTTGCAAGAACATCATACAAAATATTTTCAAAAATGTAGTTTACAGTGTTACTAAGTTCTCTTGCACCAGTATCTAATGCCAATGATTTTTCTGCAATAAGTTCAAAAAGTTTTCCATTATAAGTTAATGTAATCCCCTTTTCTCTTAATTCTGCCTGATATCTTCTAAAAACAGATAACTTTGATTTTTTTAATATTAATGCCAAATCTTGCTTAGTTAATTTGTTCATTTCAATAATAGAATCAATTCTCCCAACAAATTCTTCAGGCATTCCATATTCAACTAAGTCCTGTTTTAAAAATCTTGTTTGCTGCATATTTGATTCAGTACTTGTTTCACAGACAAAACCTAATGGATTTTTGTTTAATCTCTTATCTCGGATTTTATCCAATCCTGAAAATGCCCCTAAAAATATAATAACAATATTTTTAGTATCAAAATCTTGCAATTTTTCTGCAAACGGATCAGTAGGATCTGGTATTTTTATTTTTGTTCCTTCAATAATCTTAAGAAGACTTTTAAGTACTTCTACACCTGAAACATCATGTTCACCATGTCCTGCCTTTTTATCAATCTCGTCAATAATAATGATACCTTTCTGAGCTCTTTCAAAATCAAATTCAGAGTTTTCTAAAAGATTAAATATCATATCATTTACATCTGCTCCATAATATCCCTCTTGTGTATATTTGGTAGCATCTTCTATTGTATATGGAATATGCAATCTTTTAGCTATCTGTTCAATTGTCGCTGTTTTTCCAGTTCCACTATTACCAATAATCAAAACGTTTGATTTTATTGTTTTAAAATTCATTGCCCTGTATATTGCAGTAATTATTTGTCTTACCTGTTTATCCTGTCCAATAATACATTGTAATACATCTCTTTCCAAACGTTTAATTTCCGGTAATCTCTTATTCTTCTTTAACATATTGCTACCATTTTTGCTACCAATCATTCCTGAGCCAAATTCACTTCCTTTTTTAGTTTTTACTTTTAGTTTGGCCCCCTTTGCGGCTTTTTCTATTTTCTTTTCAATAGATTCATCCCCATTACAAGTTACGTTCCGCTGTTGCAATTTTTTTCTTGTCATAATCATTCCTCCTTATATTATAAGGTAACTCTTTACATATTGAATTATTATATTCAATATATACCAATAACAAATTGCGTAGTTATTTTATCACTTTCTTTATATTATGTCAATAATTTTAATAAGAACAAATAAGAAAAATTTTCAATTTTTCTTTGATTTGTTCTCGCCCGATTTGAGTTTTCGACTAAAAGGAGAAAACTTAAATGGCTAGCGATTGTAGCTTTTTATATAATAGGAAAGTATGACTTTCCTATTATATAAAAATAAGGCATGCTATTTTATAACATACCTTATCGTTGTTTGAGATATACTTACCAAATTTTTTTCCTGAATTCCTTCATTCTGGTATAATCTTTTTTCTTAAAAAAGATTGGATCATCTACTCCAGCTATTCCCCAAATTGATTCATCAGTATCTATTTCATTTAGTACGTCTTTTGCAGACTGCATACAGTTTTGGCAATAATAAAATTTATTCCATGCTTCGTTAATTCCATAGCGATATACTTGCCACATTTTTTCTCTCTTAAATTCTTCTCCACAACAACTACATCTTTTTGGAAAATGGACATATTTCAGCTTTATTGCCTTTAACCGCTTCTGCTCTCTCTCAACTTTCATTAGATTTTTCCTCCTTTTATTGTTCGGATGATTATATCTCTGAAATATTTATTTCAAAGACAGCTAATATTGTTACTATTTTAGTATAACATAATTAACATAATTTTGCAATCATTTTTTTATACAGGATAAAAGCATTAGAAAATTTTTCCTATGTCTTTATCCTGACAATTTTAATATTCATATAAACTATAACCATCATCTAACGAAGCAAAATATTCTCTATTATTATATGATGATTCCATATCTCCTCTTGGTTGTGGTCTCATTGGCGGTCTCATTGGCGGACGCATAGGAGGTCTCATTGGTGGACGAGGTGGTCTAGGTCCAATTGGTGGTCTTCCCGGAAATCCAGGTCTACCTATTAACTCTCTTAATAATAAAATCGTTATTAAATCTCTTAATGCTGGATTATTAACAACTCTCTGTCTATTTTCGCTTTCTTCTATTTTCTTATTTGAAACCGTTACATTTTTTGATTCTTTAATATCTTTACTTTCATTTCCTCTACTTTGTGTTATTTCATTATCATCTATTGCAAAATATATTTCATCTGTCATTGTTTCTATTACTTCTCTAGTAATTTGCCTAGTATTTTGAGTACAAGCCCTTTGTACCATTGGATATATAATTCTATATATATCTGGATAACAATTTTCTAACTCTTGCATTTGTATATTACTCATTGCTGTCGTAGGTTGATTAGATGCCATAGGTGACATTGTAGGCACAGCATAAGAATCATATCTTTCATAATTATCATAGTTCATGTTATATGTATTGGGATAACTATTCATGCCTTGATAACCTAATATGCTTCTCATATAGTCTTCATATAATGAATCATTCATTTTATTTCTTCCTTTCTTGGAGTTTAACCCCATAAAATTAATAATACATTATATGTTTTTAATTTAAATTGGTTACTCTTATTTTTTATACAGAAAAGCAGAAAACACTTTTAATTATAAGAATTATTTTCCTCTTAAAACTTCATAACCTCTTCTTTAAACTTATCTCCTCTGTCATACATATCCTTAAACATATCAAAGCTTGTGCTTGCAGGAGAAAATAGAACTACTTGACCTGGCTTAGCAACACGTCTTGCAAACTCTAAACTTTGTTCAAATGTTTCACACATATGTATATCTAAATGTCTATTTTGTATCTCTAATTCTTTTTTTACAGCCTCATATATTTTATTAGCAGTTTGGCCTATTAAAATTAAGCATTTAACTTTTTCGACTATTGGTTTTCCAATTGGTGTGTAATCCAAATTTTTGTCAGCACCACCAGCAATTAAAATAATTTCTTTATTATTAAATGCATTTAATGCTGAAATTCCTCTAGTTGGAGTTGTACTAGCTGAATCATTGTACCATTCAACTCCATCAATTTCACGTACTAATTCAAGCCTATGATGAACTCCTGAAAATTCTTTTATTGTTTCTACCGCTTTATCCATATCTACTAAACCTTTTGTCAAAGCTAATGCTGTACAAATATTTTGAAAATTATGCATTCCTTTTAATTTTAAATATTTAGTATCAAGTATATGTCTTCTAATTCCATCATCACATTCCTTTATTATTCCATCAACATCTACAATGAAACCATTATCTAATTTCTGTTTACTACTAAACATTATTACTTTTCCATTAGCTTCGTCCTTACAAGAATTGGTAATATAATTGTCTGCATTTAAAACTAATATTCCATTTTCATTTTGATATTTAAATATATTTTTCTTTGCATCTATATATTCTTGATAATCTTTATGTATATTCAAATGATTTGGTGTTATATTTGTAATAGCTGCTATTTCTGGGCTTATATCCATCCCCATTAATTGAAAACTACTTAATTCAAGTACAATAATGTCTTTAGGTTTTATTTCACTTAATTTAGTAAATAATGGTATTCCTATATTTCCCCCTAAATGTACAGTATATCCTGCATCTTTTAAGATTTGATATGTTAAGGTCGTTGTTGTTGTTTTTCCATCACTTCCTGTAATTCCTATAATTTTACATGGTGCAATTTTCATAAGTTGTTCAATCTCTGTTGTAACTATTGCTCCTCTCTTTTTTTCATCTTCAAGCTCTGACTTAGTTGGCATACAACTTGGTGATCTAAATATTAAATCAAATCCATTTAAATTTTTTAGATTATCTTTTCCAAGATAATATTTAAAACCATATCTTTTTACTTTTTCCATTATTTTTTTATCTAACTTTTCTTCATCTCTATCATCTAATACTGTTACATTTGCTTGCTTTTGATATAAATATTCTATTAATGGAATATTACTAACTCCAAGTCCTATAACTGCAACTTTTTGTATTCTTAATTTATTTTCAAAATCTTCAAGTTTTTCGTTTTTATATTCCACTTTTCACTACCTCCTTAATGTTTTCTAATACCTTTTTTGCTGATTCTTTTGCATTTTTGCAATTAGTTACATCTATTATCTTTGTCTGTGGATATATCTTATAATAACCACTCTTTTCTTGTAATTCATCTCTAGTTTGTATCATTTCCTTAATCTGCTCTTTTGGTATTTCTTTATTATATTGCATATATTTTCTATTTGTTCGTTCTTCAATGGAAGCATCTATAAAAATGTGTTTAGTCACATCAGGATACATTTTTACAATGTCTCTTGATGATAATATTATATTATAATCTTTTCTATATTCATCTATTAATTTCTTGCCAAATTCATATAATTTTGTATTGTCTGCTACATTACTTACTTTTGAAACGGCTATTGAAGCTTGTCTTGATTGCAAATCTTTTTCATTTATTTTTTTGTCATTCATATAAATAACAGTTTCTCTATCTTCTAATTTGATTTCTATTCCTAATTTTTTCATAATCTCAAATGCATCTAAATTTTGAGTATTTTTGATCTTTGCCTGCATCATTCCATATACTATTGCTCTATATATTTCTCCTCCATGTAATATTATTGAATTATCTATATAATTTAGTAATTCTCTACATATTGATGTTTTTCCTGATCCTACTGTTCCCTCTATTCCTATTACTATATGTTTCATTTTATTATCCCTTTTCTCTTTTAAAAGTTCTAAAAAGTAATACTCTTTTTGCTTACTTTTTACGATAATTAGTATATCATATTCTTAATTTAAAGACAATGTTTTTAGCTTGAAAAATAAGTTACATTAGATAAAAAAGCTTTGATCAATGGCTTCTGGATCACTTCCGATGTGAATATAATTTTTTGCAATAATTTTGTATATTTCTTTACTATTAGGGTAAAATATTCTTGTAAAATTGAAATGGAGGTGTTCTTCTATGTCAGAAAAAAATAATAAACAAAACAAAAACAACAATAGAAATAATGAAAATAGCAATAATAACAATAGTCAAAAAAATAACAATAGATAGTTTTAGCAATGTTGATACTAATATTGAGTGAAAAAAGTTACCAGTAGGGACACCCATAAGTGGTCAAAAAAGTTACCAGTGGGGACACCCCTATTTGGTTAAAATCGTTACCAGTAGGGACACTCATTAATGGTAAAAAGTATACTAAAAAGTTAATATAATTAATATAAATTCGACTATATCTATTAATTAACTATTTTAAATACTAAATTTTTACCATTAATGAGTGTCCCTACTGGTAACGATTTTAACCAAATAGGGGTGTCCCCACTGGTAACTTTTTTGACCACTTATGGGTGTCCCTACTGGTAACTACTATATAATTTATGCAGTTTTCTTTTCCTTATCTGGATTTTCTATAATTCTAGGACTAGCATTATTAATAACAGTATCCCTTGTTATTATACATTTCTCTATCTTTTCATTTGATGGTATATCAAACATTATATCTCTCATAATTTCCTCAATTATAGAACGCAAACCTCTAGCTCCAGTTTTTCTTTCAATCGCTTTATCTACAATTGCCTCTAAAGCTTCTTGTTCAAATATCAACTCTACATCATCCATTTGTAGTAACTTTTTATATTGCTTTACTAAAGCATTTTTAGGTTCTGTAGTTATTTTTATTAATGCTTCTTTATCCAATTCTTTTAAAGATGCAATTATTGGTAATCTTCCGATAAATTCAGGTATCATACCAAATTTCAATAAATCTTGTGGTAATATTTGTTCAAACACTTTATATCTATCAATGTCTTTTTTGCTTTGAATTTCAGCTCCAAATCCCATTGATTTTTTGCCCATTCTGTCTTTTATTATATTTTCAAGACCTTCAAATGCACCACCACAGATAAATAATATATTTGATGTATCTATTTGTAGTAATTCTTGTTGTGGATGTTTTCTTCCTCCTTGTGGTGGAACTGATGCAATTGTTCCTTCCACTATTTTTAATAAAGCTTGCTGTACACCTTCTCCACTTACATCTCTTGTTATTGATGGATTTTCTGATTTCCTTGTTATTTTGTCTATTTCATCTATATAGATTATTCCTTTTTCTGCTTTTTCTATATCTCCATCAGCTGCTTGAATTAATTTTAAAAGAATATTTTCAACATCTTCTCCAACATATCCAGCTTCTGTAAGTGTTGTTGCATCTGCTATGGCAAATGGTACATTTAGTATTTTTGCCAATGTGCTTGCTAAAAGAGTTTTTCCACATCCTGTTGGTCCTAATAGTAATATATTACTTTTTTGTATTTCTACATCATCATCATTTTTTTCATGTTTAGCTTCCATTTCTTCTTCATTCGCAATTCTTTTATAATGGTTATATACTGCAACTGACAATGTTTTTTTAGCCTCATCTTGACCTATTACATATTGGTCAAGAATTTCTTTTATTTCTTTTGGACTAGGTATTTTTTCTAGTCCTGCAAGTGTATATGTGTCATTATCATTGTCATAATATTCACTTTCAATTATTTCATTACATAATTCTACACATTCATTACATATATATACTCCTGGCCCTGCAACTATTTTTCTAACACTATCTTGTGTTTTACCACAAAATGAACATTTTACACCTTTGGGTGTATCACTTTTTGCCATATATCTTTCTCCTTTTCTTTCTCTTTTATTAAGTTCTAAAAAAGTCGATAATTTCTAATAACAATGTTTTCCATTCTCTTTAGAACTACATTCTTTTGTCCATAATTCCATCAATTAAACCATATTCAAGAGCTTCTTGTGCTGTCATATAATGATCTCTTTCTGTATCTCTTTCAATTGTTTCTATAGATTGGCCTGTTTTTTCACTTAATAATTTATTTAATTTTTCTCTTGTTCTTATCATATGATCTGCATGGATTTTTATTTCTGTTGCTTGACCAGATATTCCTCCACCTTGACCACCAATCAATGGTTGATGTATTAATATTTCTGAATTTGGTGTTGCAAATCTTTTTCCTTTTTCACCATTTGCTAGTAGTACTGCTCCAAAACTTGCTGCTAATCCAACACATATTGTTGATACTGGGCATTTAATATAATTCATTGTGTCTACAATTCCCATACCATCTGTTATTGATCCTCCAGGTGAATTTATGTATAAAAATATTTCTTTGTCTGGATCTTCTGATTCTAGGAATAATAATTGTGCAATTATTAAGCTTGCTGATGTTGGATTAACATCTTCTCCTAAAAATATTATTCTGTCTTTTAATAATCTTGAGAATATGTCATAAGACCTTTCTCCTTTACTTGTTTGTTCAATTACATATGGTACTAAACTATCTTTTTCTATCATATTCTTCCTCCTCTTTTTTTGATTGATTTTTTTCAATCAAATTATCAATTTAAATAATAAAAGGGAAAACAGGAACCGACACTATTTTACCCAATAAAGGGCAAAAAGAGAACCGATACCAATTTGCCCCTTTTTAGCTATTTTTTACTACTCTTTTTTGTTTCCTTTTTATTTTCTATAACTTTTGCATTTTCTACTATGAATTCTAATGCTTTTTCTGATTTTATTCCTTCTTCTAAGTATTTCTTTAAGTTTTCGTTTTCACTTAATTCTTCTACTTTTTTTCCATAGTTTTTAGCCATTTCTTCCATTTTTGATTTTATTTCATCTTCACTTGCTTCGATTTTTTCTGCATTTATTATTGCTTCTAGTACAAGTCTTGATTTTATTGCTTCTATAGCTTGTGGCTCATATTCTTTTCTCATTTCTTCTTCTGTTTTGCCTATCATTTTTAAGTATTGTTCTACATTTAAACCTTGATATGCTAATCTTTGTTCAAAGTCTTTTAACATGTTATCAATTTCAAATTCAATCATTCCTGATGGAATATCTAATTTTGCATCTTCACATACAGCTTTCATTGCTGCATCTTCTGTTTCATATTTAGCTCTTTGTTCATTATTTTTTTCTAGTTTTTCTTTGATGCTTTTCTTTAATTCTGCAAGTGTATCAAATTCGCTTACATCTTTTGCGAATTCATCATCTAATTCTGGTAATTCTTTTTTCTTGATTTCATGTAATTTTACTTTGAATATAGCTTCTTTTCCAGCTAAGTCTTTTGAAAAATATTCTTTTGGGAATGTTACTTTTATTTCTTTATCTTCATCAATTTTCATTCCTACTAATTGTTCTTCAAATCCTGGAATAAATGCTCCACTTCCAATTTCTAATTCATGTCCTTCAGCTTTTCCACCATCAAATGCTACACCATCAACAAATCCTTCGAAATCTATTGTTGCTGTATCTCCATTATCTAATGGTCTATCATCAACTGTTATTAATCTTGAATTATGTTCTTGCATATGTCCTAATTCATGATCTACATCTTTCTTTTCTACTTTATATTCTACTTTTGGAATTTCTATTCCTTTATATTTTCCAAGTTTAACTTCTGGTTTTGTTTGTACTATTGCTGTAAATATTAAGTCTTTTCCTTTTTCCATTTGGATAATATCTACTTCTGGTCTGCTTACAGCTTCTATTTTATTTTCTTTTAAAGCTTCGTCGTATCCTTCTGTAGCTACATCATTAAATGCGTCTTCATAAAAGATTTGTGCACCATAATATTTTTCAACTATGTTCATTGGTGCTTTTCCCTTTCTGAATCCTGGTATATTAAAATATTTAGCATTTTGGAAATATACTTTTTTAATAGCATTTTCAAATTTTTCTGCTTCTATTGTAATTTCTAATTTTACTTCATTTGCTTTTTCTGTTTTTTCTACTTTACAATTCATTCTAATCTTCCTTTCTTGTTGCTTTTAGCTTTCTTATTATATCATATTTTTCCCATTTTGCAATACTTTTTTGAAAATACTTACAGTTTGCACATGGTTTTGTTTTTATGCTATTTCATTATATTATAAAAATTTTCGAATTCGAATCCACGATCTCTAAAATATTTAATTATTGTTGGAAGTGCTTCTGCCGTTGCTGTTTTGTTTCCTGCATCATGCATTAGCACAACAACACTATTATATTTTGGAACCGTTCTTTCTAATTGTGCAATAAAATCATTTGTTGTATTAGCACCAGCAGAATCTGATGTTAGTGCATTCCAGTCTACATGTAAAACTCCATTTTGTTCTAATATTTGACCTGCTTCTTTCTTTAAGTCTGCATATTTTCCTCCTGTATATCCTCCTGGAAATCTAAACAAATGAGGATCATATTCTTGAACTCCTATTGCATTTCTAATTGCTGCTATACATTTATTATATTCATCTATAACATTTTGCGGTGAAGCATATATTTGCGAATATACATGAGAATATCCATGACTTGCTAAATAATGTCCCTCAGTATATTCCCTTTTTACTATATCTGGTTCTAACTCCACTCTACTCCCAAGCAAAAAGAATGTTGCCTTTATATCCTCATTTTTCAATGTATCTAAAATTAAAGGAGTAACAGTTGCCGATGGTCCATCATCAAATGTTAAAAATACTCTTTTAGTTTCAGAATGATATATTTTCGCTATTTGGTTTTTAGCATCCTCAGTTAATTGTGGTAATTTTCCTTGACCTTTTTCATTTTCTTCCTGAGTAACTTGTTTAGCCTGTTCTATTTGATTCTCATATGACGTGTATATTTTCTGATACTTTTTATTTTGATTCTTCTCTTTAATTATTATTTCAAATATAATTATTAGCACTAAAAAAAATGTTGCTAATATTACTCTTCTTATATTTCTATATTTTCTATTTATAGATATCAAATCCATATTTCCACCTTTTATTGAACATCATAATCTTCTAACTTCTTAAATATTCTAATTCTTCTTCTATATCTTTTCTCATAAATAAAGGTTCACCTTTTTCAATCACTTTAATATTTTTTAATTGATCATATTTACTCAAGCTTTCCCATGTTTGTAAATTTGATGACACTCCTATTTGATTTAATAGGTTTTTAGCTGTTCCCTCCATAAATGGTAATAAAACTATTCCTATTTTTCTAATATTTTCTATTAGATGATACATACTTGATGATAATTTTTCTGTTTCTTCATTTTTTACAAGTTCCCATGGACGAGTTTCATCTATATATTTGTTTGTCCTTGCAACTACTGTCCATAACTCTTGTAATGCATTTGCCATTTCATATTTTTCTATTAATTCTTCAACTTTTTTGATTTGTTCATTCGTAAAGTCTTCAAATTCTTTATCCACTTCATTTGGTGTTCCATTATATTCAGGGAGTTTTCCCTCAAAATATTTGTTAACCATTGAAACTGTCCTATTTACAAGATTTCCTAAATCATTGCACAAATCAAAATTATATCTTTCAACAAAACTCTCTGGTGTGTATAAACCATCTTGTGATGTTTGCATTTCTCTTAATAAGAAATATCTTGTTGCATCAAGCCCATATCTATATATTAATTTTTCTGGATATACAACATTTCCTTTTGATTTTGACATTTTTCCATCTTTCATCATTATAAAATTATGAACTAATATTTTCTTTGGTAATGGTAAATCTAATGCCATTAAAAATATTGGCCAATAAATTAAATGAAATCTTGCTATATCTTTTCCAACTATTTGTAAATCTGCTGGCCACAATTTTTGGTATAGTGAATCATCTTCTTGTTTATATCCTAATGCTGTTAAATAATTTGTTAATGCATCTAGCCATACATATATTACATGTTTAGGGTCTGATTTTACCTTTATTCCCCAATCAAATGATGTTCTTGTTACACACAAATCTTCTAATCCTGGTTTTATAAAATTGTTTATCATTTCAGTTTTTCTATATTCAGGTTGAATGAAATCTGGATGCTCATCATAATATTTTAATAATTTGTCTGTATATTTTTTCATATTGAAAAAGTATGCTTCTTCCTTCATTAATTTTACTTCTCTACCACAATCAGGACATTTTCCATCTACTAATTGAGTTTCTGTAAAATATGTTTCACATGGCATACAATACCATCCCTCATATTCACCTTTGTAAATGTCTCCTTTTTCTAAGAAATATTCAAATATATCTTGAACAGCTTTTTCATGTCTTGGTTCTGTTGTTCTTATAAAATAATTATATTTAATATCCATTAACTTCCATAATTCTTTTGCCAATTCTGCCATTCCATCTACATATTCCTTAGGAGTTTTTCCATGTTCTTTTGCTACAGTTTCTATTTTTTGTCCATGTTCATCAGTTCCTGTTAACATGAACACATCATACCCTCTTAATTGTTTGTATCTTTTTACTGTGTCAGCTAATACTGTTGTATATGCTGTTCCAATATGAAATTTTCCACTTGGGTAATATATTGGTGTTGTTATATAGAATTTTTCCATACTTTCATCCTCCTTTACTCGTTCGAATTATAATATTATATCTCTTTTAAGCAAATTATTTTTAATAGTTCCAATTCCAATAAATTCATTATCAAAATAAATTCTGTAAATTCCATCTTCTAAATTACAAGTTAATTGTACACCATTTAAAAATAATTGCAACTTTTTTTCATTCAAATTAATATTTTCATAATTTTTGAAATAATCTTCAACTGTAATAAAGTTGTTATAATTGCCGTTTTCAAGTTGTTCAATTGTTATTGAATCATTAATAGAAAACTCTCCAACTTTAGTTCTATTCAATTCTTTCATATATCCTACTGTATCAAGTTTTTCAGCTATATTTTCACATAAAGTTCGTATATATGTTCCTTTAGAGCAATCCACTTTAAATTCTATGGTTTTATTCGTTTTATCTATATTAATAAGTTCCATATTATATATTTCAATCTGTCTCGGTTGTATTTCAACCTTTTCGCCTTTTCGTGCATAATCATAAAGTTTTTTTCCATTTACTTTTATTGCAGAATAAATTGGAGGAATTTGTTCTTGTTTTCCAATAAAAGATTTTAATACTTCTTTTACTTTTTCAGTTTTCAGGCTTTGTTCTGATACCTCTTTAGTCTCAATACTATTTCCTTCAACATCTGCTGTATCTGTTTTTTCTCCCAGCTGCAATATGGCCACATATGTTTTGTCATGATTTATTATGTATTTTGCAATTTGTGTACCCTTTCCAACAAGTAAAGGCAATACACCTGTTGCATTAGGATCTAAAGTTCCTGTATGTCCAACCTTCTCATTAAAAAATTTCTTTGCCTTTCTCACAATATCATGTGATGTACAATTTTTGGGCTTATTTATTATTATTATTCCATCCATATTACTTTTTTAATCCTTGTTTTACTGCATTTATAACTTTTGTTTCTGCTTGTTCAATAGTTCCGCTTACAAAACAACCAGCAGCTCCTCTGTGACCTCCACCACCAAGCATCATACATATATCTGATACATTTACTGTTTCATGTGAACGTAAAGAAGCTTTGAATCCATTTGTTCCTTCTTTTTCTTTTAACAAAATTGCAACCTCTACATCTTCTATATCTCTAAGCATTTCAACTAAACCTTCATCGTCTCCAATTTCAGCATTTACTTTCTCATAATCTTCTAAAGTTAAATATGCAATAGCAATTTTTCCATCTTCCAAAAATTCCAATCTATTGTATATTAATTTTTCTAATTCACAATGTGCTTTGCTTTTTTTTCTTAAAGCAATTCTACATATTTCTTTTAACTTTGCACCTTTTCTTACTAATTCAGCTGCAAACTCAAAAGTTTCTGGAGATACTCCTCCCCATTGAAATCCACCTGTATCTGTCACTATACCAGTTAAAATACAAGTTGCCAAATCTTTTGTTATTTCTATTTCATAATATTCAAACATAGCAATTAAAACTTGACAACAAGCTGGTGCAACTGGATCCACATAATTGAAATCTGCAAACATTGAATTAACAGAATGATGGTCTATTTCTATTGTTCTTTTTGCAGGTTCAAAATACTCTTTTCCACAAGCCAATCTTTTCAAATCAGTACAATCTACTGAAATTGCTAAATCATAAGGTTCTTTCCTACCTTCTTTCAATATTTTATCAGCCCCTGGTAAAAAATTAAAATCTTTTGGATATTCAGGTATTATAACATCAACTTTTTTGCCAAATGTTTCTAATGCATGCATAACTGATAGTGAACTAGCTATAGCATCTCCATCTGGTGACTCATGTGCCAAAACTACGATTGTTTGTGCTTTTTTTATTTCTTCTAATATATTATCTAATGTCATTTTTTCCTCCCATTTTTCGCATCTTAGTAATTTTTGTATTTTACATACATTTTATATAATGAGATTTCTAATTTTTATCTTCTTTTTTTGTATCTTTCATTATATCATTTAATATACTATCAATTTTTGCACCATATTCTAGTGATTCATCAAGTTCAAATACTAATTCTGGTGTATTTCTTAAATTTATTCTCTTTGCTAATTCTGAACGCAAAAATCCAGATGACTTTTTCAACCCAGCCAATGTTTCTTTAACATTTTTAGAATTTAAAATACTTACTGAAACTTTTGCATATTTTAAATCTGGTGTTACTTTAACTCTTGTTACACTAACCATTCCAGTAACACTTGGCTCTTTTAAATCAAAACTAATTATTTGGCTAAGTTCTTTTCTATATTCCTCGTCAATTCTTCCTTGACGATTATTATTCTTAGGCATTTATTCCTCCTTACCACTGGGGACACCCATTAATGGTAAAAATTTTTACCACTAGGGACACCCCTTGTTTTTAATTTTTTCAGTTATCTTTCAACATTTGTAGTTTTTACTTCTTTTGCATTTGGTATTCCATCATTTAAAGCATTTCCTAATGTTAATTTAGACTGGTGTGTTTCTTTATTAACATTCACTTTAAAAGCTTCTTTCCATTCTTTTTGCTTTCTATAAAAATCTCTTTGAATTTGATGTTTATTTGGCATATTTAATCATATCCTCTCTTTTCTCATATTCCTTGGATACACCATCACCAGACAAGGGGTGTCCCCTGTGGTAAAAATTTTTACCATTAATGGGTGTCCCTACTGGTAAATTGGTAGCTTATCTTTTAATTTCCTCCATAATATAAGCCTCAATTATGTCTCCTTCTTTAATGTCATTATATTTTTCAATTTGGATACCACATTCATAGCCTTTAGCAACTTCTTTAGCATCATCTTTAAATCTCTTTAATGATGCAAGTTTTCCATCATGTATAACAACATTATCACGTAAAACTCTAACTCCTGCATTTCTTTCAAGTTTTCCATCTAATACATAAGCTCCTGCAATTGTTCCAACATTTGATATTTTAAATGTTTGTCTAACTTCTGCATTTCCTATAATATGTTCTTCATATTTTGGTGCAAGCATTCCTTTCATAGCTGCTTCTACATCTTCTATTGCTTGATATATTACAGAATATTGTTTTATTTCTACTTCTTCTTTTTCTGCCATGCTCTTTGCATTTGGCATTGGACGTACATTAAATGCAATTATTATTGCATTAGAAACTTTTGCAAGTGTTACATCTGATTCTGTAACTGCTCCTGCAGCAGCATGAATTACTTTTACTTTTACTTCTTCGTTTTCTAATTTTTCCATTGATTGTTTTATTGCTTCAACAGATCCTTGAACATCTGCTTTTACTATTAAGTTAAGTACTTTTAAGTCTCCAGCTTCCATTTGACTAAATAGATTATCTAATGTTACTTTGCTCATTGCATTTATTGCTTTTTCTCTTTCTTGACGTTTTCTCTTTTCTATTAAGTGTTTAGCTGTTTTCTCATCTTTTACTTCATAGAAGATATCTCCAGCTTGTGGTACTTCTGTTAATCCTGTTATTTCTACTGGTGTAGATGGACCGGCTTTTTTTACTTTTTTACCTTTTTCATCTGTCATGCTTCTTATTCTTCCTATTGCAGATCCTACAACTATTGTATCTCCAACATCAAGTGTTCCTCTTTGTACAAGCATTGATGCTATTGCACCTCTTCCTTTATCAAGTCTTGCTTCTATTACTACACCTTTTGCTTGTTTATTTGGATTTGCTTTTAATTCTAATACATCTGCTTCTAGTAATACCATTTCTAGTAATTGGTCTATATTTGTATGTTTTTTAGCTGAAATTGGCACAAATATTGTATCTCCACCCCATTCTTCTGGTACTAATTCATAAGCCATTAATTCTTGTTTTACTTTATCAATATTTGCATCTGGTAAATCAATTTTGTTTATAGCTACTATTATAGGTATTCCAGCTGATTTAGCATGATTTATTGCTTCTACAGTTTGTGGCATTACACCATCATTTGCTGCAACAACTAATATTGCTATATCTGTTATTTGAGCACCTCTTGCTCTCATTGCTGTAAATGCTTCATGTCCCGGTGTATCTAAGAATGTGATTTCTCTATCATTTACTTTTACTTTATAGGCTCCTATATGTTGTGTAATTCCTCCAGCTTCTCCTTCAATTACATTTGTTTGTTTAACTGCATCTAATAATGATGTTTTACCATGATCTACGTGTCCCATTACAACAACAACTGGTGGACGTACTTCTAAATCTTCTTCTCTATCTTCAGAATCATCAAATAAAATATCTTCTTCAGTTATTGTTTCCTTTTTGTTTACTTTTACTCCAAATTCATCTGCAATTAATGAAGCTGTATCAAAATCAATTTCATTATTTATTGTTGCCATTACACCATATCCAAGTAATTTTTTTATTACTTCTGCAGTTGTTTTCTTTAATTCTGCTGCAAAGTCTTTTACTGTTATTGTTTCAGGAATTGTTATTTCTTCTAATTTAAAGATTTTTTGTTTTGTACGATTTTCGTCATTTTTGCTTGCTTTTTTCTTGCCTTTTTTACCTCTTTGTGTTGTTAAGTCGTAATAATCTAACATTCCTCCATCTTGGTCATCAAACATATTAGATAAACTGTCTGTTCTTTTTAAACCTTTCAATTTATGTTCATTTATATCTCCACTTTGATTATTTCTTCTTGATTTACTTGATTTTTTGTTTTTATTGTCATCAAATCTGCTATTTTGTTTTTGTTTATCTATAGATTTGTTATATTCTCTTGATGTATCTTTTTCTACATTTTCAGCACCCATTATGTCTTTGATATTTCTTTCAATTCCTTTTTCATCTAATGGTCTATTTCCACCAAATCTTTGATTTCCTCCAAACCTTGAATTTCCACCTTGTCTATTTCTATTATCAAATCCACCATTATTGTTTGGTCTGTTTTTGTCAAATCTAGGTCTATTTCCGTTATTTGAAGAATTTCTATCAAAATTACGATTTCCATTATTTTGATTTCTATCATTGTTGAATCTGTTTCTATTTTGGAAATTTCCATTTTGATTATTGTTTCTAAATGAACTATTTTGACCATCTCTATTATTTCTTCTGAAATCTTTATTATTGTTGTTATTACGATTTGATGAATTAAATCTATTTTCTGAAGTCAACTTATTTGTTGTTGTACTTTCATTTTTATTTTCTATTTTTTCATTTACTGTATTTTCTTGTTTCATATCTCTTGACATATCTGTTGGCTTTTCTTCTTTCTTTTCTATTATTTTTTCTTTTTTCATTTCAACATCCATTTTATTTTCTTTTTCTTCTACCTTTTTTTCAATTTTTTGAGCTTCAACAGGCTCTTCTTTCTTCACTTCTTTTTTTATTCCAAATAATTCGTCAACTGTCATTGGCTTAGATGGTTTATTTCTATAAACAATATTGTAATCTTTATTTCGTTTTCTCTCAATAAAGCCTACATTGCTACTTTTCTTTTCTTCTTTTTTAGATTGTTCTTTTGGTTTATTTGTATCATCATTTATTATAACTTCTCTTCTTATAATAACTGGTGTATCATTCTTTTCTGTTTTTGATTTTTCAACATTTGGCTTTTTGTCTTCTTTTTTATTTTTTGAATTTTTTATACTTTCTTTGATTTTTTGAGCTTCATCTTCCTCAACTGAACTCAAATGACTTTTTGCATTTATGTTCAACTTCTTTGCAACTTCTAATACTTCTTTACTGGTTAAGTTCAATTCTTTTGCTATATCATATAATTTTATCTTACCCAATAACATCACCCCCTGTTTTTTTCTCAACAATATTTTTTATTTGGTCATATATCTCATCATTTATTTTGATATCTAATGCTTTATCTAGTTTTTTGCTTTTTTTAGCTTTTTCAAGACACTCCATATCATAGCAAATATATGCCCCACGTCCTGGTTCTCTTCCGTTCTCATCTACTTTAATAATATTTTCTTTATTTTTAACTATTCTTAAAAGTTCATTTTTATTTTTCTGTTTTCTACACACTGTACATGTTCTTTGTGGTATATTTTTCACTATTTCCTCCTAGTTTTCTTGATTTAATTCTGCATCAGTAGCATCATTTGCTTCTTCTGCTTTTTTTGCTAACATCTCTCTAAATTGTGATTCTGATTTTATATCTATTTTCCATCCTGTTAATTTTGCTGCTAATCTTGCATTTTGACCAGCTTTTCCTATTGCTAATGATAATTGATCATCTGGAACAATAACTTGTGCAAATTTCTCTTCTTCTTTTATATCAACTGCCATTATTTGTGCTGGTAATAATGCTGATGATATGAATATACTTGGATCTGCATTCCATTCAATTACATCAATTTTTTCTCCATTTAGTTCATTTATTACATTTTGTATACGTATTCCTTTTTGACCTACACATGAACCTACTGGATCTATGTTTTCGTCTGGTGAATATACTGCAACTTTACTTCTTAATCCTGGATCTCTTGATACACTTTTTATTTCAATTAGTCCTTCATATATTTCAGGAATTTCAAATTCTAATAATTTTCTTACAAAGTCTGGATGTGTTCTAGAAATTATAGCTTGTGGAACACCTTTTTCTCCTCTTTCAACATCAACTACATATCCTTTTATTTTATCATTTACATGATAATGTTCTGTTGGTATTTGGTCTTTTGTTAACATTATACCCTCAAGTTTTCCTAAGTCCATAACTACAATATGTTTATCTGCTTTTTGGATTAGTCCAGAAACTATTTCTCCTTTTCTTTCATTGTATTCATTAAATACCATATTTCTTTCTGTTTCTCTTAATTTTTGGATTATTACTTGTTTTGCTGTTTGTGCTGCTATTCTTCCAAAATCTCTAGGTACAATTTCTACTTCAACATTATCTCCTATATTTAAGTCTTTGTTAATTTTTCTTGCATCTTCTAAACTAATTTCTAATGCATCATCATTTGCTCTTTCCATTACTTCTTTTATTGAAAAAACATGTGTTGCTCCTGTTTGTTCATCCATTTTTACATCTACATTTTCTAAAGCATCAAAATTTCTTTTATATGCTGTTATTAATGCTGTTCTTATTGATTCTAATAATTCCTCTTTTTTTATTCCTTTTTCTTTTTCTAGTTCTTCTAGTGCTAATATTAATTCCTTGTTATCAATTGCTTTCATTTTTTATAATCAATCCTTTCTTTTCGCTCAAATTAATTTTCGTCATTAATGACATTGTCCCAATCGTAAACTGTTTTAATTTGTGCTATATTTTTTCTTTCTATTTTTACTTCATCTATTTTGTCTGTTACTTCCACAGTTATTGTATCTTCATCAAATCCTTTTAATTCTCCAATATAATTCTTGTTTCCATTTTCGTCTTTTTTAAATAATTTTACTTCAACTTGATTTCCTACATTTTGTTCTAAATGACTATCTTTTCTTAAAATTCTTTCTATTCCTGGTGATGAAACTTCTAAAAAGTATTGTTCTTTTATATAATTAGCCTCATCTAAAACATCATTAATCTCATTACTTACTTTTTCACAGTCATTTAAATCTATTCCGTTTGGGCTGTCAATATAAACTCTTAAATAATAATTTGGTCCTTCTTTGGCATATTCTACATCATATAGGCTATATCCTATATTCTTTATTTTGTCTTTTATTAATTCTTCTACCTTTTCTTCTATTTTTGCCATAAGTCCTCCTTTTTCTTTTATTCTCCCATTCACGATTGAAGAGTAGGATTTGCTCCTACTCTTCTGTGTTTTTTTA
This sequence comes from uncultured Clostridia bacterium, assembly GCA_934155265.1. Lineage (GTDB taxonomy): Bacteria > Bacillota > Clostridia > TANB77 > CAG-508 > CAG-269. Next base: position 142,201 of record CAKPGU010000002.1, read on the forward strand.
TGTTCTTTTATATTATACCCAATTTTTGCCATAAAATCAAGTGTTTTTGAAATTTTTTTCATTTGTCTATACTCTCTATTTCATTTTCTCCTTAATTCTCATCAAAGTATTAAGAGCATCAATAGGAGTAAGTTGATTTAAATCAACCTTATCAAGTTCATGAGCAATTTCAGCTAATTTGAAATTAAACATATCAAATTGACCCTCGACAACTTTTTTATTTTCTTTCTTCTCAACACTCTTACCACTCATCATGCTTTTTCTTTCCAAAGTTCTTAAAATTTCGTCAGCTCTTTTAGTAACAATTTTGGGTACACCTGCTAAACGAGCTACATGGATACCATAACTTTCGTCTGTTCCACCTTCAACAATTTTTCTTAAAAAGATTATGTCTTCGCCTTTTTCTTTTACTGCTATTGAATAATTTTTAATTCCTTCTTGTTTATCTGCAAGTTCGATTAATTCATGATAATGTGTTGCAAATAATGTTTTAGCTCCGCACTTTTCTTTATCTGCAATATATTCTGCAACAGCCCAAGCTATTGATAATCCATCATATGTTGATGTTCCCCTACCTATTTCGTCTAAAATTACTAAGCTGTTTTCTGTTGCTTCTTTTAAAATTGTTGCAACTTCCATCATTTCTACCATAAATGTACTTTGTCCCATACTTAAATCATCAGAAGCACCAACTCTTGTAAAAATTTTATCTACAACTCCAATTTCCGCTTCTGTTGCTGGTACAAAACTTCCCACTTGTGCCATTAATGTTATTAATGCTACTTGCCTCATATATGTAGATTTACCAGCCATGTTTGGACCTGTTATAATTGCAAGTCTGTCCCCATCTTTATCAAGATAAGTATCATTTGGTACAAAATTTCCATTTCCTATCATCTTTTCAATTACTGGATGTCTACCTTCTTTTATTCTGATAATTCCATCATTTTTTACAATTGGCATACAGTAATTCATATCTTCTGCAACTTGTGCAAATGCTACTAAAACATCTAATGTTGACACTACATTTGCTGTTTTTTGAAGTCTTTTTATATTTTGAGCAATTTGTGTTCTTATTTCCACAAATGCATTATATTCAAGATTTACCACCTTTTCTTCTGCACCCAAGATTTGATTTTCTATTGTTTTTAATTCTTCTGTTATATATCGTTCTCCTGTTGTTAATGTTTGTTTTCTTATAAACCTTTCAGGTACTTGTGATACAAATGACTTTGATACTTCTATGTAATAGCCAAATACTTTGTTATATCCAACTTTTAAAGTTTTTATTCCAGTCTTTTCTTTTTCATCTGCTTCCAATTTTGCAAGCCAAGTTTTACCTTCTGTTGATGCCCTTTTCAACACATCTATTTCTTCATCATATCCAAGTTTTATAATTCCGCCATCTTTTATTGCCATTGGTGGATCTTCTACTATTGATTTATCTATCAGTTCAAATATATCTTTTAGTTCATCTAAATCTTCATATAATTCTTTTAATTTTTCTGATGAGCAATCTGCTAAAACTCTTTTAACTTCTGGTAATTTTTCTAGTGAATTTTTAAGTGTTATCATATCTCTTGCATTTGCATTACCATAAGCCATTTTTCCTGCTAGACGCTCTATGTCATAAACCTTTTTTAATGTTTCTGTGATGTCTCCTCTAAGTATCATATTGTCTTTTAATTCTTTTACAGAATCTAATCTTTGTTGAATTTCTTTTACATCTAAAAGTGGATCATTTAGCCACCTTCTAAGCATACGTCCTCCCATTGATGTTGATGTTTTATCTAATACCCAAAGTAGTGTTCCTTTTTTGCTTTTATCTCTCATTTTTTCAGTTATTTCAAGATTTCTTCTAGCATTGATGTCTAATGACATATATTTTGACAAACTATAAATTGTTATTGTATTAATATGTTCTAAGCTTGTCATTTGAGTTTCATTTAAATATTCTAATAAAGCATTTATTGATTTAACTGCTAAACTTCTTTCTTTTAGATTTCCTATTTCTTTTTTATTTTCAATTATATTATATTCTAGTTGCAAATTTCCTACATCATCTGTGAAAAATTTGTCACTAAATCTACTCATATACATTGAAAATCTTTCTTTTATTTTATCAAGCTCTTCTTGACACTCAAACATCATAGAATTTGCAATTATTTCTGATGGAGAAAATCTTGCAATTTCATCTAATAATAATGCAAAATTATTTTCTCCTTTAATTTCACTACTATAAAATTCTCCTGTTGAAATGTCACATACACTTATTCCAAAATATAGTCCTGTTTTACATATACACATTATATAATTATTTTTCTTTTCTTCAAGCAAGTTTGACTCAACTATAGTTCCTGGTGTTAAAATTCTGATAACACCTCTTTCAACTATTCCTTTTGCTTTTTTTGGGTCTTCTAGTTGTTCACATATTGCAACTTTATATCCCTTTTCTATTAATTTTGATGCATATACTTCTACAGCATGATGTGGTATTCCAGCCATTGGTGCTCTTTCAGGTAAACCACAGTCTTTTCCTGTTAATGTTATTTCTAATTCTCTTGCTGATATTAGTGCATCTTCAAAAAACATTTCGTAAAAGTCACCTAATCTGTAAAATAATATACAGTCATTGTATTTTTCTTTTGTTTCTATATATTTTTGCATCATTGGTGATATAACTGATCTATCTTCTATTTCTGCTATTGTTTGTGCCATTTTTTATCTCCTACTTTTCTATTTGATTATCAATAACCCCTTCTAATTCATCCAATTGTTTCATTTCAGCTTCATTAGCCTTTCTTTTCATAAATCCATTTCTAAGCTTTGCTAATCTAGTTCTTGCAGTCAACAAAACAGCTTGTGTTTCTGACTTTCTATATTCTTCAAGAGCTATTCTTGCTGTTGGAAAACTTTCATTTTCTTCTTTACTAGAATATACCTTTACAGGTTTTCCAATTTGTTTTCCTCTTGTGTAAACCTCAACTGTACATAATCCTGATTTTTCTATTTTATCAACAACAGCGGGAATTCCTGCATAAGCCTTATTATGATGCTCAATTGAGATTAATCTTCCATAAGTTAATACTTCCATTTGTTTTTGATATCTTTCATGTACTGTAAGCAAACTCTCTAATTGAGGAACTGCTAAAGCTCTTACTATAACTGAAAATCCATTTTGTTTTAATTCTTTTATTCTATCTAAAATTCTGTCATTTTTTAATGTTCCTTCAAATATAAAATTCTGTCTATCATCTATTGCTTTTTTCATGATACTTCCAGTCCATGGTCCAGCATCTTGTTCAACAATCTCAACATATTCAGTTGGATATTTTCTAGCAATTTCTATTGCATTTGGATGATATGGTTTATATTCATCTGTTGTTATTAATATAATACATTTTCCATTTGCTTTAGCTTCATTTCTGGTATATGAAATAACTCCGCCTTTTCCACATCCTGGTTGCCCTCCAACAATTACTGCTATGGGTTGATCATCTGGTGTTGAATTTCTAAATACTTCTTTTTCTATTTTTTTGTATATTTTATTATGTTCTTCTTCTGTTAATTTATATTTTTCTTTTATACTTTGTTCCATTTTTATTTCATCCTTCTCTCTTATTGCTTATCTTGATATATCTCTCTTAGTTCTTTTCCATATACTTCAATGATTTTATTAATCATCTCTACATTTCCACTATACATTTCTTCTCTTTCGTTTCTCAACTTTTCTAATTCTTTTTCATATTTTTTATCTTTTTCTACTTTGTTTACACAATCTGCAATTTTATATGCCATTATTTCTATCGCAGTATCTAGGCTTGCATAATCATTCATGATTTCTCCTTTCAAATACCACATATGTTCTGAAACAATTTTCAAATCTATAATTTTATCTTTCAAGTCAGGTGTTCCTTCAAAAATTACTACCTTATTGCTATCTGTTCTTCCAGTTAACAAATCTGGATTATTTTTGCTTGGACCTTCAACTAAAACTCTTTGAAGTGTTCCAACATATTTTTGATTATTTTCTGCAATTTGACTTTCAACTAATTCTTTTAGTCTATCAAATCTTGCATGTTTTATTTCTTCTGGAACTTGATTATCCATTTTATCTCCTGGTGTTCCAACTCTTCTTGAATAGATAAACATATAAACTTGTTCAAAACATACTTTTCTAACAACATCTAATGTATCTTCAAAAGCTTCTTCTGTTTCGCCTGCAAATCCCACAATGATATCTGTTGATAATGTTAAATTTGGAATTCTTGCTTTCATTTTTTCTACTAAATTTAGATATTGTTCTTTTGTGTATTTTCTATTCATTATTTTTAACACATTTGTACTTCCAGATTGAAGTGGCAGATGTACTAATTTACATACTTTTTCGCAATCTGCAATTGCATCTATTACATCATCTGTAAAGTCTTTTGGATGTGGTGATACAAAACGAATTCTTTCTATTCCTTCAATTTTATTTATTGCTCTTAACAATGTTGCAAATGAATTTATTCCATTATAGTCTATTCCGTTTTCTTTCCACTTTTCTGCTCTTAAATATGAATTAACATTTTGACCTAATAATGTTATTTCTTTATATCCTTCTTTTGCAAGTTGCTCTACTTCTTCTAAAATGTCTTTTGGATGTCTGCTTCTCTCTCTTCCACGTACATAAGGAACTATACAATATGTACAAAAATTATTACATCCATACATTATAGTTACAGATGCTTTAATATTACTTGTTCTTTTGATTGGTAGTCCTTCATAAACTTCTCCATCTATGTCTATTACATCTTGCATCTTCTTTTTACTTAAAATTGTATTATATAAATCTTCTGGGAAATTTTGCAATGTATGTGTTCCAAATATTATATCTGTATATGAATAACTTTCATGAATCTTATCTGTTATATGTTTTTCTTGCATCATACATCCACCAATTGCAATTATTGTTCCTCTTTGTTCTTTTATTCTTTTTAATTCTCCAAGCTTTCCAAATAGCTTGTCTTCTGCATTTTCTCTTACGCAACACGTGTTAAATAATACCAAGTCCGCTTCTTGGTATTTATCTGTTTGTTTATACCCCATCTCTTCTATCATTCCACAAAGTTTTTCAGAGTCATTTTCATTTAATTGACAACCCATTGTTAGAATGTAATATTTTAAGTTTTTTCCTTTATTTTGTTCTGCTACTTCTTTTATATATTTTTTTTGCTTTTCTATTTCTTGTACTGTTTCCATTTTTGCTACCTTCCTTATTTTTTTGTATTTTATCACATATATTCAAAGAAATAAAGAGATAAAACATAAAATTTTATGCTTTATCTCTTTATGTTACAATTCACTGCTAAATTGTATAGAGTTTAAAAAATTAATAATATATTGTTTTTGAAATACCGTGTAAGCGACCAGACGAGCTTAATTGTAACATATTAATACTTATAAAATTAATTTATAGCAACTCCATTAACATACAATTTATATCCATTAAAATTAATATTACTATACCTAGAATCTCCATCATCTAATGAAGTAACATAAGAATCACTTGTTAATGTAATAGTAGAATTCATATCTAATTTCAATGCTATATTTTTTGCAGTATTATCAGCATTAATTGTTCCTGAATAAGAACAACTACTTAAATTCATTGTTAATGTTGATATATTATCAATTTCAATCCTTGTGCACTTGCTGTTAATGTTGAATTTGTTACTGTTGCCGTATTTTTACCTTCTATTACTACCATTTGTGAACCATGTGCTGTTCCCTCAGTATTTGTTATAGATATATCACCTGTTGAATATATAACTGGTGACCCACTACCATTTGTCTCTAATTTAGAGTTTTTGGCAATTACTGTACCTTCTCCTCTATCTGTTGCAAGTGTTGCACAACTTTCTCCTTGTGTTGTAATTTTTACATTATCAGCTTCTATATATCCTCCATAAGTAGCATCTAGCCCTCTTGAAGAACTACTCCCTGTTGTTGTTATTGTAGAATCACTTATATATATTTTTGAATCTGTTCCAGTTGAAAATACAGCATTGCTTCCTTTAGCATTTGTATCAATTGTTGCATTTTTTATTGTTGCAGTTGAATTTTCTGTTACTAATATTCCTGCATTTACTCCATAAAATTCTGAATTTTCTGTATTTGAACTGTCTCCTCCAGTTTTACTAACTTCTGCACCGTCAAGTGTAAGATTTCCATCATTTTCAACTAAAATGACACTTTTATCATTTTCTGATGTAGTATAATTAGCAGTTAATGTCTCATCAGTTCCATCAACTTCTGTCTCACCTGATTTTGTTACAGAAGTTGAGGCTGAATTCATATTTCCTTCAGGTATCATTTGTTGACTGTTTTGACTATTTGTATTTTGGTGTATAAATACCTTATTTGTTATACATACTTGTGCTACTGTTAATATTGTTGTTAATATTAATGTTAGAAGAACAAATATAATTGTTATATTGGTTTCATTTAATGTTTCTCTTAATGTATATTTATTAAATCTTGACATTACTAAATAAATAATTAATATTGAAATAACAAGTCCTTCTAATCCAAATTTTCCTCCTTAATTCATTTTCTATATTTTAACCCAGAAACATTTAAAAATTATTGAAAAAAAGAGATATTCAATTAAATAATTAAATATCTCTTTTAAATTTAATTTAGTTTTGCCGAAGCTAATGCCATTTCAGTCGCTTGAGCTACAGCCTCTGCTCTTGAGTAATTTTCCCCAAGTAATTCATTGTTTTTTCTTATCCCTTTTTTTCTAAGATATTCATTGACACCATATTTCTTCACCATCCAAATATCTCTTGTAGGAATCTGCCAGCCAGCACTTTTTCCCCACAGATATCTATGATTCTTCTTATCAAATATACAAATAACTTGTACATTGAAGAAATTTCTCATGCAAACTTCTATTCCAGCTTCACAACTAATATAAAAATCTGCATCTCCTCCAGTATGCCTAATAGTATTTACTCTATTTAGTGCACCTTGGTAAATTTCTTCCATAAATGGTTGCCTAGGTACTTCTGATTTAACCTTTTGGTAATGAATTTCTACCTCAGATTCTTGAATTTTGAAAAACCGTGAAATAGCTGTTTTTATTCCTAAAATTTTTTCATGTGATGCTGTTGCAATTTCAACTTTCATTTTGATTTCATTTTCTGTTGATGTTCTTATCATATTGTTTCCTCCTTAAATAAAAATATTTATTACAGATGAAATCATATTTAAAAATAAGCTCTTCTTTATTTTATCATATATTATGTTAAATTGCAACCAGTATAATCATCTAAAATCTATTAAACATCATCTTCTCTAATTACATTGTATTCTTTAAGAATTTTTTCAATATCTGTACCTTTAATTTGTTTTAAAACCTCTTTTAAAGCAATTTTTTCTTTTAAGCCTAAATTCATTTCTGTAATTGGCTTTCCATCTCTTAATTTAACTGTAGCATTTAGTAAATCTCTAATATCATAAGTGCTTCCCCAAACTTCTGGAACACCTCTGTCAATATTCAATAATGTATATACAGCAACCATTGCAGTTCTTATAGAATATTCTGTTGTAAATATTGTGTCTCTTTCAGTTTCTGCAAATTGTCCTAAAAATGCGAAATTTACAGCTTGATTTGGAACTACTTTTGGTCTATCTGTCCCATTTCTTGGCATAAAGAATGCATCTATATATGGCATCATTACAGGTATTGTATTAGCACTCTTTTCTGCTAATTC
>CAKPGU010000003.1 GCA_934155265.1 uncultured Clostridia bacterium
GTTAGAAAATTAAAATAATAAAAATTTATAAATATTATAGACAAATAAAAAATAGTATTGTAGAATACATGTCATAGGAAATGAGAATTAGCAGATGTGGTTTTGCCACCTGAATTTTACGAAATGTCGTAGGAGAGGTGGTGATGTTTATGGTTAAAGCGATACTATTTTTAATATTATCATTAATGTTTTCTTTAACATTAAACGTTGCCTTGACAGCAGTTCTGTATAAGAACTGGGTTAATAAGCAACTACATAAATAAAAAAATAAACCATTCTGCTTAGCCGAGCTAATGGTTTATCAAATCTTTATATCGGCAAAACCACGTTTGTGGATTTGTCATTTCCTATATTTATTATAATCTATTTATAGGAAAAAAGTCAAGGAAAATGATAAAAAATAAAAACAAAAAAAGGATATAATTTTATGGAAAAAACAAATGTAATGAGAATATTAGATCAGAAAAAAATAAAATATAACGAGTATTTTTATGGGGATACAAATGCTATAAGTGGAGTGGATGTAGCGAAAATTTTAAATGAAGATGCAAATAAAGTGTTTAAAACATTGGTAACAATTGCAAAATCTAAGCAAAATTATGTATTCATGATACCAGTTGAAAAAGAACTAGATTTTAAAAAATGTGCTAAAAGTGTTAAAGAAAAGAGCATTGAGATGATTCCGCAGAAAGAACTGTTGCCATTAACTGGATATGTTCATGGAGGTTGTTCACCAATAGGATTAAAGAAACCATTTAAAATAGTAATAGATAGTTCAGCACAAAATTTCAATGAGATAATATTTAGTGGTGGGAAAATAGGATATCAAGTAGAAGTGGAATTAAAAAATTTAAATAAAGTTATAAATTTCAAATTTGATAATATAGTAAAAGAATAATAAATGTAATCATGGTATAAAAAATTACTTAAGAATAAACTTATTTTGACTATGTTTTTATTATGCAATCACTAAATAACAATTTTAATATAAATAGAATTGAAAGATATTTAAGTTCGGCTTGGGAGTCTGGAGGGATTATAGTAATTATTTTTAACAAAAGTGATTTTAAATCAAATAAAAGAACTTGCACCAGAGTCAAAAGTTTTATCAGAATTATCTATAGAATGAGATTCTGTTGATGATTCTGATGGACAAATTGAAAATTGGTTACAAAATGTTGGATTAAATAAATAAAAAAGTAAAAATATGTAGAAGGTAATCACGAGTATAAAGGTTTTGCAGAATTAAATGATTATGCAAATTATTGTTATAAATTTAAGAAAGCTAATCCAATGGAAGATGGGAGGAGTACAATTGATTTTTTTCTAAATAATAGTGCTGATTGAGGTGAAGCAGTTAGCACACATCCCCTTTTATTTTCAGAGAACTGCTTGAAATATAGTAGTTCTTTTTGTTATAATAATAAATGATAAGCACTAAAAACAAGGAGGTAGACAACAATTATGAAAATTGCAATAATTTCAGATATACATGGTAATTTAGAAGCATTAAAATCAACACTTAAAGATATAAATCAAAAACAGGTGGATAAAATAATATGTCTAGGAGATATAATTGCAAAAGGAATACACCCACAAGAATGTATAAAATTAATAAAAGAAAGATGTGATATAGTAATTCAAGGAAATACAGATGAGTATTTTTCAAATAAACATGAAGACATGTCTGGTTTGCCAGAACAAGAACAAAAAAGAATAAAATGGAATCATTCATTAATTCCTGAAGAAGATAGAGAGTACTTATTAAATTTACCATTTAGCCATGAATTTTATATGAGCGGAAGTTTAGTTAGACTTTTCCATGCAACAAATAGAGTAAACAATAAGGTAGTTTTGAATATTGATGACATAGAAACAAAATATGAAATGTTTTTGCCAAGTGAATATACTATATCAAATAATGTTGCAGATGTTATTATATATGGTCATATTCATCATCCATATATGGACAAACTGTATAATAAAACGTTGATAAATGTTGGAAGTGTAGGGAATTCATTTGATGCAATAAGAAATGACAATAAAGATAGTAATGTTCTTGAAACAACTAGAGCATATTATTTAATTATTGAAGGAGAATATGGAAGTAAAGAATATAATTCAGAGATTTCATTTCAGTTTGTAAGAGTTCCATATAATATAGAAAAGGAATTAAAAGACGAAGATAAAAATATTGAAAAGGAATCCTATAGATGTGAAATAACTAAAGGAAGATATAGAAACATGACAAAAATTAATGAAGTTTATAAAAATCGAGGAATTGATGTAAGAAAAATATAATATATTATAGCTCATTGTTTTTTTACCAAATTTTAACCTTTCTTTAATCGAAAATTAAACAACAAGAATTAGAATATCATCATAAAAAAGAAAGAATTAAAAATGAAAGATTTATTTAAAAATGCAATGCAAGGATTTTCAAGGGCATTAGCAGATAGTGTGCTAGGAGTATCAGGAGGAACAGTTACCTTTGTGCTATGGTTTTATGATAAACTCATAAATTCTTTAAATAAATTAATTATTAGAAGATGAGACAAGAAAGAAGCAATCAAATTCTTAATAAAGTTAGGATGTGGTTGGGTTATAGGAAAGGCAATATCACTACTAATATTATCAAACTTATTTGAAACACACATTCCAGTATTATTTGTATTTGGATTAGGAATTATAGAAAGTATAGAGCACAAACAATTTATCTAAGGATAGGATCGATTTATGCAATAATAACGGGAACAACAACGAGTTTTTTTGATGACATAATATTAATCGTAGAAAATGAAAAACAAATGGCAGATTTTATTACCTTAGAGTTAAAACAAGAAGGATATGAAAATGCCATAAACAAAAATTATGATATTATACTTTTAGATAATATGCTTCCTAAAATAAATGGAATGGAAGTGTGCCGAAGATTAAGAATAAAAAAGAAACTCCAATTATAATGCTTACAGCTAAAGGAGATATAACAGATAAAGTAAATGGGCTAGATATAGGAGCAGGATGAATATCTTACCAAAACTTTTGAAATAGAAGAATTACTTGCAGAGAAAATGAAAAAATTGGACTTGGACTTGCTATTGCAAAAGCAATAGCTAATGTAAATTGTGCAGAAATTAAATTAGAAAGTGAACTAGGAAATGGTTCAATGTTTGTAATAATATTTAAGGAATATATGGAGATAAAATAATGAAAGAAAAAATAAAAGAATTTATTGTAAAAAATTTAAAATGGATTATATTATTTATTTGCTTAATTGGATTTTTGGCATTAGCAGAAGATGTATTCAATAAAGAAATAATGAATGGGGATATAATAGGATATAAGATAATATCAACATTTTTAATATCTGATTTTACAATACCAATAGCAAAGGTTATTACTAATTTTGGAGGGGCAATATTTTTAATAGCAGTAACAATTGTCTTATTCATATTAATAAAAAATAAAAAAATTAGATTATCAATATTTTCAAATTTAGTGATAATTACAATACTAAATCAACTACTAAAAAGAATATTACAAAGACCTAGACCAACAGAATATAGGATAATTGAAGAAACAGGATATAGTTTTCCATCAGGTCATTCTATGATAAGTATGGCTTTTTATGGATATTTAATATATTTGATTTATAAATATGTGAAAAACAAATATATTAAATGGATTTCTATTGTATTGTTAAGTATATTGATATGTGCTGTTGGAATAAGTAGAATTTACTTAGGTGTACATTATACAAGTGATGTTTTAGGTGGATTTCTTATTTCAATATCATATTTAATTATTTATATAAGTGCTATTAATAAATTTTTGATGTAAGTTACTACAGAATTTTACAAATGTTATAATAGTAATTTGTAGAAAGAGGGTTTGTATATGAAGAAAAAAATATTATTCTTATAATTTGTATTATATTAGTAATATTTTTATTAGGTGTAGTATTTTTTATAAAGATAAAAAATCAGATAAAACGGAAAATTTTAATAAGTATTCTGTGATTTATGATAAGGAAGGAAACATTTAAACAACTTTATATATTACTTAAAAATAATGATTTAGAAATGTTTATGTATGTAAAAGAAGTTTTAAATGAACTTGGTACTTTTTGCTTAGAATTGAGTACACAATAAAATAATTTTTTCATGGTACATTAATGCAAAAAAATTACATCTGTAGTTTTTAAGTGCCCCCAAAAAATCTAATTTTTTTGGAGGCACTTTACTAATGACTGTCACATTCTTTTTACACTTAAAACCTTGACATAAAGTAAAAAATATGAGAAAATAGAGCCGTTAAAATAAAGAGTAGGAATGATAAAAAATGGAAATACAAAAAATAAAAGAAACAATAGAAGCAATACTATTTGCGGCAGGAAGAATGATAACAATAGAAGAATTAGTATTAGCATTAGAAATAGACAAAAATCAACTTGAAGAAATAATAGAAAACATGAAAGAAGACTACAAAACAAGAGGAATAGAATTAATAAAAATAGAAAATGGATATCAATTATGCACAAAAAAAGAATATTATGAATACATATATCCAATTTTAGATAAAAGAACAAAACCAAATCTATCAACAGCAGCATTAGAAACACTTGCAATAATTGCATATAACCAAAGAACAACAAGAGCAGAAATAGAAGCAATAAGAGGTGTAAATAGTGATGCAACAATATATAAATTATTGGACTATGGTCTAATAGAAGATGCAGGAAAAGCAGATTTACCTGGAAGACCAACAACATATAAAACGACAACAGAATTTTTGAAAATGTTTGGATATGAAAATTTAGCAAATTTACCTGAATTACCAAGATACAAACTTGATGCAAACAGACAAATTGTAATTGATGAATTAATAGAGGCTCCTATGCCCGAAAAGGGTGAGCAAGAGTTAGAATATAAAGAAAATAATAATTAAAAATAATAGGAGGAAATAAAAATGAGATTATCACAAACAGGAATGGGAGTAACAAAATTAAATAATTTGGATGAAATGTATCCAGGACAAAGTATATTATTACAAACAGGTCAATTAGTTCAATATGGAGCAGGATTATTCGGATATAATACTATTCCATTATTAGTAAGAAGAAAAATAGAACAAATAATAGTAAATACATTGAATGACCATGGTTGTATAGAGGTATTATTGCCTACATTACAACCTGATACAATATGGAAAAATTCAGGAAGATATGATCAATATGTACAAGATGGAACAATGTTGATTACAGAGTCCAATAAAGGTGTATTTTGCTTAGCTCCAACAGGAGAAGAAGCAATGTTGGAATTTGCAAGAGAAAAATTAAAATCTTACAAAAATTTACCAGCAACATTTTATCAAATAGGAGAAAAATATAGAAATGAAATAAGAACAAGAGGATATTTATTAAGAGGAAAATCATTTCCAATGTTAGATGCGTATAGTTTTGATAAAGACATAAAAGGCATGGAAAAATCATATGAAAATGTAAGAGAAGCCTTTTTAAGTATATTTAAACAAATAGGATTAAAAGTAATTCCAATAGTTGCTGATAATGGTGCAATGGGAGGAAAAAAATCAGAAGAATTTATGATGATATCAGAACAAGGAGAAGACAAAATTCTATATGATGAAAACTCAGGAATAGGTTTAAATACAGAAATATTAGAAAGAGAAGACTATAAAGAATATTTAAAACAAGAATATGGTATAGAAGATATATCTAACTTTAAAGAAATAAGAACAATGGAACTAGGACATATATTCCAATTAGGAACAAGATATTCAGAAATGATGAATGGAAAGTATATAAATCAAGATGGAAAAGAAACATTGTATTATATGGGATGTTATGGAATTGGTGTAAGTAGAACACTTGCAGCTTTATATGAACAATGTGTTGTTAAAAATGCAAAAGGAGATCCATGTGGATTTGTATTACCTAATAAAATAGCACCATATATGGTACAGATAATTCCAAAGATGGAAAACCCTGAAAAAGTAGAGCTTGCCGAAGACTTATATAATAGCTTAACACAAAAAACTATGGGAGCAATTATAGATGATAGAGAAAATATTACAATGGGAGCAAAAATTAAAGATGCTAAAATATTAGGAACTCCATATATGCTAGTAATTGGCGATAAAATAGAAAATGACAAACTTGAACTTGAAGATAATAAGACAGGAGAAAAATTTGTTGGAACAAGAGAAGAAGTATTTAGAAAAATACTTGAATTAAAAATGAATTAAATTAACATTTTTATAAATAAAATATTCATAAAAAGAGTTGTAAAAAAAGAAAAAAATTGATATACTATAAAAGGAAAAAATTATCTAAAGGAGGATAAGAATATGGAAGAAAACCAAGAAGAAAAAAAAGAAGAAATAGTAGAAATCGAGGAAAATACAGAAGGGGCAAATGATGGAATAAAAATAGCAAATGATGTAGTGGCAGTAATAGCAGGTGTTGCTGTATCAGAAGTGCCAGGAGTTGCAAGCATGGCAGGAGGATTTGCTGGAGGAATATCAGAAGTATTAAGCGGAAAGAAAAATCTATCAAAAGGAATAAAAGTAGATACTGATGAAAAAGAAGTAAAAATTGATGTAAATATAATAGTAGAATATGGTTCAAGAATTCCAGATGTAGCATTTGAAATTCAAAACAGAGTAAAAAAATCAGTAGAAAATATGACAGGACTAAAAGTTGCTGAAGTAAATGTTCACGTTCAAGGAGTAAGAACTGAAAAAGAGGAAAAAGAAGAAGAAAATAATAGCGAAGAAAATGAAGGGGCAAAAGAAGAATAAAAAATTTGTACCAAGAGAGGATGAATTAATATGAAATTTTTAGAAAGATTTGCATTAATAGTATATTCATATATAATAATTTTATTATCAGTAGTATTAAGTTTATTAGTATTTAATTGGATTGATTTTGATGTAGTTACAGATATGATGCATGCATTAGTAACAGGAGCAGTATCATCAAAAATAACATTAGGTGTAAGTGTTGCGTTTATATTACTATCAATAAAATGTGTGTTTTTTGATGAAAAATCTAAAGAAAGAGTAAAAGAAACACAAGGTGTATTATTAAAAAATGAAAATGGACAACTAATGATATCAAAAGAGACAATTGACAATATTGTAAAAAATGCAGTAGCCGGATTTAATAATGTAAAAGATTGCCATACAAGAATAGATGTAAATAGTGAAAATCAATTAAGAATAACATTATTTTTATCAGTATATGAAAATATAGTTATAAAAGAACTTGCAAGTAATTTACAAAACAAAATAAAAGAAGAAGTTAAAAAAGTATCAGATTTAGATGTTCAAGAAGTTAATGTAAAAATAACAAGTTTGCAAGAAGTTAAAAAAAGTAAAGAATAGGATGATAGAAAATGGAAAGTTTTAAAGAATTTTTATCTAAATACTTAGGCGCAATAATTGGAGTGATAGTTGCAATATTAATATTATGTACAAAACTATATGAACTAATGATAGGAATTGTACTTATATTAATGGGTGCATTTGTTGGAAATTATATACAAAAAAATAAAGATGAAGTAAAAATTAAATTAAAAGAGTTTATTGATAGATTATAATGAGAGGAGAAAACTATCAAAATGAAAAGATCAGCTATTAGAGAACTAACATTCAGATTAATATATAGTCTTGAAATTCAAAAAACAGAAGACTTAGAAGAACAAATTGAATTATATCTAGAATGTAATGAAGTAGAAGATAACGAAGCAAAAGAATATATAAAAGATGCAATAATTGGGATAAATGAAAATATTAATGAAATACAAGGGCTAATAGAAAAAAATCTAAAAGCTGATTGGAAAATTGACAGAATATCAAAAATAGATTTAAGTTTATTAAAACTTGCTATATATGAAATAAAATATAAAAAAATACCATATAAAGTAGCAATAAATGAAAGTTTAGAATTAGCAAAAAAATATGGAGAAGAGACGTCTAAAAATTTCATAAATGGAATTTTAGCAAGTGTAGTTAAAGAATTAGACGATTAATAAGGAGATAAACTAATGAAATATAATGCAGTAACAGTAACACAATTAAACAAATACTTAAAAGATAGATTTGATGAAGACGAAAACCTAGGTGCAATATTAGTTAAAGGAGAAATCTCCAATTTTAAAAACCATTACACAGGACATCTATATTTTACATTAAAGGACGAAAATTCGTTAATAAAATGTATTATGTTTAAAAGCTATGCCGAAAGGCTAGCTTTTAAGCCAAAAGATGGAATGAAAGTAATGGTTTTTGGCAGTGTATCTGTATTTGAAAGAGATGGAGTATATCAAATATATGTAAAAACAATGATGGAAGACGGAATGGGAGATTTGCATGAACAATTTGAACAATTAAAGGCAAAATTAGAAAAAGAAGGATTGTTTGATGAGTTACATAAGAAGCCAATTCCATTATATCCAAAAGTAATAGGGGTATTAACTTCACAAACAGGAGCTGTAATAAGAGATATAATAAATGTATCAACAAGAAGAAATCCTAATGTATATATACGATTACTACCTGTACCAGTACAAGGACCAGGAGCAGCAGAACAGATAGCAGAAAAAATCAAAATAATGAATGAAAAAAAGTTGGCAGATGTATTAATAATTGGTAGAGGTGGAGGATCTCTTGAAGACCTATGGCCATTTAATGAAGAAATTGTTGCAAGAGCTATATATGAATCAGAATTGCCTGTAATTTCAGCTGTTGGACATGAAACGGATTTTACAATAGCAGATTTTGTAGCAGATTTAAGAGCACCTACACCATCAGCAGCTGCAGAATTAGCAGTGCCAGATGTGTATGAACTAAAACAAAAAATTAATAATTATCAAAATAGATGTAGAATATCATTAAAAAAGCAAGTCGAACTTATGAGATTAAGATATGAAAAGTGTATGAAATCAAGAGTATTTACTGATCCATTACGAAAACATCGTGATTTAAGTGTATTATTAGATTCTAATGTCCAAAGATTAGTGACAAAAATTAAAAACGTTCAAAAAGATAATCAGACATCATATATAGAATTAGTAACAAAATTAGATGCATTAAGTCCGTTAAAGACTTTAACAAGAGGATATACACTAACAGAGAAAGATGGCAAAATTATAAAAAGTGCAACAGAATTACAACAAAATGATAAAGTAAAGCTTAAATTTGTTGACGGAGATAAAATAGCAGTAGTTGAATAAGATTTCAAATATTGAAGAAAGGAAAAGAAAATGAAAAAGAAAACAGAACAAAAGATATTAACTATAATAATAGTGCTAGCATTAGTTGCATTATTTGTACTTGTTAGCTCAATAGTATATGAAGAAGAAATGAGAAAAAATAAACAAGCTGTTGAAAGTACTGCTACACCAATAATAGAGAATAAAGATACTAATGTAGAAGAAATACCAGAAAAAGAAGAAAATTTGCCACAAGAACAAGAGTCTGCAAAAGAAGAATATGTTGGTGAAGAAGAAAAAGAAGCTGAACAAGAAAATGTAGCTAGTCAAGCACAAAGCAAAGACGAAAAGGCTATAGAATTAGCCAAAAAAGAATGGGGCGAAGATAATTCAGTAACATTTAATATTGAAGAAAAAGACGGAAACAAATATTATGTTGCAGTAAAAAAAGATGCAACAGCAATTAAATGGTATGAAGTTGACACTGATAAGTGGACTATAAGCGAATATTAGAAAATGAGGTATAGAAAAATGAATTTTGAGGAATCAATGAAAAAATTAGAAACAATAGTAACAGAATTAGAAAATGGAAATTTGAATCTTGATGAATCTGTAAAAAAATTTGAAGAAGGAATGAAAATGGCAAAACAATGTAACAATATTTTAGAAGAAACAGAGAAAAAGATAACAATTCTATTGGAAAATGATGGAGAATTAAAAGAAGAAAATTTTCAGACAGAGGAATAAGGAAGGAAAATGAGCAATGAATAATTTACAAATGGCAATAACAAATAAATATTTGTATGTACCATTTTTGGTGTGGCTATGTATACAGATTTTTAAAGTAATATATGATTTGGTAACAACAAAAAAATTTAATTTTAAAAGAATATTAGGTGCTGGAGGAATGCCAAGTTCACATTCTGCAGTAGTTACATGTTTATCAACATTAGTAGGAAGAAGCGAAGGAACAGACAGTCCAATATTTGCAGTTGCTTTGATTTTTGCAATGGTTGTTATGTATGATGCAGCAGGAGTAAGAAGAGCAGCAGGAAAACAAGCACATTTATTAAATAAAATTATTGAAACACCTGGGCTTTCAGGGGTAGAAGTTCAAGAAAGACTAGTAGAAGTTCTAGGACATACACCTTTACAAGTATTTGTTGGAGCAGCTATAGGAATTGTTGTTGGTATGATTGCATAAAGTTAAAAAATAATTACAATTTTGGTTGCGTCAAATTTATGCATTAAGAAAGGAATGAGATTAATTATGACAGATATTGAAATAGCTAGAAATACTGAACTAAAGAAGATTACTGAAATTGCAAGAGATTTAGATATAACAGAAGATGAAATAGAAACTTATGGAAAATATAAAGCAAAAATATCAAGAGAAGTAAGTAAAAGAATACAAAATAAAAAAGATGGTAAACTAATATTAGTAACTGCAATGAGCCCAACACCATTAGGAGAAGGGAAAACAACAATATCAATTGCAATTGCTGATGGATTAAAAAAGATAGGAAAAAAATCAATATTAGCATTAAGAGAACCATCACTTGGACCCGTATTTGGTATAAAAGGAGGAGCAACAGGAGGAGGACATGCACAAGTTGCACCAATGGAAGATATTAATTTACATTTTACAGGAGATATACATGCAATAACTTCTGCAAATAACTTATTATCAGCAATGATAGATAATCATATATATCACGGGAATGAATTAGGAATAGAGAAAGTAGTATGGAAAAGATGTGTTGACTTAAATGATAGACAATTAAGAAAAATAAATACAGGACTATCAGGAGAAAGCAAAATTGTTCCAAGAGAAGATGGATTTGATATATCAGTTGCTTCAGAAGTAATGGCAATATTATGTTTGGCAACAGATATAAACGATTTGAAAAAAAGACTAGGAAATATTATTATTGGTTATAATAAAAAACAAAAGCCAATTTATGCAAGAGATATAAAAGCAGAAGGAGCTATGGCCGTTTTATTAAAAGATGCAATAAAACCTAACTTAGTTCAAACTTTAGAGCATACACCAGCAATTTTACATGGTGGTCCATTTGCTAATATTGCACATGGATGTAATTCTATTGTAGCAACAAAAATGGCAATGAAATTGGCAGATTATACTATTACAGAAGCTGGTTTTGGTGCGGATTTAGGCGCAGAAAAATTTTTAGATATAAAATGCAGAGAAGCAAATATTATACCTGATGTAGTTGTATGTGTTGCTACAATAAAAGCATTAAAATATCATGGTGGAGTTTCAAAAGAAGATATTCAAAAGGAAAATATGAATTGTTTAGAAAAAGGAATGAACAATTTATATAGACATATTGATAATATAAGAGGAAAATTTGGATTAAATGTTATAATTGCAATAAACAAATTTGATACGGATAAAGAAGAAGAATTAAATTTTGTTCAAAATGAATTAGCCAAAAGAGAAATACCTTCAAGCATTGTAGAAAGTTGGACAAAAGGTGGAGAAGGAGCAATTGATATAGCAAATGAAATTGTAGAAATTGCAGGAAAAGAAAATAGATTTGAATATATATATGATTTAAACGAAACAGTAGTTGAAAAAATTAATAAAGTTGCAATGAAAATATATGGAGCAAAAGGTGTAATATATTCAGAAGATTCAGCTAAAAATATTGAGAAAATTGAAGAAATGGGATATGGCAAATTACCAGTATGTATAGCTAAAACTCAATATTCATTTTCAGATGATCCTAAAAATTTAGAATGCGAAGAACCATTTGAAATAAATATTAGAAATGTGGAATTAAAAGCAGGAGCTGGATTTATTGTTGTATTGGCAGGAAAGATAACAACAATGCCAGGACTTCCTAAAAAACCAGTTGCAGAAAAAATTGATATTGATGAAAATGGAGAAATTTTAGGAATTTTTTAATGAAAAACTTGACATTTAAAATAATAGAGTGTAAAATATAACAAATAAAAATTGCGTTAACACAATTCAAAGCAATTAGAAATTACAGAAAGAGAAAAAGGGTCACCGGCTGAAAGCCCTTTATGGTCAACCTAATTAAGCGAAACAAATTGGAGCAATAATGAATTTAAAAATAAAAGTGGAAAATATATAAATTTTCAAGCTGGGTGGCACCGCGGATTAAGTTCGTCCCTGCATTAATAAATTACTATTAATGTAGGGGCGATTTTTTATATACTAGGAAAGTTATACTTTCCTAGTATATAAAAAGCTACAATCGCTAGCCCTTTGAGATTTTCTCCTTATAGTCGAAAACTCAAATCGGACGAGAACAAATTAAAGAAAAATTGAAAATTTTTCTTATTTGTTCTACCTACATTAATAAAATGAAAGGAAAGATGTAGATATGAATGAATACAGAACACATAACTGTAATGAAATTAGTTTGGAAGATGTTGGTAAAGAAGTAAGAATAGCAGGATGGGTAGAAACAATAAGAGATTTTGGAGGATTAGTATTTTTAGATATTAGAGATATGTATGGTGTAACTCAAGTAGTAACATCAGGAAAAACAGAAGATGTAGATTTTGCATCACATATTCCAATTGAATCAACAGTAACAGTATTTGGAAAAGTTCGTAAACGTGATGAAGAAACAATTAATACAAAAATAAAAACAGGACTTGTAGAAATCCGTATAGAAGAAATCAAAATTTTAGGAAAAAGAACTAAAAATTTACCATTTGAAGTAAATGAAGATCAAGAAGTTCGTGAAGATTTAAGACTTCAATATAGATTTTTAGATTTAAGAAGTGAGAAATTAAAAAATAATTTAAAATTAAGAGCTAGTGTAATACAATTTTTAAGAAGTCAAATGATAGAACAAGGCTTTTTAGAAGTACAAACACCAATATTAACAAGTTCATCACCAGAAGGAGCAAGAGACTATTTAGTACCAAGTCGTTTACATCCAGGTATGTTTTATGCATTACCACAAGCACCACAACAATTCAAACAATTACTTATGGTGTCAGGTATAGATAAATATTTTCAAATAGCACCATGTTTTAGAGATGAGGATGCAAGAGCAGATAGAGCACCAGGTGAATTTTATCAGTTAGATATGGAAATGAGCTTTGCAACACAAGAAGACGTTTTCAATGTAATTGAGCCAGTAATATATAACACATTCAAAAAATTCTCAAACAAAGAAATATCTTCAGCACCATTTAGAAGAATAACATATAAAGATGCAATGTTAAAATATGGTTCAGATAAACCTGATTTAAGAAATCCATTATTTATAATTGATTTATCAGGATTCTTTAGTAAATGTACATTTAAACCATTTATAAATAGAACAGTTAGAGCAATAAAAGTTACTGGACATATGTCAAAAGGATTCCATGAAAAAATGTTAGATTATGCAATGTCAATAGGAATGGGAGGACTTGGATATCTTGAAGTTCAAGAAGACATGAGTTTTAAAGGTCCAATAGATAAATTTATTCCAGATGAATTAAAGAAAGAATTATTAGAAATTGCAGATTTACAAAAAGATGATACAATATTCTTTATAGCAGATAATGAAAAAAGAGCAACAGAATTAGCAGGTCAAATAAGAACAGAACTTGCAAAAAGATTAGATTTAATTGATGATAGCAAATTTGAATTTTGTTGGATAGTAGATTTTCCAATGTTTGAAATTGATGAACATGATAAAATCCAATTTAGTCATAATCCATTTTCAATGCCACAAGGAGGATTAGACGCATTAGAAAATCAAAATCCATTAGATATTGTAGCATATCAATATGATTTAGTATGTAATGGTATAGAATTATCTTCAGGAGCTGTAAGAAATCATGATATAAATATTATGATAAAAGCATTTGAAATGGCTGGTTATACTGAAGATGAGGTAAAAACAAAATTTGGAGCATTATATACAGCATTTCAATTTGGAGCTCCACCACATGCAGGTATTGCACCAGGTGTTGATAGAATGCTAATGTTATTAACAGGGGCAGATAGCATTAAAGAAGTTATTGCATTCCCACTAAATAGCAAGGCACAAGATTTAATGATGGGTGCACCAAGTAATGTAAATAAAAATCAACTTAGAGAAGTTCATATAAAATTAGATATTAAATAAAGGTATAATAACTTCCAACTTAGAAATACTAATGAAAAAAGTATTTAGGAGTTGGAGGTTTTTATGTATAATTTTAGAACAGATTTGGCACTTGAAAGAAGAGATATATATCAAAAAGCAAATAATTTAAATCAAATTGATGGAGTTGAAAGTACAGAAGAAAAAATAAATGAAAAATTAAAAGTCACAAGAGTAGAAATTACTAATCAAAATGGAGAAAATGCAATTGGCAAACCAATTGGAAACTATGTGACGATAGATGTGAAAAATTTAAAATTAGCAGAAGATGAAGACATACAAAAGGCTTCAGAAGTAGTTGCAAATGAATTAAAGAAAATAATAGAACTTCATACAGATAAGCATGGAGATATATTAGTTGTGGGATTAGGAAATATATATGTTACCCCAGATGCACTTGGTCCAAAAGTAATAAATGAAATTGATGTTACAAGACATATAATAAAATATTTACCACAATTTGTAGATGAGGATACAAGACCTGTTAGCGCAATTTCACCAGGTGTTTTAGGAACAACAGGAATTGAGACTGTAGAAATATTAAAAGGAATAGTAGATAATATTCATCCAAAGTTATTGATTGTCATTGATGCACTAGCTTCAAGAAGTATTGAAAGAATAAGTAGTACAATTCAAATATCTGATACTGGAATTGTACCAGGTGCAGGTGTTGGTAATACAAGGCAAGAAATAAGCCAAAAAACTTTAAATATTCCTGTTGTTTCAATTGGAATTCCTACTGTTGTTGAACTTGCAACTCTTGTGTCAGATGGAATTGATATCTTTATTGATAGATTACAAGACAAGGCTGAGTCAAATGAGTATTTGAATAGATTACAGCAAAATGATAAATATGAAGAGGTTAAAGAGGCTTTGAATGTTGGAGATTACAATATGATTGTTACACCTAAAGAGATAGATGATTTGATTGAAAACATGAAAGATATCGTTGCTAGAGGAATTAATTTTGCTGTGTAAATAGCATATTGGCTTTTGGTGGTAAAAAAATTAATTAAGAAATAATTAATAAAAAATATATAGTAAAAACAAAACTATAATGATATAATTAGACCGTACTGAAAAGTATGGTCTATTTTTTGAAAAAAGACGAATAATCATAATGGAGAAAAATAATTTTAGAAAATAAAGAAGGGAGGGAGAAAAATGCCAGAAAGAATAGAAGTAACAAAAATGAAACAAAATTCAAATAACAGAGAATATGTAATAGAAAATGTAAAAAACGAAGGAGCATTATTAGAATTTGCAAGTGAAGAATTAAGAAATGATAAAGAAATTGTATTAGAAGCAATACATAATAATCCAGAAGCATTAGAATTTGCAAGTGATAGATTAAAAGGAGATAGAGAAGTAGTATATGAATCTGTTAGCAAAGTAGGCTGGACATATTGTTATGTAAAAGAAAATTTATTAGAAGACAAAGAATTATTAATGGCAGGACTAAAAATATCAGGACAAATTTTATATTTTGCAGCACAAGATATGAGAGATGATAAAGAAGTCGTTATGCAAGCAGTAACAAATAAACCAATTATAATAAAATATGCAAGTAATCGTCTTAGAGAAGATAAAGAAATAGGAATTGCAGCAATGAAAGTAAGCCCAAAATGTTATGAATTTTTAGGACCTAACTTAAAAAAAGATGAAGATATATTGGCCTTAAAATAAAAATGTACCCGGTCCAAAATTTTCAAAAGAAAGGTGAGAAAATTAAATGAAAGTTTTAAGAAAAATTAATAAAGGATTGTTATTAACTATAATAGTAGTAGCTGTATTAGTAATTTATTTAACAAATTTAGAAAAACAAAGAGAAGCTGATAAAGTTGATATAAAGAAGGCTTGTGAAGACTTTATTGCTCTTACAGATAAATATGTGGTATTGCCAGAAGATATGCGAACATATACAGGAGAGATATCAAAAGAAAACAAAGAAAAAATCGAAACACAATTAAAAGATGCATTAAAGAAGCAAATGGTAGATAATGACAAAGCTGTAGAAATTCAATATGAATATTTAGTGGATAAATTACAAAATGGATATGAAACTGAAAATGAAGTGAAAACAGGAAATAAGAGAACAATAACTAAAATATCAGGTTATGAGTTTGATGGAAACCAAGTAACAGTTACATTAAGAACATCAACAGAAAAAACATATAAATATAAAGATGGATTTACAGGAGAAGAAAAAGAAAGAAAAGATACAAATACAAATTCAGGTGATGAGATTGTTTTGCAAAAAGTTGATGGAAAATGGAAAATAGTATATTCATATCTACAGTTTGATGTCGGAAATAATTATTATGACACATATGATTCAGATTCATTGGAGATGAATCCATTGGCAAGATAGTAAAATAATCAAAAGGGGGAAGAAAAAATTGGATAAAGTTGTATTAGAATTAAAAAATGTAAGTAAGTCATTTGGAAAAAGAAAAGTCATTGATAATATTAGTCTTGATGTAAAAGAAGGAGAGATATATGGATTTTTAGGCCCAAATGGATCAGGAAAAACTACAACAATAAAAATGATTCTAAGACTTATAAGTAGTGATTCAGGAGAAATTAAAGTAAATGGTTTTGATACAAGAAAGCAGTTTGAAAGAGCAATGGAATATATCGGTGCTATAGTTGAAAATCCAGATATGTATAAATATATGTCTGCTATAGATAATTTGAAATTACATGCAAGAATAAGAAATATCGACGAGAAAAGAATTGATGAAGTCATAGAAATGGTAGGACTTAAAGGAAGAGAAAAAGATAAAGTGGGCAAATATTCATTAGGTATGAAACAAAGGCTAGGTCTTGCATTAACATTATTACATAAACCAAAAGTTTTGATATTAGATGAGCCAACTAATGGGTTAGATCCTGCAGGAATAAAGAAATTAAGAGATATTTTGAAAGAAATAGCGCATAAAGAGGGAGTTGCTGTATTTGTATCATCACATATATTGTCAGAAATGCAATTAATGTGTGACAAAGTAGCTGTTATTGATAGTGGAAAGGTTGTAAAAGTTGAAGAGATTACCAAACAAGAAGAAAAAATAGAAATAGTTGAAATAAAAGTCAAAGATGTAGAAAAAGCAATGCAGATAATAAACGAGAAGTTTAATGATTTTAAAGCAAAACAAGATGGAAATAGTATAGAAATTACACTTCCAACAGAAGAATTACCTAAAGTTGTTAAAGAATTAGCTATTGCTGATACTGAAATAAAAGCAGTTATACCAAAAGAGCATAGCTTGGAAGAGATATTTTTTGATGCAACAAAAGGAGGTAAAAATAATGAAAATATTTAAATTATTTATAGATGAAAATATAAAAACATGGAAAAAGTTTTCTACTAAGTTATTAATAATAGCAGTATTGCTTTCTCTTATAGGAGTGCTTGGGCTTACTAAACTTATGCAATATATGGATGAGAAAAGTAGAATAACAGGAACAGTAGTAGATACTAGTGATGAATATTTGAAAAGTGAAATAGAGTATTTTAAAGAACAATTAAAAGATGAAAGTTTAGATGAAGAAAGCAAAAAATCTATACAAGCGCAAATGGAACAATATGAGATGTATTTAGAGTATGATATAAAACTATATGGAGATACTTGGAAAAATGATATTGTAAAAAGTATTGTAAAACTAAGGCAAAATGAAAAGAATGATGAAGCGGAAAAATTAGTACAAATATTGAAAGATAATGATTATTCAGGATACATAGCAAATGAAAAGAAAATTTTAAAAGATGAATTAGATAATAAAGAAATAGGACAACAAGAATATAATGATGAAATTTTAATATTGGAACTAAAAGAAGAATATCTAAATGGAAATGAGGAAACTTGGAAAAAATCAACAATTAATGAAATTCAAAGAAGTCAAAAAGGAATAAGAGAAGGAATTAATTTAAACAGTGGAAAATTACTAAAAGTTGAAGATAAACAAAAATTGGAAGACTTAATAATAATGGATAAATATAGATTAAATAAAAATATAGAACCAACAGAAGAAAGTTCAGAGGAAAATTTTAGATTAAGATTTGAAATGTTAGCTCCAATGTTTGTAATTGCAGTAATATCAATTGTTACAGTAATAATAGCAGGTGGAACAATATCAACAGAAGTTTCTTCAGGAACAATTAAATTTTGGGCATTAACACCTAATAAAAGATGGAAAATCTTAACTGCTAAATTATTATCAATATTATTCTACATAATAATTTT
The DNA here is from genome assembly GCA_934155265.1 of uncultured Clostridia bacterium. Classification (GTDB taxonomy): domain Bacteria; phylum Bacillota; class Clostridia; order TANB77; family CAG-508; genus CAG-269. The sequence goes on from CAKPGU010000003.1 coordinate 18,622, forward strand.
AACATTAGTAATGTCATTATTAAGTGTAGCATTTGCAAATATATTTTTCCAAGAAAATGGAGAAACATATTTATATGTGAAAAATGGAGAGGTACAAGAAATAGGAAATACTTTATATACTGTTGAATTGTATTTCGCAAAAACGATACCAGTAATTATTTTTGCATTATTTGCTGTAATGCTTTCTACAGTTACTAGAAATACAGCAGCTTCTGTAAGTTTCAGTATGGCTTTATACATGGGAAATGGTATTGTTATGATGATATTAAATCAATTTATAAAAAAAGATTGGATAAGATTTGTGCCATTTAACAATTTAAATATTGCTGAAAAGATATTTTCAAATTCAAATAATTTGTCACAAATGTTACTAGATGGAACTGATACTTTTGCAAAATCAACTTCTTTAGGATTTTCACTTGGTGTATTAGTTGTATGTGCAATTCTTATGCTTGTAACTATGTATGATAGTTTTAATAAAAGAGATATAATTTAGGATAATCAAAAAAATATCATTTTGCTGTTTAACTGCGGACACTTCGCTATTTTAAATTTGCTTAACACAAATTTAAAATACCTTGTTAAACTTTAAAATGATATTTTTTGATTAAAAGAATAAAATTTTAAAGAATTATAATAGTAAAATTTAGACATTCGACAAGGTTCTATTTTTTTTGAATTTTTAATATTATATAATTTGTTTAAATAGGGAGAGATTGAATATGAAAAGAAGTGGAGAAGAGTGTAAACTATCTGATTTAAAAGTAGGACAAAAAGCAAAAGTTTTAAAATTAACTGAAGAAAATAAAGCAATTAGAAGACATTTATTAGATATGGGAATTACAAGAGGAGTTGAAATTACAATAAAAAAAATAGCTCCAATGGGTGATCCGATAGATATTAATTTAAGAGATTATGAATTGTGTATCCGAAAAGAAGACCTTAGTAAAATTGAAGTTGAGGTACTATAAATAAACCTTGGGAAAGGAAGGAGAATAGTATGAAAATTGCTTTAGTAGGAAATCAAAATAGTGGAAAAACAACATTATTTAATGTATTAACAGGGATGAATGCTAAAATTGGAAATTGGCCAGGTGTGACAATAGAAAAAAAGACAGGAGTTATCAAAGGGACAAACTATGAAATTACAGATTTACCAGGAATATATTCACTAAGTCCATATAGTACAGAAGAGGAAGTTTCAAGAAAATTTATATTTGATGAAAATCCTGATGTAATTATAAATATAATTGATAGCACATCACTTGAAAGAAGTTTATATTTGACAACTCAATTATTAGAATTAGATTCAAAAGTAATTGTGGTATTAAATATGGTTGATATTTTAGAAAAAAAGGGACTAGCTATAAATGAACAAAAATTAGAGCAAATATTAGGAACAAAAGTTATAAAAATATCAGCATTAAAAGAAATTGGAATAGATAAATTAATACAAGAAATAGCAATACCAAAAGTATATGATAGATTATATATTTATGACGCATTAATGGAAAAATCAATAAAACAAATTGAAAATCTAATTCATTTAGAAATGAGTCATAAAAGGTTTATAGCTGTAAAATTGCTTGAAAATGATGAAAGATTTAATGATTTAAATACACCTAAAATAAAGAATATTCAACGAGAGTTAGTTCAAAATTATGATACAGATTTGGAAGAAACAATAGCAACTGAAAGATACAAATTTATAGAACGAATCAAAAAAGATACAGTGAGTTATATAAATTCAAAATCGGAAGAAACATATATATTAAAGCCATCAAATGAAACAGTATCAGATAAATTAGACAAAATATTTTTAAATAAATGGTTGGCATTTCCTGTATTTATAGTAATTATGTTTTTTGTGTATTATTTATCAGTTGGAGTTATTGGAAGTTTTACAGTAGATTGGATTTCTAATTTTGTAAATACATTTGGAGAAAAAGTTAGAATAGGTTTAGAAATTATAGGAACATCAGAATGGATAAATAGTCTAGTTGTTGATGGAATGATAGCAGGTGTTGGCTCTGTATTAAGTTTTGTACCACAATTAACAATCTTATTTATTTGTATATCAATACTAGAAACAACTGGATATATGTCAAGAATTGCATTATTATTAGATAAGGTTTTTAGAAAGATTGGGTTAAGCGGAAAAAGTCTTATTCCATTTATAGTAGGAGCAGGATGTAGTGTACCAGGAATAATGGGGACAAGAATAATAGAAAATCAAGATGAAAGAGAGATGACAACAATTTTAACTCCATTTATTCCATGTAGTGCTAAGTTACCAATGATAGTTCTATTTTCAGGATATTTTTTTGGAGAAAAATCAGGACTAGTATCTGTATCATTATATTTTTTCGCAATAGCAACAATAATTGTGAGCGCAATATTTATGAAAAAATTCGTATTTAAAAATACAAGTAGTACATATATTTCGGAATTGCCAGAATATAAATTACCTAATATAAAATATGTTGCAAAAGATGTGTTTGAAAAGGTTATAGCATTTATAAAAAGAGCAGGAAGTATAATATTAATTTGTTCAATTGTAATATGGTTTTTATTATCATTTTCATTTAAATTCGAATACGGGGTAAATGTAGAAAATAGTATATTAGCATCAATAGGAAAAAGTATATCTTGGATATTTTATCCAATGCTTGGAGAAAACAGCTGGGGGGCAACGGTATCAGCAATTCAAGGATTGGTTGCAAAAGAACAAGTAATATCTTCAATGTCAGTAATAGCTGGACTAGCTGAAGATGCAGAAGAAGGTAACCAAATTTTTAAAAGTGGAATATTTAGTTTTTTTACTTCTTCATCAGCATATGCATTTATGGTGTTCAATTTATTTAGTGCACCATGTTTTGGAGCAATAGGAGCAATGAAAAGAGAATTGGGAGGAACTAAAAAAGTGTTAAAGGCAGTATCTTTTCAAATAACTTTTGCGTGGATTTTAGCGACAATTGTATATCAGGTAGGAAGTAGAATCGAAAATGGAATGTTTAATTTATTAGATTTAATAGTTGGTATGATAATTATTTTAATTGTATTTTTTATAATAAATCGAAAAAAGAATGAAAATAATAGATGTAATGGCTGTCCATATTGCAAAGACTGTGAAAAAAGAGAAAAAACATTAAAAAATTTTATTGACTAATATGTGATATATGTTTATAATTATGGATGACAATAAATATAAAGAAAAAGGTGATACGAATGAACTTAAAAGACTTAGTAAACAAAATAAAACCAAGTTTTAATTACAAGAAAAATAGTGAACAAAAAAGATTAGAAAAGGGAGTAGTAGCTGTACAAAATGTGTATGAACAAAGTGAATCACAAAAAGAAGCTAATAAAAAGGCTATGGACATTATAAATGCTACTATCCAAGCTAATCCCAAAATGCCAGCAGATGAATTTTTAAAAATGATTCAAGAAAATACGGAATTATCAGATGCTAGTTTAGTAGAAATTATGAAACAAATGAAATCAGAAGATGTATTAGTAGATACAGCTAAAAAAGTAGATCTTGATACAGAAGCAATAGTAGAAATCATACAAGAAGCAAATGTAAGTCCAGTGACAGCACAAAAGCTTGCAGAACAAATACCAGATGAGGAAGTGCAAAAAGAACAGCAGGCAGAAATAGAAAGAAGAGCAAAAGAAGAACAAAGAAAAAGAGAACAGGAAAAAGAAAATAAAATATTATCTAAATTGGAAGAAATCTACAATAATTGTGAAAGTATAAATGATGCAGTCTTAGTAGATGACATAAGTAAATTAAATATAGAAAACAAAGATGAAAGAATAAATAGTATATTGAAACAAATTGTTGCAAAAAAAATTGCAATAGATTGTATGAACTTTGGTGGACCAAAGCTTCCAACAATGATGAAAATTATACCTGCAACAGAAATGCTTGAAGAGGACATACCATCTTTAGTTGAAAATGAGTATCAAAAAGTTAAAGCAGTATATGATGAAGAAGAAAAAGAGTACTATAAATATAATACAGAAAGAAAGAAAATGGTAAAAGGAAAAATACTAGAAAATATAGCAAAAGAAGTTGCAAGGAATTTTGAAGAAATTGGAGATATTAGTATACCACAAATAGATGCTTTGAAGAATTTGAGTGAAGAAGAAATAAAAATTTTTATAAATGCTGTAAAAAAACCAGGACATCAAATAGAAATTGGAAAGGGAAACATAAAAATGGTTGAAAGGCAATTAAGGGGAGTTTCAATAGGTGAATTTGAAAATTTAAAAATGATGCTTGGAAAAATGAAGGCTAATGATAGAGAAAGAGCAGTAAGTGGTTTTATACAACAACTAAAGGTAAATAAAACAAAAGAACAACAAGAATTAGATTTTGAAATATCAGATATAGGTTATAAAATAAGAAGACTGCCAATTGAAAAACAATTAGATGCTGCAAAAGCGATATCTGCTATACTAGATCAAAGATATCAATCAATTGAAAAGGGAAAAAAACATCCAGAACAAAATCATGATAAAAGAAGTGAGGATTCAGGAGAACAAGTACAATAACAAGGAAAAAGAGAGAACTTTAAATTTTAGGTTTTCTCTTTTTTTCTTGTCATTTTTTTATCGTTATGCTAAAATAGTAGCGAAAGAGAAGTGATTAATAATTATGCAAATACCACAATTTTTAGAAGAAATGCTACAAAAACAATATAATAATGAAATAACAAATAAAATAATTGAAGGATATAAAGAACAAAGAAATGTAACATTAAGAATTAATACAATAAAAACTACAAAAGAAAAAATAAAAGAGTGCTTAAACCAAGCTAAAATAGAATTTCAAGAAGTAGAATGGAATAGAGATGCATTAATTATAAAAAATGCAAGGGAAGAGGAAATCAGAAAACTAGAAATATATGAAAATGGAGAAATATATTTACAAAGTTTATCGTCAATGTTACCACCAATAATATTAGAACCCAAAGAAGGAGAGAATATATTAGATATGGCAGCTGCACCAGGAGGTAAGACAACTCAAATGGCATCACTTACAAATAATAAAGTATTTATTACAGCTGTTGAGAAAAACAAAATAAGAGCAGAAAGACTAAAATATAATTTGCAAAAACAAGGAGTAGGCTGTGTAAATGTAATGTTAGAAGACGCAAGAAAATTAAGTGATTTCTTTTCATTTGACAAGATTCTTTTGGATGCACCATGTAGTGGAAGTGGAACAATGAGCATATTTGATAAAAACTTTAATGAAGAACTAATAAAAAGATCTTCCAAAACACAAGAAGAATTATTAAAAAAAGCATTAAAAATATTAAAACCAGGTGGAGAAATGGTATATTCTACATGTTCTATTTTAAAACAAGAAAATGAAGACATACTGTCAAAAGTGCTAACAAAAGCAAATGCAGAAATAGAACCTATAAATTTAACGGAAAACATTGTTACCTTACCAAGCAAAATCGAGGGGACAATTACTGTTTGCCCAACAGAAAATTATGAAGGATTTTTTGTAGCAAAGATTAGAAAATTAAAATAAATCTTAGGGGGAATACAAATGATTCAAATATTTGATATAAAAAAAGCAAAAAAGAATTTATTAAAAGCAAATGACACCGAAGAGTTAGCAGAATATATAAAAGAATCACAATTAACAGCAAGTGAAACTTTAGAAGAATATAAGAGTAATGAAGTTAGTGGACTTACCACAAAAGAAGCGAATTTAAGATTAGAACAAAATGGAAAAAATAAAGTAGTAAAAGAAGACAACAAAAGTTGGTTTTATTTTTATATAAATTCATTTAAAGACCAGTTTATTATCATACTATTATTATTAGCAATAATAAACTTTTGCTTAGGCGATAGACTAGGGTCTGCGATTATTGTTGCAATAGCGGTTATTAGTGCTAATATAAGATTTGCGCAAGATTATTCAGTATATAAGTTTAATAAACAATTAAAAAATAGAATTACATCAAAAACAAATGTATTAAGAGATAATAAAGAACAAGAAATCAAAGTAGAAGATGTTGTAATAGGAGATATTATAAAATTAAATGCAGGCGCAATCATTCCAGCAGATGTAAAAATTATCGAAAGTAAAGATCTATTCATTAATCAATCAGTATTTACAGGAGAAAGTGCACCAATAGAAAAGAAAGTAACAGCAGGTGAAACAAAAGAAATATTTGATATTGAAAATATTTGCTTAATGGGAGCAAGTGTTATTAGTGGAAAAGCAACAGCTGTAGTAATCAGAACAGGATTTAAAACCTATCTTGGAAAAATGGGAAAAGAAGTTGATGTAAAAAAGGAAAGTACAAATTTTGAAAAAGGAATGAAAAATATCACAAATATGCTAATCAAATATATGATAGTAGTATGTTTTGCAGTATTAATCATTGATGGAGTAATAAAAGGAAACTTCAATGAAGCAATTCTTTTTGCATTATCAGTTGCGGTTGGAATAACTCCAAGTATGTTGCCAATGATAGTAAATGTAAATTTAACAAAAGGAAGCAAGTCATTAGCAAAAAAGAAAACATTAGTAAAAAGAATAGAATCAATTCAGAATTTGGGAGCAATAGACATATTATGTACAGATAAAACTGGTACATTAACAGAAGATAAAATAACACTTCAAAAATATATTGATATTGAAGGAAAAGAAAATATAAATATACTTGAATATGCATATATAAATAGTTTTTATGGAACTGGAATGAAGAACTTAGTAGATAGAGCAATCCTAGTATATGGAAAAGAACATCAAATAGAAGAAAAAATTGAAAGATACGAAAAAATAGATGAAATACCATTTGACTATGATAGAAAGAAAATGAGTGTTATAGTAAAAAAAGGTTCACAATATAGAATGATTACAAAAGGAGCATTAGAAGAAGTAATAAAAAGTTGTACAAAAGTAAAAAGAAATGGACAATTAGAAGAAATAACACAAGAGATAATAGAAAAGGTAGAAGCAAAAGCAAAAGAACTTGCAGAAACAGGAATGCAAGTTATAGCTTTAGCAGAAAAAAGAGATTATCCAGGAGTAGATGTGCTAGATAGTACTTATGAGAGAGAGATGACATTTATTGGATTCATAGGATTTCTAGATCCTCCAAAAAAAGGAGTTGCAAATACAATAAACAAATTGCGTAAAATAGGAGTAAAAACAAAAATATTAACAGGTGATAATCCTTATGCAACGAAAAACATTTGTAATTTATCTGGATTAAATGGAAATGATATCCTTTTAGGAACAGACATTGACAAATTAACAGATGAAGAGCTTTCAAAAAGAGTTGAAGAAGTAGATGTATTTGCAAGGTTAAATCCTCTACAAAAAGAAAGAGTTGTTGCAACATATAAAAACAATGGACATGTAGTTGGATATATGGGAGATGGAGTAAATGACTCACCATCATTACATAAAGCTGATATAGGAATATCAGTAAATACAGCAACAGATATTGCAAAAGAAGCAAGTGATATAATTTTGCTTGAAAGAAATTTGAATGTTATTTATGATGGAGTAATTGAAGGAAGAAAAGTATATGGGAATATTATAAAATACATGAAAATGGCATTAAGTTCAGACTTTGGAGATGTATTTAGTATAATGATAGCAAGTATCTTTTTACCATTTTTGCCATTACTACCAATTCAAATGTTAATACAAGACTTCATATACGATTTTTCGCAAATAGGAATCCCATATGACAATGTTGATGAGGAATTTTTGAGAAAACCTAAAAAATGGAACACAAAAGGAATATCAAAATTCATGCAAGTTATGGGAATAACAAGCTCATTAATAGATGTAATATCATTTATTATTTTCTGGTTTATTTTAGGATATAATAGAATAGAAAAACAAGCATATTTCCAAACTGCATGGTTTGTAACATGTTTAATAACAGAATTAATGATAATCTACAATGTAAGAACAAGCAAAAAGCCATTTATAGAATCAAATGCTTCAAAAAAATTAATGCTACTTACACTGTTTTCAGGAATATTAACAATTATAACACCAATTATATTACATGGTGTGAAATCATTTAACTTTGTAATCTTACCACCAGTATATTATTTATATTTGGTAGGATTAGTTCTTGGATATTTCGTTATAGTTAGCTTTATAAAGAAAGCATATATAAAGAAATATCATGAATGGTTGTAATTAGTAGTTACCAGTGGGGACACCCTTAAGTGGTTAAAAAAGTTACCAGTGGGGACACCCCTAAGTGGTTAAAAAAGTTACCAGTAGGGACACCCTTTAATGGTAAAAACTTAGTATTTAAAATAATTAATTAATAAATATAGTTGAATACATATTAATTAAATTAACAATTTTAATATACTTTTTACCATTAAAGGGTGTCCCTACTGGTAACTTTTTTAACCACTTAGGGGTGTCCCCACTGGTAACTACTAATAAATTTTATAGTTAGCCTTGACAAACATATACATATATATTATAATGTTAACCGAAGTTAACAAAAACTGTAAAAAGGAGAAATACATGATAACAAAATCATTAGAAGAATATTTGAAAACAATGTATGTGCTCAAAAAACAAAATGGAAATATTAGAGTAACAGATATTGCCAACAAAATGAATTGTTCAAAACCAAGTGTAAATAAAGCACTAAATAATTTAAAAGAAGAAAAACTAATAAATTATGAAACATATGGAACAATAGAATTAACAGAAGATGGAGAAAATCTAGCTCAAAAAATATTAGAAACATATGACATAGTTTATGTATTTTTAAAAGAAGTTTTAAATTTAGAAGAAGAACAAGCTAAAACTGATGCTGAAAGAATAAAGTCAGTTATTGAAGATGATACAACAAATAAATTGGCTAAATATGTTCATAAAGTTTTGGGACTAAAGAGTTTAGATTGTAATTACGATATAAATCAAGAGAAATGTAGATGTTGTATAAAAAGAACATCAAAAGCAAGAAAGGAATAAGAAAATGAGTGACAAATTATTAGAAATAAAAGATTTACATGTTAATGCAGGAGAAAAAGAAATTTTGAAAGGTTTAAACTTAAATATTAAAAAAGGAGAAGTTCATGTAATAATGGGGCCAAATGGTGCAGGAAAATCAACACTTGCAAATGTTATTTTAAATAATCCACAATATACAAAAACAAGTGGCTCAGTAGAATTTGAGGGAGAGAATATAAATGATTTAAGTACTGATCAAATTGCCAAAAAAGGAATTTTTATGTCTTTTCAATTACCAGAAGAAATACCTGGAATATCAACAATGAATTTCTTAAAATATGCGAAAAATAAGGTAACAGAGAAACCAGTTAAAATATTTGAATTTAAAGATACAGTAAAAAAATATTCAGAAGAATTAAGTATGAATCCAAAATTAATTGAGAGAAATTTAAATGTTGGATTTTCTGGTGGAGAGAAAAAGAAAAATGAGATTTTACAAATGCTTGTATTAAATCCAAAACTTGCAATATTGGATGAAACAGATTCAGGCCTTGATGTTGATGCCATTAAAATTGTTTCAAAAGGTATTGAAATGTTTAAAAATGATGATAATGGAGTATTGATTATTACTCATAATACAAGAATATTAAATCATTTGAAAGTTGATTATGTGCATGTTTTAGTAAATGGACAAATCGTTAAAACTTCAACTGCTGAATTGGCTGAGGAAATTGAAGAAACAGGATATGCACAATATAAAAAATAAAGGAAGGAAAAGTAATGGCTAAAACTCAAATAGAAGAAATAAATAGAAATATATATGACATAAAAAATCAAGATGATTATGAATTCAAAATGCAAAAAGGTCTAAGTAGAGAAATAGTAGAAGAAATATCAAAAAGAAAAAATGAACCAGATTGGATGCTAGAAATAAGACTAAAAGCATTAGAAACATACGAAAAGCTAGAACTTCCAACATGGGGACCAGATTTATCAGAACTAAAAATGGATGAAATAGCAACATATGTAAAACCAAAAACAAATTTAAATAGTTCTTGGGAAGATGTGCCAGAAGAAATAAAAGACACATTTGATAAATTAGGAATACCAGAAGCAGAAAAAACATCATTAGCAGGAGTTGGAGCTCAATATGATTCAGAAGTAGTATATCATAGTATGAAAGAAGATTTAATAAAACAAGGGGTAATTTATACAGACATGGAATCAGCTGTAAGAGATTATCCAGAAATCGTAAAAGAACATTTTATGAAATGTGTTCCAATAAGTGATCACAAATTTGTTGCATTACATGCAGCAGTATGGTCAGGAGGTTCATTCGTATATGTACCAAAAGGAGTGAAATTAGACATTCCGTTACAATCATATTTTAGACTAAACTCACCAGAATCAGGTCAATTTGAACATACATTAATAATAGTAGATGAAGGGGCAAGTTTACACTTCATAGAAGGATGTTCAGCACCAAAATATAATAAAGTAAATTTACATGCAGGATGTGTTGAATTATATGTAAAGGATAATGCATATTTAAGATATTCAACAATAGAAAATTGGTCAAAAAATATGATGAACTTAAATACTAAAAAGGCAATAGTAGGGAAAAATGCACAAATTGATTGGGTAACAGGTTCATTTGGATCAAAAGTATCTATGTTATATCCAATGAGCATATTAAATGGAGAAAATGCCAAAACGGAATATACTGGAATTACATTTGCAGGTGGAGGACAAGACCTAGATACAGGATTTAAAGTAATTCATAATGCACCAAATACATCATCAGTAGTAAATTCAAAATCAATTTCTAAAGATGGTGGAGCATGTACTTATAGAGCATTAGTAAGAATAAATGAAAATGCCAAAAATTCAAAATGTAGTGTAAGTTGTGAATCACTTATGTTAGATGATATTTCAAGATCTGATACAATACCTGTTAATGACATTAGAACAGATGAAGTAGAATTTTCACACGAAGCTAAAATAGGAAAAATCAGTGATAAGGCTATATTCTACTTAATGTCAAGAGGATTATCAGAAGAAGATGCAAAAGCAATGATTGTAAGAGGATTTGCATATCCGATTTCAAAAGAATTACCAGTAGAATATGCAGTTGAAATGAATAATTTAATAAATCTAGAGCTAGAGGGGGCAATTGGATAATGGAAAAATTAAAAGTAAATGATACACCAGTTAGAACAGCAAGAAATTTTAAAATAAACAACATAGAAGTTGAACTTGATTTGCCAGAAAAGATTGCTGAATTCAAAAATGTCGAAATTATTAATGACAAAAGTATTATAGATAGTGAAATTTCAAATACACCACTAACTTACGGTACAGGAAAAATTTTAGAAGAATTAAATTATGAAACAGCAAATAGCAAAATAAAAATACAAACAAGCAACAAAAAAGAAGATATTAGAATAAGATACAATTTTGATGATAATAATGTGAATTTAATAAATCAAATAGAAATAATTGCAAATGGTGATACAAATGTAATTATTGAATATAAATCTCAAACATCACAAAAATGTTTACACAATGGTATTATTAGAGCAATTGCAAATGAAAATGCAAAACTTAATGTAACAATTGTAAATCTATTAAATGAAAATTCTGATAATTTTGAAGCAATAGAAAATAGATTAGAAAAAAATTCAAAAGTAAATTATACAATTATTGATATTGGTGGAAAAACTAGTATTTCTAATTATTACTCAAACATAATTGGAGAAAATGCAGACAATGATTTGAAATCGATTTATTTAGGAATTGGTGAACAAAGAAAAGACATCAATTACATTGCAGAATTAAGAGGAACAAAAACTAATATAGATATTGATGTACAAGGAGCTTTAAAAGACGGAGCTAAGAAGAACTTTAAAGGAACTATTGATTTCAAAAAAGGTTCTAAAAAAGCAAAAGGAAATGAAAATGAATATTGTATGCTTTTATCTGATAAGGCTAAATCTATTGCATTACCAATGCTTTTATGTACTGAAGAAGATGTAGAAGGTAATCATTCAACTGCTTCTGGTAAAGTTGATGAAAAACAGTTGTTTTACATTATGACTAGAGGTATTAGTTATAAAGAAGCTGTTAAATTAATTGTTAAATCTAAGTTTAATAAGATTATTGAAAGAATTACTGATGAAAAATTGAAAAATGAGATTCTAAGTGAGATTGATAAGAGATTAGATTAAAAATTATGGAGATTATATGAAAACAGAAAATTTAAATAAAGAGGAACTACAAAATTTACTATTTAAAAGTAAGGTCATAGGTCAAGGAACTTATGGATTAATAGTAGAATATGACGATAATACTTTATTGAAAATTTACTATAAGGATATTTTTGAAACATACAATTCTAGAAATATTGATAAAATAGATAAAGAGATTAATAATAGAATAGAAGTAGAAAATCAAATGATTAAAATGAAGATATTAAATAAAAAAAGAATAGAAATTATTGAGGAAAAAATACAACAATTACAACAAACTCAATCAAGAACATTAATGAAAGGAACTGCAATATATCAAGGATATCCTATAGGCATTTTTCTTGAAAATTATAAAGGATATGATAAGCTTGGAAACATTTTTTTAGACTTACATGAGAATGAACAAAAATTGATTTTGGATAAGTGTGCAAGTCTTTTGGCAGATTTATATAAAAATGGAATTATTCCAAGGGATATAAAAGAAGATAATATATTAGTTAGAAAAAAGGACCTTGATGTGAAGTTAATTGATTTAGATGATATTGAAACAAGGTATGAAGATCAAGATTATTTACAAGAATATCCGTATATAAGGAAAGATGCAGTAGAAGCATTTGAAAAGATGAAAAAAAGATTATTAAAAAAAGAGATTGTTTTTGAAAGATAGGTTACAAATAAATGTAAAATAAAAAGAAAGGATTTCTAAATGAAAGTAGAAGAAATAAAAAAAGATTTTCCATTATTAGAAAATCGAGATATAGCATATTTAGACAGTGGAGCAACAACACAAAAACCAATACAAGTAATAAAAGCAGTAGAAGAGTTTTATGAAAAAAACAATGCAAATCCACATAGAGGAGCATATTCTTTAAGCATAGAAGCAACTGAAAAATATGAAAACACAAGGACAAAAATTGCAGAATTTATAAATGCAAAACATAGGGAAGAAATAATATTTTCAAAAAATGCAACAGAAAGTTTAAATTTAATTGCATATTCATATGGAATGGACAACCTAAAAAAAGATGATGAAGTAGTAATTTCTATAATGGAACATCATTCAAATTTAGTGCCATGGCAAAAAATGACAAAAGCAACAGGAAGTAAATTAAATTATATGTACATTAATGAAAATTTTGAACTTTCAGATGAAGAAATTGAAAGTAAAATTACAGATAAAACAAAAATAGTAGGAATTGCACATGTTTCAAATGTTTTAGGAACAATAAATAATGTAAAGAAAATTATAAAATATGCACATAAAAAAGGTGCAATTGTAATTGTTGATGCATCACAAAGCATTCCACATATGAAAATAGATGTACAAGACCTAGATGCAGATTTTCTAGTATTTTCAGGACATAAAATGTTAGCACCTTTAGGAATAGGTGTATTATATGGAAAAAGAGAAATTTTAAACAAAATGACACCATTTTTAATGGGTGGAGATATGATCGAATATGTTTATGAACAAGATACAACATTTGCACCATTGCCAAATAAATTTGAAGCAGGAACACAAAATGTAGAAGGAGTCATTGGATTAGGTGCAGCAATTGATTATATTAAAAAAATTGGGTATGATAAAATACAAGAACTTGAAAATGATGTAGTATCATATGCAAGACAAGAATTGTCTAAATTAGATTACTTAACATTATATTTAACTCCAAATGTTGAAAATCATTCAGGTGTAATTTCATTTAATATAAAAGGAGTACATCCACATGATGTTGCAAGCATCTTAGACTCAGAAAATGTTTGTGTACGTTCAGGAAATCATTGTGCACAACCACTTATGAGATTTTTAGGTATTGATTCAACATGTAGAGCTAGTTTTTATTTTTACAATACAAGAGAAGATGTAAATAGGCTTGTTAATGCTTTGGACAAAGCATATGATTTGTTTAAGAAGTTTATAAAATAAAACATTATTCTGTAGTGAATTACGAAAAAAGGTTCGATAAATATTGACAATTACTACCAGTGATGATATAATCCGTATAGTGTGTTTGAATAAAGGAGTACCGAATTCTGGCATAAGTGCATAGATTGGTGAGCAACTGATTATGCTATATGCTTGCTAATCTATGCATTTATGCTAATCAAAGCTTAAATGTAAATTACAAAAGAAGGAGGTGTCTCTACTATGGAATTAATAGAGCATCTATTAATGAAATTGATTTCTTTTGGAGGAATAGGATTTTTGATACATATTTGTTCTAGAAACAAGTACATATTCAAATATAGTTCTGAGAAAAGAAAAATTGAGATTTACCCAAACGAGGATAAATCTCATAACAAAACACACTTAGATGAAGAGGTCTAACCTCTTTATCTTTTTATAAATATATATTAACACATCAAAAAAAATATGTCAAGAAAGAAAGGTAAAATGATGGAAGATTTAACAGATGTATATAATGATTTAATAATGGAACATAGTATGAATTCATATAACAAGAAAAAGTTAGAAGGAGCAGATTATTCAGAAATAGGGCATAATCCAAACTGTGGAGATGAAATAACATTAGAATTAAAATTAGATGGGAACAAAATAGAAGATATGGCATTCACAGGACATGGATGTGCAATTTCACAAGCTTCAACTTCAATAATGATAGATACATTAAGAGGTAAAACAATAGAAGAAGCTAAAGAAATTATAAAAATATTTATAGAAATGATAAAAAGAGAAACAACAGATGAAGAGCAATTGAAAAAATTAGAAGATGCTATAGCATTTAGAAATGTATCGAATATGCCAGCAAGGGTTAAATGTGCACTTTTAGCATGGCATACAATAGAAGATATGCTAAATAAAAATAATGATACAGGTAATGGAAAAATGGAGTGTTGTCATTAGTAAAACCTGTAAATTAGGTCGTGTAAAGGTATCAAAAAACTTGACATAAAAATAAATAAAGTGATATAATGTCATACGTATCATCCAAAAATTTTTTTTCAGCAAGAAGGAGGAAGCACATATGGTAGATTTACGGTGCTACAAAATAACAAAGGAATTATTTGATGGACCAGTTATTGAACAATGGGTACAGATTTTTTTTAATAGTGACTATGAAGAAGAATATGATAAAGATTCACTATATTACTTTACTAATATAGAAGAAGAGTTAGAAGGAGTACCAGTATTTTCGAATGCCCCAGATTATTGGAACGAAGCAGAAGAAGTTATGAAGATAACAGGTGTAGTAAAAGAATATGATTTACAGTTCATATTAGTAATAGAATATGAACAGCTTCAAAAAATAATTAAAAATTCAACATATGGTCAAATATCTAGTGTCAAGGTTTCATTGAAAAAAAATAGAGACATATTGCATTATGCAGTAATGAAATGCAATATGTCAGCAAAGCAAGTATTATTAGTAGCAGTATAAGGCTCTTTCACCCACCGAATCTATGAATGATGATTTGGTGGGTAATTTTATATAAAATAAAAATGAAAGGAAATATAAAATGGAAAATAAGAAAGTATTATTAGGAATGAGTGGAGGAGTAGACAGTAGTGTATCAGCATTATTGTTAAAACAAAATGGATATGAACCAATAGGAATAACATTAGAACTATTTGCAGGGAGTAGTTGCTGCAATATAGAAACATATATAGATGCAAAAAATGTATGTAATTCAATAGGAATACCACATTTTACAGACAATTGCAAAGAACTATTCAAAAAGCATGTTATTCAAGATTTTATTGATTGTTATTCAAATTGTAGAACACCAAATCCATGTATAGAATGTAATAAATATATGAAGTTTGGATATATGTGGGAAAAAGCCAAAGAATTTGGATGCGAATATATTGCAACAGGGCATTATGCAAAAACAGAATATAGTGAAAAATATGGTAGATGGGTATTAAAGAAATCAAGTGCAGGAAAAAAAGACCAAAGTTATGTGTTGTGGAATATTCCAAAAGAATTACTAGAACATGTAGTATTTCCACTTGCGAATTTTGAAGATAAAGAGCAAATTAGAGAAATTGCTAGAGAAAATAATTTAAAAGTTGCAAACAAGCCTGACAGCGAAGATATTTGTTTTGTGCCAGATGGAAATTATAAAAAGTTTTTAGAGACTAATTCAAACTTAAAACCCAAAAAAGGGAACATAGTAAATAGCAAAGGAGAGAAATTAGGTGAACATACTGGATTATATAATTATACAATTGGGCAAAGAAAAGGATTAGGAATATCTTATAAGGTACCTTTATTTGTAATAGGTTTTAATCCGCTAAAAAATGAAGTAATTGTTGGTGAAGAGAGCGAATTATACAAAAAAGAGGTTAATGTAACAGATATTAATTTATTATTAATAGATGAAATAAAAGAGCCAATAGAGGTTGAAGTAAAAACTAGATATTCTTCAAAGGTTGCAAAAGCTACAATAGAACAAAATGAAGACAATCAAATAAAAGTAATATTTGATGAGCCACAAAGAGCAATAACACCAGGACAATCAGCAGTATTTTATATTGATGATATTGTATTAGGTGGAGGAAAAATAATTTAGCTAAAAAATATTAGAAAGAGATGAGTTTTAGGTGATAGAAAAAGCAGGAGAATTAATTAAACAAGGAAAAATAGTAATATTTCCGACAGAAACAGTATATGGAATTGGGACAAATGGATTAGATGAAAATGCAGTAAGGAAGTTATATGAAGTAAAAAAAAGACCATTAAATAAACCAATTAGCTTACTAGTATCAAATATGGAAATGGTAAATTTAATAGCAAAAGACATAACTGAAACAGAGTATAAAATTATGAAAAATTTTTTCCCAGGACCATTAACAATAATATTAAAAAAGAAAAAAAATGTACCTGATATTGTAACTGCTGGACAAGATACAGTAGGTGTTAGAATGCCAAGAGGAGATGTGGCAAGAAAACTTGTAGAATTATCTGGAGTTCCAATTGCAGCTCCAAGTGCTAATATATCTGGAGAACCAAGCGGTACAAATTTACAAGAAATAATGAAACATTTTGAAGGTAAAGTAGATTATTGTATTGATGGTGGAAATAGTGAATTAGGCCTAGCATCTACAATTGTACAAGTAATAGACGATAAACCTATGATTTTAAGACAAGGAAGTATTACACTAGAACAAATAAATAAAATATTAAAGGAATGAAATTTAAAATGAAAGTTTTAATAATAGAAGATCAATATAGTTTAGCAGATGCAATAGCAGAGACTTTAAAAAAAGAGAATTTTGTAGTGAAAATAGTAACAGATGGTGAAGAAGGAGAAGATGAAGCATTAACAAATGTGTATGATTTAATTTTATTAGATGTTATGCTACCACACAAAGATGGATTTGAAATATTAAGAGAATTAAGAAGAGAAAAGATAGAAACACCAATTATAATGCTAACAGCGAAATCTGAAATATATGATAAACTAAACGGGCTAGAAAATGGGGCAGATGATTACATAACAAAACCATTTCATATGAAAGAATTAATGGCAAGAATAAAAGTTATTTTAAAAAGAAATACAAAAGTGGTAGATATAAATGTACTAGAATTGGGAAATTTAAAATTTAATACAAAAACGGGTGAAATAAGTTGTAATGAAAATAAAATAACAATAAATGGTAAAGAACTAGAATTGTTAGAAATTCTTTTAATAAATAAAAACCAAATAATGGATAGAGAAACTCTAGCTAATAAAATATGGGGTTATGATAGTGAAGCAGAATATAATAATGTAGAAGTATATATTTCTTTTTTAAGAAAAAAATTGAGATTGCTAAAAGCAAATATAAAAATTAAAGCAATTAGAGGAATAGGATATAAAATGGAGGTAGAAAATGATTAAAAAGTTAAAAAATAAAATTTTTATGATATTATTTACTTCTTTAACAGTAATAGCTTTGGGGATAATTTTGATTTTTGCATCTTTAAATTGTAATAATGCAATAAGAACTTCGAGGATGAATATAGATAGGGTAACAAGGCTACAAGAAAGACCTGAATTTAGAGGAAATACAGATAGAACTGAACTAGATGAGTTTATAAAAGAACAAAATGAAAAATCAAATTTACAAGTAAAAAAAATAATAATATTTGCGATAATCATAGCTTTAATATCTCTAATTATAATATATTTAGTTTCAAAGAAAATAGCTAATATTCTAGTAATGCCCGTAAATGAAACGTTAGAAAAACAAAAACAATTCATATCAGACGCATCACATGAATTAAAAACACCTCTTGCTGTTATAGAGGCAAATGCGGACGTATTAGAAAATGAGATTGGAAATAACAAATGGTTAGCCTATATTCAAAATGAAACAGAAAGTATGGATAAATTAATAAATGAATTATTGTTGCTTGCAAAAATAGAAAATGTAGATGATGTAAAAGACTATGAAAAATTTAATTTATCAGAATATATTGAAACAATAACTTCAATGTTCGAAAGTATGGCATATGAAAAACAAGTGAAAATAATTACAAAAATCCAAAATAATATTATATTAAACGGTAACAAGCAAGATATTGAACATATTATTTCAACCTTATTAGATAATGCTATAAAACATTCGTTAAATGAAAAAGAGGTAGAAGTAGAGTTATTTCAAGAAAAAAATAATATTATAATTAAGGTTAAAAATTGTGGTGAACCGATTCCCAAAAATCAACGAGATAAGATTTTCGAAAGATTTTACAGGGTTGATAAGGCACGAAATAGAGATGAAAAAAGATATGGTTTAGGTTTAGCAATTGCTAAATCTACTGTTATAAAATATAATGGTAAAATAGATTTTGAATGTAAAGAAGGAATTACTTGTTTTAAAGTTATTTTACCTATAAAAGATTAAGAGGAACCTAGCAAGGTTCCTCTTTTGAAATGTCTGCTTATATATATTTATTTGAATTTTTTTGCAAATAATTTAAGCATTGGCATAATAGAGATTTTTGGATACTATTCTGCTAAATCAGGATGTTTTTCCAACCACCCCCTAAAAGTTTCTTTTATAATTTTTGCAGGATTATTCTTACTTTTTCTTTTTGAAAAACAATACTTAGGGTCTAATTCTTTTATAATATATCCATAAGTAATTTTTTCAATATTACAAGCAAGGAAAAAAACTTGCTTTATTAGCTCAGTAGCTTGCATATCAATATCTGCCAAAAAGAATCCAGTTGATTTTTAAACGGTTGTGAAGAATCCAATTTGTCTAAAGCAAATCCAATGACTTCTAACATTGCAGCTTCTTCTTTACCTATTTTTTTTCAACTTCTGAAGCAATGGTAACTTCCGGAACGACTGTAACTGCAGATTCTACTGCATCAGGTGCATTTTCTGAAACAGAAACATTGCATACATCTTTTTCTGCTGAACTTGGTAAACAATCAGTAAAATCAAATGTTAAAGGAATCAATTTCAACATTTTTTCAAAGAAGGTATGTGATGTTTTTCCTATTACAGAGTTAATCCTTTTTCTACAAACATATTTTGCTTTGTCTAACAGTACAAGGCTTCTTTTTTCAGTTTCTGCTTCATATGTTACATCTTCTGGTATATTAAAACGAAGAGTAAATGGAGAAGAATAGTTTGAACCTGTTATTGGTACAACATATGCCATTCCACTGTTAGAAATGTTGCACACAATTGCAGGAACATGATAACCATTAATTTCTCCCCAAAGGTGAACTCCATAACAACAGTCAACAATATCACCTACATTGAAAGAAACAGAATTTTTCGTAAGGTATCTCATAGAAATTTCCGACATTGTTGTATAAATATAGTCACAAATTTTTGTTTCACTAGCATCAGCTTTGGACATAGCCCAATATGCAGTTTGTGAAAGTTTATTGATTAATTCTTCGACATGTTCGTTTTCAAAAATTTCTTTAGATTCTTTAACTATTTCAGATGATGTATTATCAATGTCAATACTTAAAATTGTATAATGGTTATCAATTAAATCAACAACAAAATCAATCATTGCATCATCGATATTTTCAACTGTAACAAGACTGTTTTCAAAGTCAATATTAATCCGGCAAGAAATTTGTGTAATGTCTTTAAGTAATGAAGTTAAAGAATCTTCTTTTTTAGTGCCTACTTTAAACATTAGTTTCTTCATAGCTGTCCTCCTTTTTTTATTTTGTTTGCTAGTTACAAATTGCTTTAATCACTCTCCTTTTTTATAGACATTTGTTTTCATCATAAGTAAAGTATTGCTAAATGATTTTTACAAAATTATGTAAATAGTATATCATGAATTTTAAGCAAATGCAACTTTGAAATTTCAATAACCAAAAAATATAATAAAGAAGAGCCTAGTTGGCTCTTCTCATCATATTACCTCAAAAATTTTGACGGCATATAAAGGATTTATAGCTGATATATCTACTATAAATTTTATTATATTGCTTGGTTCTTCAGAGGGAGATACATCAAATGCTACCATTTGAGTGAACTGTTCTTCACTTTTGGACTGAACATATACTTTAGTGTCTTCACCAAAATATTCATGCACCAGCATTAGTATTATTTCTGCCATACCATTGTGAACATTTTCGCCATCTCTCCGCAATACACAAATTTTCATATTTATCCTCCATTTTAATTAAAAATTAGATTAACAGTAACTGTGTATACTACACGCATATATATTATATCAAGCAAACTGATTTATGTCAATTACAATACGGCTTTTTTCAATAAATTTTCAATCTTTATATATTATATTAATACTCGAAATAGATTACAATTAATTATTATTCCTAATCAAATGTGTTGGTGGTAAAGGTAATAGTTTATCAATACCGCGCCAGCGATCAAATGAGCGAAGCGAATGCGAATGGAGCAACCTACAATTAATTTGAATTGATTGGTTGCGACAGTAAGGTATTGTAAAACTATTACCTTTACCACCAGCACATTGAATTATGAAATATTGAATAAATGTAAAAATTACAAGGAGGAAGAAAAATGTATATTTTGAAAAATAGCTTAATTTCAATTATCAGAAACAAAGGAAGGAACATATTAATAGGCCTAATAATACTAACAATAGCATGTGCATCAACAGTAACATTAGCAATAAGAAACACAGCAAATACAATAGTAAAAAGCTATGAAGAATCACATGATTTAATAGCCACAATATCATTTGACAGAGGACAGTTAGGAAAGAATTTTAAAGGTGGAGAAGATGCACAAAAAGAGAACATAGAAGCATTTAACAATATTCAATCAGTAACAATTGATGATGTTAAGAATTATGGAGAAAGTAGTTATTTAAAAGGATATTATTATACTTATACAACTTCATTAAATAGTGATACATTAAGTAAAGCAACAGATTCATTTGAATATGAAGTAGAAGATAAGCAAACATCAACATCATCAAATACAACAACAAGTACTACTGGTGGTTCAGGAAGCAGACCTGATATGCCAGAAGGCCAAATGGGTGAAAGACACACAGTTACAGAAAATAATACAACAACAGTAATTACAAAATCTAAAGAGAAATTTGAGAGTGATAAAAACCTTACAGGTGATTTTGAATTAGATGGATATTCTTCATATGACGCAATGACAGAATTTACAGAAGGAACATCAACAATAACAGATGGAGAAATGATATCAGATTTTAATGGATTTGAATGTGTAATAAGCTCAGAATTAGCGACTTTGAATAGTGTAAATGTTGGAGATACAATAACATTAAAAAATTCAACAACAGAAAAAACTTATGATTTTAAGGTTACTGGTATCTATAGTAGCAATAATGATAATGGAGATACTGCAAGTATGTACTCAAAATCAGCAAATAAAATTATTACAGGAAGTGGAGTAATTGAGCAACTTGTTTCAGATGATAATACACTTACAACAAATGTAACACCATCATTTATATTAAATAGTGAAGATGATATAGACACATTTACAGCAGAAGTAAAAGAAAAAGGATTAAATGAATATTACACAGTTAATACAAATTTAGATGAAATAACAAGTGCAACAGAATCAATTGAAAATGTAAAAACTTTTGCAACAACATTTTTAATAATAACATTAATAATATCTTCTTTAGTGTTGTTTGTAATTAATATGATAAATATTAGAGAAAGAAAATATGAAATTGGTGTGTTTAGAACAATAGGAATGAGTAAAATAAAATTAACAATGCAATTTGTGTTAGAGTTACTAATTGTTTCAACAATTTCATTAATAATAGGAGCTATAATTGGTGGATTTTTAGCAAAGCCAGTAGGGAATATGTTATTAGCAAATGAAATTGAATCAAGCCAAAGCACACAAGAAGAAATGTCAAATAACTTTGGTAAGCCAGGTGGAATGGATATGCAATTTAATAAAGGTGGAAAAGTTCAAGCAATTCAAAATATGGAAGCTGTTGTAGACTTTACAGTTGTAATTCAATTATCAGGAATAGGTTTATTATTAACATTAATTAGTAGTTTGGCATCAATGATTAGTATACAACGTTTTTCACCACTGACTATACTAAAGGAGAGATCATAAGAAAGCTTAGGTTGAAAAATAATTACAATTTTGGCTGCTTCAAATTTCATTGCCAAAATTTAATTCTTTTCCAACCTGATGTGAGCCAAGAGAAAGGATGGAGATTGAAAATATGGGAATATTAAAATTAGAAAATGTATGTTACAGATATAAAGATGCACCAAAAGATAGTTATGTATTTAAAAATATAAACTATGATTTTGAAGAAGGTAAAATGTATGCAATAAAAGGAAAAAGTGGAAGTGGAAAAACAACATTATTATCACTTATTACGGGGTTAGAAAATTGCACAGAAGGTCAAATTTTATATGATGGTAAAGAATTAAAAAAGATGAATTTAGATACTTATAGAAATACAGATATAGGAATTGTATTTCAAAGTTATAATTTATTACCAAGATTAACAGCATTAGAGAACATAATTTTATCAATGGATATCAGTAAAGTTAAAGTAGAAGATAAAAAACAAAAAGCTTTAGAATTGATGAAAAGTGTAGGTCTTTCAGAAGACAAAGCAAATAGAAAGATATTAAAACTTTCAGGTGGAGAGCAACAACGTATTGCTATTGCAAGGAGTTTAGCATATAATCCTAAAATTATTATTGCTGACGAACCTACAGGAAATTTGGATAAAGATACAGAAAATGAGATTTTAAAAATATTCAAAAGATTAGCTAAAGATGAAAATAAATGTATTGTAATTGTTACACATTCTCAAAATGTATGTGATAATGTGGATATAGTGTATGATTTACAGAAAAAAGTTGAAATTATGTAAAATATGTTGTATAATATTGCTTGTTAAAGCCAAGAGCTTTATGTAGAAATATAATAACATAATATCAAGAAAGGAAATGCTTATGAATGAGAACAAAATGAATTTTGACATGAAGGTAGGCGAACGGCTTAAGGTATCAAAAGGATATGTAGAGATTTATCAGGTAGACAGAGGCATTAGATATTACAGCATGGAAGGAAAATTGTTAAGCAAATTTTCAAAGGAACAATTAAAAAAACAACATCAACCAACTTGCATTTGCATGGAAAATTGTATTTTAATACAGAAAGGTAACTATTGGAGTTTATTAACTTATGCAGGAGTTGAAATATGTCAATTTGAAGCTACAGATTTAGAAGTATATGAAAATTATGTAGTTGTTAAAAATGACAAAGAAATGAAACTGTATGATACAGAAAGAAGAGAGTTTGTTGGTGAAACCTTTGATAAAGTCTGGAGATGGGATGAACTGTTTGTACTAAAAAAAGATGAAATGCATTATTTATACAATGTAGAAAGCAAGAAGATAGAAGAAAAGTTTCAATTCTGTATTTGGGCGGAACATAAAAGAGGAAAAAATTTCATTTTTTTATATTATAAAGATAAATGCGGATTATTGATTGCAGAAAAACATAATGAAAAGTTTTCTAGGGTTTTGCCAATTAAATATCAGAAAATAAAAATTAAAGATGATGAGATTATAGCCATAAAAAATGGAAAAAAGGAACATTATCCATTAGAAAAAAGTTATTGCAAAGAGGAAAAATGCTATGCAGACACCGATAATAAAAATAATGATGATTATAAAATAAATTTTTTAAACAGTATTAAAGTATCATTTGGAGAAACAGTGATTTTGAATGAAAAATTTATTTTAGTATTAAGAGATTTAAAAGAAGAAAGACCTTGTAAGTATTATACTCTTAATGGAAAGTATATTGGCGACTCTGGGCTTATTAAAAATGAATTTGGAGAATTTAGAGGAGAGAGCTATATAGAAACAGAAAACTTATTGGTAATAGGAGGAGAAAGAGTATTTCCATTTGGAACGGCAAAAGACTGGAAAATATATGATTATGAAGGGAATCCAATATTTGAGAATACATTTGAAAAGGTTGAAAAAAATGGAAAGTATCTTATTTGCAAACAACCTTATAAAAGTATTAACAAAGGATTGACTCTTGTACTTTCTGATTATGGAAAAGTACTTTGTGAACTTGAAAAGTCAACTGTGTATTTGGTAAGAGACAAATATTTTAAGGTTCATGATGATAATGAAGGTAGAATATGGATATTTGATGACAAAGGAAAGAAACTTTTTAATAGGAGTTTTTGCATAAATAACTCTGTGTCTTGTGGAGATTTTATTTTTGAAGAGATTGAAAATGGATACAATATTTATGATTGTAATCATGGAAGTTACTATTATGCAAAATTTGACAGTCTTGAAGAAATGGATAAATTACATGAATTAAAGATTTTTAAAGCTATATATAAGGGAAAACAGGGTGTCATTTTATTAAATTCCAAAGGATATGAAATTATTGTTCCGGTAGAATATTTAGATGTGAAAAAAAAGGATAAAATCATTTTAGCTAAAGCAGAAGAATGGGATGATATTTATAGTTTGGATGGTACATTAATTATGAGTACTAAATAAAGAAAAAAGAACTAGTAAACTTAGAAAATTTAAGGTTTACTAGTTCTTTTGAATATAAATGTAAATTTTTTGTGAAAATCAAGTTAATCCTTGACAATTCTGGGAACATTAAATAAAATGCAAAATAAGAGAATGGAGGTATAAAATGATAAAAAAATTAATGAAATCAATAGGAGAATACAAAAAAGACACAATATTAACACCAGTATTTGTAAGTTTAGAAGTAGTGTTAGAAGTAATTATACCGTTGTTAATGGCAAAATTAATAGATGAAGGAATTTATGATGGAGAAATGAGCATAGTTTATAAAATAGGACTAGAACTAATTTTATGTGCAATATTTTCTCTATTATTTGGTATGTTATCAGGAATATTTGCATCAAAAGCATCATCAGGATTTGCAAAAAATTTGAGAAAAAATCTATATTATAAAGTGCAAGATTTTTCGTTTTCAAATATAGACAAATTTTCTACAAGTAGTTTAGTTACAAGACTAACAACAGATGTAACAAACACGCAAAGAGCATTTCAAATGATTATAAGAATTGCAGTAAGAACACCATTAATGTTAATAATATCATTATTTTTTGCAATATCAATAAGTGCAAAATTATCATTAGTATTTTTAATTATTGTACCAATATTAGGAATAGGATTATACTTAATTACAACAATAGTTCACCCAATTATGAAAAGAGTATTTAACA
Organism: uncultured Clostridia bacterium; assembly: GCA_934155265.1. GTDB lineage: Bacteria > Bacillota > Clostridia > TANB77 > CAG-508 > CAG-269. The sequence continues at coordinate 44,525 of CAKPGU010000003.1, forward strand.
CATATGATGACCTAAACAATGTAGTAGAAGAAAATGTATCAGGAATTAGAGTAGTAAAATCATTTGTAATAGAAGATAAAGAAACAGAAAAATTTGAAAGAGTATCAAACAGTATTTTCAAAGATTTTAGTAAAGGAGAAAAAATATTAGCATTAAATAATCCATTAATGCAATTTTCAATATATATATGTATTTTAGCAATATCATGGTTTGGAGCTAAGATAATAGTAAACACAGGAATGACAGAACTAACAACAGGTGAATTAATGACAATGCTAACATATTCAATTCAAATTTTATCAAGTTTAATGATGCTTTCTATGGTACTTGTAATGATTGCAATTTCAAAATCATCAGCAGAAAGAATTGTAGAAGTACTTGATGAAGAACCAGACATTACAAATCCTGATAATGCAATAAAAGAGGTAAAAGATGGTTCAATAAAATTTGATAATATAAGTTTTAGTTATGTAAAAGACAAGAAAAAAGAATGTTTAAAAAATATTAATTTAGATATTAAATCAGGAGAAACAATAGGAATTATAGGTGGAACAGGAAGCGGAAAGTCAAGCTTAGTTAATTTGATACCTAGATTATATGATGTAACAGAAGGAAAATTAATTGTTGGAGGAGAAGATGTAAGAAAATATGATTTAGAGGATTTAAGAAATCAAGTTGCATGTGTACTTCAAAAAAATGTACTTTTTTCTGGAACAATTGCTGAAAATATCCGTTGGGGAAATGAAAACGCATCAGATGATGAAGTGAAAAGAGTGTGTAAATTAGCACAAGCAGATGATTTTGTTATGCAATTCCCAGAGGGATATAATACCTACATTGAAGAAGGTGGGACTAATGTTTCTGGTGGGCAAAAGCAAAGGCTATGTATTGCTAGAGCATTATTGAAACATCCTAAAATATTAATTTTAGATGATTCTACATCAGCTGTTGATACCAAAACAGATAGCTTAATTCAAACAGCATTTAAAACAGAAATACCAGATACAACTAAAATTATTATTGCACAAAGAATTTCATCAATAGAAAACTGTGATAAAATTATTGTTATGGATAATGGACATATTGATGGAATTGGTATACATGAGGAATTATTAAAAAATAATGAAATATATAAAGAGGTGTTCGAATCACAAACTCAAGAGAAAGGAAGTGATACAAATGAATAAACCTGAAATAAAAAAAGGGACAATAAAAAGAATAATGAAATATATAACAAGTGAATATAAAAAAGAATTGATTATAGTATTTGTTTGTATCATTTTAAGTAGTATAGCAAGTGTAGCAGGTTCACTATTTTTACAGACATTAATTGATAGTTATATAACTCCATTACTAGAAGCGGAAAGTCCGGTATTTACAGGATTAATAAAAGCGATTGGAGTAATGGCAGTAATTTATATTGTTGGAATTATTACAGGATATCTATACAGCAGAATTATGGCAGTTATTGCACAAGGGGTATTAAGGAATATCAGAAATGAAATGTTTGAAAAAATGGAAAAATTACCAATAAGATATTTTGATACACATACACATGGAGATATAATGAGTACTTATACAAATGATGTAGATACACTTGAACAAATGATTTCACAAGGATTACCACAGATGATTTCATCTGTAATAAGTGTAATTGCAATATTTTGTGCTATGATATATTTAAGCCCAATATTAACTGTTTTAGTAATAATATTTACAGGAATTACAATATTAACAACTAAAAGGATAGCAAGTAAAAGTTCAAAATATTTTATAAGCCAACAACATTCATTAGGAAAAGTAAATGGATATATAGAAGAAATGCTAAAAGGTCAGAAGGTGGTAAAAGTATTTACACATGAGGAAAAGTCAAAAGAAGAATTTAATAAATTAAATGATATGTTAAATGACGAAATGTATAAAGCAAATAAGTTTGCAAATATCTTAATGCCAATTGCAAATAATTTGGGAAATCTTCAATATGTATTAATTGCAATAGTTGGAACATATTTAACACTAACGGGAAAAGTAGTACTTTCAATAGGAACAATAGTATCATTTTTACAATTAACAAGAAATTTTTCACAGCCAATAAATCAGGTAATGAATCAATTAAACTTTGTACTATTAGCACTAGCAGGTGCAAGCAGAGTGTTTGAAATGATGGATGAAGAACCAGAAAAAGATGAAGGATATGTTACATTAGTAAATATAAAAAAGGAAAATGGAAAATTAGTAGAAACATCAGAAAGAACAGGAATGTGGGCATGGAAACATCCACATCATGATGGAACAGTTGAATATGTGGAATTAAAAGGTCATATTGAATTAAAAGGTGTAGACTTTTCTTATGTAGAAGGAAAGCAAATATTGCATGATATTAGTATGTATGCAAAACCAGGTCAAAAAATAGCACTAGTAGGTGCAACAGGAGCAGGAAAAACAACAATAACAAATTTAATTAATAGATTTTATGATATAGAAGATGGTAAAATAAGATATGATGGAATAAATATAAACAAAATAAAGAAAAGTGACTTAAGAAGATCACTTGGAATGGTATTACAAGATGTAAATTTATTTACAGGAACAATAAAAGAAAATATAAAATATGGAAATCAAAATGCCACAGATGAAGAAGTAAAACAAGCAGCAAAACTTGCAAATGCAGACAGTTTTATAGAAAGATTGCCAAATGGATATGACACAATGCTTTCAGGAAATGGAGCCCAATTATCACAAGGTCAAAGACAATTACTTTCTATTGCAAGAGTAGCAATAAATAATCCACCTGTAATGATTTTGGATGAAGCAACTTCAAGTATTGATACAAGAACAGAAAAAATAGTTCAAGATGGTATGGATAAATTAATGGAAGGTAGAACTGTTTTTGTTATTGCTCATAGGCTTTCAACTGTTAGAAATTCTAAGGCTATTATGGTTATGGAACACGGTCAGATTATTGAAAGAGGTAATCATGAAGAATTAATGGCTGAAAAAGGAGAGTATTATCAGTTATATACTGGTGCTTTTGAATTAGAATAGGATTGACTATTTATGTAAAATGTGGTAAAATTATATTGTAACAATTTTGGTTGCCTTTGAAAACAAAGTTTTCGGAGGCAGAGTCCTCCGAGTAATTAAGAGGAGGAAAAAAATATGGTAGAAATGTTTGTATCAGCAATTGCTTTTTATGTCTATTTAGCTGTTACACTAGTATTCTGGTTAACAAATAAATTTGTAGGGCTTGTATTTACAATTGTTGGTATATTGGTATTTCTAGATATGTTAGGACTCTTGTAAAAGCAAGAGTCTTCCAAAAAATTAGGAGGAAAAAGAATATGAAACCATTAAGAAAAAATACAACTTTAACATTTAAAATTTTCTATATGTCTAGTGTGATTTTGCGGATAGGATTAATTTGCTTCATTTATATGTTACTCAGCATTTTTAAAGCACCTACAAACGAGATGCAGTTTGAGAAATATGAAAGAATTGCACAGGAAGTTTACAATAAGTGTATTGTAGACAAAGAAACATTTATTGAAATTCCTTATGGAGTAGAAGTGAAGACAACAAATACGAGTATTGAGGTGTACTCTAAGCACAAAATACTAAAATCAGGAAAAGTAATTGCAAAACTGCAGAATGGAAAGTTGAGTTTTACAAGAGACAGAGAAAAAAGGATTCAAATACCTCTTGAAATTTTAAGACTTATAATAGTATTTAAATTAATAGTTTTATTATTCTAGTCAGTAAAGAAAAAATGCTTTATAAAAATAAATGCATTTTTTCTTTTTTTATGGAAGACAACAAATAATTATGTTGACATCATAGTGGTTAATATTGTATAATAAACAAGTAAAAGTCAAGACTTTGATAGAAACTAATAATATGCATCATAAAAAGGAGAATACATTATGAAAAAATTAACAACAAAAAAGTTCATCGAGGAACTTGAAGGAACAATAGACATAAAAGCTAGAAAAAATTATTTTATTGTTGAAGAAAAAGGCAATAAGATACGGATTATTGACCAAAAAGGAAATGATATTTTTACTTTTGAAGGCTCGTTTTGCTGGAATCCAAAGGAAACAGTATTAATATGCAATGACAATTGGGTTATAACCAAAAAGAATGAATATGGTTATTATTATTTATATGATTGTATTAATAAAACAATTGTAGAAATAAAAAATGATAAAATTAGACCACTTAAAGACAATTCATATGGAATTTATAGTGAAAACGATAATTTTATAAAGGTATTTAACAAAAAATATGTAGGAGTATATAAAATTCAAGTAGAAAAAGGAAAAAATGAAACACTTAAGGAATTGATTCCAGTGGAATATCAGAAAATCGAGACATTTAGTAAATATATCATGGCACAAAAAGAAACAGGAGAAATTGCCTATTATGATTATGATGGTAAAGTATTAATGATGGTTTAAAGTTATGAAAAAAGGACACTTGAATAGTGTCCTTTAATATAATTAATAAAATCTAAATAAATAATGTAAAAAAATTCTTGATAAAATTTAAATAAAATGATAAGATTAATAAGTGAAAAAATAAAAGAAGAGGAAAAAATGATAAACTTATTATTATGTGGAAACGAAAAGGTATTTGACGGAGCTTTAACAGAGCTAATTTCAATAACAAATAGAACAAAAGAATCAATAAAATGCTATATATTTACTGCAGATTTAACAAGAATAAAACCTGAATATACAGCAATAAGTAAAGAACAAGTAGAATTTTTAGACAAAGTAGTCAAACACAAAAATTCAGAAAATCAAGTAATAAGAATAGATGTAACAGAAATATATGAAAATGAGTTCAAAAATTGTGCAAACGAAGGTGCATATTGTACACCATATACGTTATTGAGATTATTAGCTGATTTAATACCAGAAATGCCAGAAAAATTATTATATTTAGACATAGACATGATGGCAGGTGGTGATATTTCACAGTTATATAACATAGATATTACAGATTATGAATATGCGGCAGTAAAAGAAAAATATGGATGTTGGCTAATAAGACCAGACTATATAAATGCTGGAATGTTATTATTAAATATGAAAAAAATAAAAGAAACGAAGCTCTTAGAAAAAGCAAGAGAAAGAATAAAAAATAAAAAAATGTTATTTGCAGATCAAGATGCAATATTTTGGTCAACAACCAAAAAGAAAATCATACCAAGAATATATAATGAACAATCAAAATTCAATAAAAAAGACACTATAATATGTCATTTCTGTAAAAGGTTAATGTTTCTACCATATCCACATACAGAAAATTTTAAACAATGGAATATTGATGAAGTTCACAAAGTCTTAAAATGTTATTATTTTGACAAGGATTTAGAAGAATATTTGAAATTAAAAGAAGAATATAATGCAAGAATGAAAGAGGAAGTTTAGATGGAAAAATATCAAGAAATAATACCAATTTTCTTTGCAGTTGATGATGATTATGTACCATTTTTAGCAGTAACATTGCAATCATTGGTAAACAATGCATCACAAGAATATTATTATGTAATAAAAGTATTATATACAAGAATGAGCGAAGAAAGTAAAGAAAAAATTAATAAATATACAAGAGAAAATATAAGTATAGAATATGTAGATTTAAATTATTATATAGAAAAAATAAAAAATAAATTATATACAAGAGATTATTTCTCAATGACAACATATTTTAGACTATTTATTTCAAATCTATATCCACAATATAATAAAGCAATATATTTAGATAGTGATATAGTCTTATTAAAAGATATAGCAGAATTATACAAAATTGACATTGGAAATAATTTATTAGGAGCAGTACCTGATGATATAATTCAAAAAAATGAAGTATTCCAAGAATATGTAGAAAAAGTAGTAGGAGTAGCAAGCTATAAAACATACTTTAATGCAGGAATGCTAGTTATGAATTTAGATGAACTTAGAAAATTTCAATTTCAAGAAAAATTTCTATATTTACTTGAGAATATAAAATTTTCTGTAGTTCAAGATCAAGATTATTTAAACAGAATTTGTAAAGGCAGAGTAAAACTTATAGAAACCGCATGGAACTTAATGCCAACAGCAAGTGATGATATGAAAGAAGATGATATTAAATTAATACATTATAATTATCAATATAAGCCATGGCACTATGATGATATAAGATTTGGACAATATTTCTGGAATTTAGCTAAGCAAACAGAATTTTATGATGTAATTAGTAAAATAAAAGAAAACTTTACAGATGAAATGAAATATAAAGATAGAGAAGCAGATATTGCATTAAGAGAACTTGCACAAAAAGAATCAGACTGTGTAGGAGATGACAGAATGTATAGAAATGTGCAAGTGACAGAAAAATCACAAGAAAGAATAGAGATATTAGAAAAAATAAAACAACTTGAAAAAGAAGGAAAGTTTGATGTTGACGCAGAAAATGATCCACCTTCAATAGAATTAACACCTGAGAATGTAGACTATTTAAAAACCAAAAGAACAAATAAATGGAAAAATAAATTTGCAAATAAATTAGGTGAAAGATTTTTAGATGCAATAATAAAAGATAACAAGCTAATAATAAAAGATGTTGAAGGTCTTGAATATTTAAGTGAAATGAAAAATGGAGCATTAATTACATGTAATCATTTCAATCCATTTGATTCATTTACAATAGAAGAAATATTTTCATTATCTGGACAAAGAAAGAAGAAAAAATTATATAAAGTAATAAGAGAAGGAAATTATACAAACTTTCCTGGATTCTATGGATTCTTATTCAGAAATGCAGATACATTACCATTAAGTTCTAACACAAGAACAATGATAAAATTTATGAAAGCAGCAGATACTATCTTAAAAAGAGGAGATTTTATATTAATATATCCAGAACAAAGCTTATGGTGGAATTATGAAAAGCCAAAGCCACTAAAAAATGGAGCATACAAAATAGCAACAAGAAGTAATGTACCAGTAATACCTATATTTATAACAATGAAAGATAGTAATATTATTGGTGAAGATGGATTCCCTATAAAAGAATATTATGTCCATATAGAAAAACCAATCTATCCAGATGTAACATTATCTGAAAAAGAAAATGTTGAGATTATGAAAGATAAAAATTTTGAAGTATGGAAAAACATATATGAAGAATTTTATGGAATTCCATTAGAGTATACTACAATAAAAGAGGAAGTAAATGATGAAATCTAAACAAGTATATTACTATAAAGATGAATTAAATGATGAATTTTCAGGAGCAAAAATTACACCAAGGATTATTGATGAGAAGTATAAGTACATTCACAAAAATCCTTTGTGGAATTTTGCTTCTCTTTTATTACAAAATGTATTAAGCATGCCAATAAAAATATTATATGGAAAAATAAAATTTAGAATAAAATATATAGGAAAAGAAAAACTAAAGCCATATAGAAAAGAAGGATATTTTGTATATGTAAATCATACGCAAGTATTTGCAGATGTTTTTATTCCAAGTTTACCAATGTATCCCAAAAGAAATCATTTTATAGTAAATCCAGAAAATGTTTCTATGAAAATATTAGGAAACGGAATTCAATTACTTGGAGCAATACCAATTCCAAATAATAAAAATGGAATGAAAAATTTTATAAATGCAATAGAAACACATATAAAAAAAGGACATCCAATTACAATATATCCTGAAGCACATATTTGGCCATATTATACTAAAATAAGACCATTTAAAGCCGTATCATTTAAATATCCTATTCAATATAATAAACCAACTTTTTGTATGACAAATACATATCAAAGTTATGGAAAAAATAACGATAAAGTAAAAATAGTTACATATATTGATGGACCATTTTTTGCAGATACATCTTTAAGTATACATGATCAGAAAATGAATTTGCGAAATCAAGTATATAACTGTATGGTGGAAAGAAGTAAAAATAGTAATATTGCAGTTATAGAATATAGAAAAGACCTCGAAATATAAACTTTGAATGTGATGAGAATTTTATATTTCGAGGTCTTTTGAAAAATTATTTATAAAAAACAAGAAAAACTATTTAATATAATACAAAAATCTGTTATAATATACATTATGTATAAAAGGAAGGAATGAGATAAAAAGTGAAAATAGGAATAGTAGGATTACCAAATGTAGGAAAAAGTACAATGTTTAACAGTATAACAAAAGCAGGAGCTGAATGTGCAAATTATCCATTTTGTACAATAGAACCAAATGTAGGAGTTGTAGCTGTTCCAGATGAAAGAATAGATAAATTAGCAGAAATGTACAAGCCACAAAAAGTAACAAAAGCTGTGGTAGAATTTGTAGATATTGCAGGACTTGTAAAAGGAGCAAGTAAAGGCGAAGGACTTGGAAATAAATTTTTATCACATATTCGTGAAGTTGATGCAATATGTCAAGTAGTAAGATGTTTTGAAGATTCAAATGTAATACATGTAGATGGAAATGTTAACCCATTAAGGGATATTGAAACAATAAATCTTGAATTAATATTCGCAGATATGGAAACACTAACAAAAAGATTAGATAAAGCTAAAAAAGGTTTAAAAGCAGATAAAAAATATCAAGCAGAAATTGATTTTATAGAAAAAATAAAATCAAATTTAGAAAAAGGTATTCCTGCTAGAGCTTTAGAATATAACGAAGATGAACAAGAAATGTTAAAAGAAATGTTTTTATTAACTGCAAAACCAATAATTTATATTGCAAACATATCAGAAGACCAAATACAAAATGCTGATAATGAAGAAATGGTAAAGCAAGTAAAAGAATATGCTTCAAAAGAAAATGCAGAAGTAATACCATTATGTGTTAAAATAGAAGAGGAGTTATCAGGATTAGAAGAAGAAGATAAAAAAGAAATGCTAGAAGCTTTAGGATTAGAAGAATCAGGACTAGATAAATTAATTAAAAAGAGTTATGATTTACTAGGACTAATGTCATTCTTAACAGCAGGAGAACCAGAGGTAAGAGCATGGACAATAAAAAAAGGAACAAAAGCACCAAAAGCAGCTGGAAAAATACATTCAGATATAGAAAGAGGGTTTATAAAAGCAGAAATCGTATCATATGATGATTTAGTAAGAGAAGGATCAATGGTTGCTGCAAAGGAAAAAGGTTTAGTCCGTCAAGAAGGAAAAGAATATATAATGCAAGATGGAGATGTTGTATTATTTAAATTTAATGTATAAAGATGATAAAATTCCATATTTTATTACAAAAATAAAAATAATATAAAAAAATATGCAAAAAAACTTGCAATTATAAAAAAAATGTAGTATAAATAAAAGAGAGATAATACGATAGATAAAAAATATTAAGAAAGAGGTATGAAAATGAAAAAAACAAAAATATTAAAAACATTAATAGTTTTAATTATGGGAATAATTTTATTTACAATGTCAACAAATGTATTTGCTTTAGATGATGCTGATTCAGATCTTAATTTTTACGAAGATACAAGTGATCAATTAGATACAAATACAAATACAAATACTAATACAAACACTAATACAAACACAAACACTAATACAAATACAAACGCAAATAATAGCCTAACAACTAATACTGCTAATAATTATAATACAAGCTTACCAAAAGCAGGAGCACCTGAAAATACAATGATAATAGTTGTGGTAACTGTTTTAGGAATAACAGCTGTTTATGCATATAAAAAAGTAAAAGAATATAAAAACATATAAGAGAAAAGTAAAATAAAGGTTTCTAACAGAGAAAATCAATCAAAGGTTGAGAGTTGATTTTAGAAAACATATTTGAAAACTAACTCTTTAAGTTTCTAGTGAATAAGCTAGACGTTTAAGATGCGTTAAATCTAATTAAGTAAAAAAATGGGATGGAACCGTGTATATAGCACTCCTATAAGTAGAAATACTTATAGGAGTTTTTGACGTTTTGAATTGTAATTTATATAATATAAAGGAGGAATTTTAAATGATAAAAGTAACATTAAAAGATGGAAAAGTTCTAGAAGTGGAAAATGGAAAATCAATATTAGAAGTAGCTAAACAAATAAGTGAAGGATTAGCAAGAATGGCAACTTGTGGAGAGGTAAATGGAAAAGTAGAAGACTTAAGGTTTGAACTAAATGAAGATTGTTCATTAAATATATGTACATTTGAAAACAGTGAAGAAGGAAAAAAAGCATATTGGCATACAACTGCACACATAATGGCACAAGCAATAAAAAGATTATATTCAAATGTTCAGCTTGCAATTGGACCAGCAATAGCAAATGGATTTTACTATGATTTTGACACAGAACATAGATTTTCAGAAGAAGATTTCGAAAAGATAGAACAAGAAATGAAAAAGATTATAAAAGAAGATTTAGCAATTGAAAGATTCGAACTTCCAAGAAAAGAAGCTATTAAATTAATGAAAGAAGCAAATGAAGGATATAAAGTAGAGCTTATAGAGGAACTACCAGAAGGAGAAGTAATTTCATTTTATAAACAAGGAGAATATGTTGACTTGTGTGCAGGTCCACATTTAATGAGTACAGGAAAAGTAAAAGCCATAAAATTATTGTCTACATCAGGTGCTTATTGGAGAGGTGACGAAAAAAATAAAATGCTTCAAAGAATTTATGGCATTTCATATCCAAAGGCAAGTCAATTAGAAGAATATTTAAAATTATTAGAAGAAGCTAAAGAAAGAGATCACAGAAAAATAGGAAAAGAACTTGAATTATTTATGACACATGAATTAGTAGGTTCAGGGCTTCCAATGTATTTACCACATGGTGCAACAATAAGAAGAACATTAGAAAGATATATTCAAGATAAAGAAATTGAATTGGGATATGATCATGTATATACACCATGCCTTGCAAATGTTGAGCTATACAAAACAAGTGGACATTGGGACCATTACAAAGAGGATATGTTCCCTGCAATGAAAATGGATAATGAAGAAATGGTTTTAAGACCAATGAATTGTCCTCACCATATGTTAATATATAAGAGCAAAACACGTTCTTATAGAGATTTACCAATTAGAATCGGTGAACTTGCAAATGACTTTAGATATGAAAACAGTGGAGCTGTTTGTGGACTAGAAAGGGTAAGACAAATGTGCCAGAATGATGCACACTTATTTGTTAGACCAGACCAAATAAAAGAAGAAGTGGGAAATGTATTAAAATTAATTAAAGAAGTATATCAAAAAGATTTCGGATTTTCTGCTGATTCATTTAAATATAGATTATCATTAAGAGATAAAAAGAATAAAGAAAAATATATAGACAATGATGAAATGTGGGAAACAGCTGAAGAACAATTAAGAGCAATATTAAAAGATATGAATATTGATTTTTATGAAGCAGAAGGAGAAGCAGCATTTTATGGACCAAAGATTGATATTCAAATAAAGACTGCTCTAAATCATGATATTACAATTCCAACATGTCAATTGGATTTTGCATTACCAGAAAGATTTGATTTAAACTTTATAGGTGAAGATAACAAAGAACATAGACCAGTAGTAATTCATAGAGCAATTTTAGGTTCTTCTGATAGATTTATATCATTCTTGATTGAAGAAACAAAAGGCTTCTTCCCTGTATGGCTATCACCTGTACAAGTGAAAATATTACCAATTACAGATAATCAAATTGAATATGCAAAAGAAATTGAAAGTGAATTAAAGAAAAGTAAAATAAGAGTTGAATTAGATGAATCTAATGAAAAAATAGGATACAAAATTAGAAAAGCTCAACTTGAAAAAGTTCCATATATGCTAGTTCTTGGAGCAAAGGAACAAGAAGGAAATCTTGTGGCAGTTCGTTCTAGAAGAGATGGAGATATTGGACAAATGAAGAAAGATGAATTTATTGCTAAAGTTCAAGAAGAAATTAATGATAAAGTTATAGGATAAAGTTGTTGCCCATGCTGGACACAGATAAAAGCCCGCAAGTAAATTATACTTGCGGGTCTTAAATGTAAATAACCTTCCGGCTATGCCGGAGGATTTTTATTAATGAAATCAGTTTTGAAAAAAGCTCAAATCAAATTTAACAGTTACTGTTTCGTACATGCCCATTTCATTGGATGGAAATAAACATTTTTTTGAAGTTGATCGTGATTTTTTTACAATACCTTCATAACCATTGAAAGTGCTCAATTGTTCATCAAAATATTGTTCAAAAACCATAATGTTATTTTCTTTGAAATAGGTACTGTCGCCAACATATGCAGAAATCCTAATAAAAACTTTAGGTTTTTCTGAAAAAGCGATAATTACTTTTTCAATAAAGAAGATGTCGTATGTATTGTGATAATCTTCTTCTGAAAATTCTAACTCGAGTGATTCACACTCGGGAAAAAAATCATATTCTTCATGAATCATGTCATGTAACAAATAAGAACGGGTTAATATGGCTTTCTTTTTCACAAAGTCTACATATGCAACACTGCAACTGTCCAAGATTGGTGTTCTTTCGATTACTGCTTTAACTTCGTTTAAAAAATCAACCCACCGTTTTTTCTGTTCATTTTCCATTGCTTTTTTTCCTTGTTTGAGTATTTCTTCAAATTTCATAAATTTTCCTCCTTGCCAATTGGCTGTTGTTCTCATATATTGTTTTACCATGAGAAATTTATAAGTTACTTTTCCATTGATACTTCAATGAACTTATTATACCACTTTATGTAATCTTTTGTCAATTTGTACCTAAAGAAGGGATTATATATAAATATTTTGAAAACCTTACTGTCGCAACCAACAGATTATAAATCTTTGTAGGCTGCTCCATATCGCATTCGCTTCGCTCATTTGGTCGCTGGCGCGGTTTATCAAATGTTTATATATAATCCCTTCTTTAGGTACAAAATTTATTTAATTGAAATTTTTCACATAAAATTCACAATTACATAGTAAAATAATAATATTTGAGATAGAAAGGAAAGTGAAAATGTTACAATTAAAAGGAATAACCAAAAATTATCTTTCAGGAGATAATGAAGTAAAAGCCTTAAAAGGAATAGACCTAGAATTTAGAGAAAGTGAATTTGTTTCAATATTAGGGCAAAGTGGATGTGGAAAAACCACAATGTTAAATATAATAGGGGGACTTGATAGATACACATCAGGAGATTTGATAATTAATGGAAAATCTACAAAACAATTTAAAGACAAAGATTGGGATACATACAGAAATCATTCAGTAGGTTTTGTGTTTCAAAGTTATAATTTAATACCACATCAAACAGTATTAGCTAATGTTGAATTAGCACTTACAATATCAGGAGTAGGAAAAGAAGAAAGACGAAAAAGAGCGATAGAAGCATTAACAAAAGTTGGGTTAGGTGACCAAATAAATAAAAAACCAAATCAAATGTCAGGTGGACAAATGCAAAGAGTTGCTATTGCAAGAGCTTTAGTAAATGACCCAGATATTTTACTTGCAGATGAGCCAACAGGAGCATTAGATTCTAAAACTAGTGAGCAAGTAATGGAAATATTAAAAGATATTTCAAAAGACAGATTAATAATAATGGTAACACACAACCCAGAATTAGCGGAGAAATATTCATCAAGAATAATTAAATTATTGGATGGAAAAGTAATTGATGATTCAAATCCATATACTGCAACAAAGAAAGATTTAGATAGAGCAAGAACCAAAAAAGAAAAATCAGGAAAAGCATCAATGAAATTTGCAACAGCAGTACATCTAAGTTTAAATAATTTAATGACTAAAAAGGGCAGAACATTTTTAACATCATTTGCAGGTTCAATAGGAATAATAGGAATTGCATTAATTCTTTCATTATCAAATGGAATGCAATCATATATAAATAAAGTAGAAGAAGATACATTATCATCATATCCGATAACAATTCAAGAATCATCTATTGATATGTCAAGTATGATGGAAGCAATGATGGGAAAAGATGATGGAGAAAAACATGATAATGATAAAATATATTCAAGAGCAATTATGGGGGATATGTTAGAAACATTATCAAGCAAAGTCAAAACTAACAATTTGAAAGAATTTAAAGAGTTTGTTGAAAATGGTGACAGTGACATTAAAAATTATATAAACGCAATTCAATATGGATATAATTTAGATTTAAATATTTACAAAGAAAAAGAAGATGGAAGTGTATATAAAGTAAATCCGAGTTCAGTACTAGAAAAAATAGGTTTTGGAGATATGGTAAAAGCACAAGAACAATCAAGTTCGATAATGTCATCAAGTAGTGCAATGATGACAGAAACTGATGTATGGACAGAAATGCTTGATAATAAAGATCTAATAAACTCACAATATGATGTACTTGCAGGTAGAATGCCTGAAAAATATAATGAAGTTGTATTAATAGCTGATAAGAATAATGAAGTAAGTGATTATACTTTATATTCATTAGGTATAAAAGATGTTTCAGGACTTGGAAATGCAATGGAAAAGTTGAAAAATGGTGAAGAAATTAAAACAAATAATGATAAAAACAGTTATTCTTATGATGAACTTTTAAATTATAAATTTAAAGTATTACTAAATACAGATTATTACAAAAAGGTAGGAAATGTATGGCAAGATATGACAAATGATGAAGAATACATGAAACAAATTGTAGATAAAGCAGAAGAGATTCAAATTGTAGGAATTATTAAGCCAAATGAGAATACTGTTGCATCATCTTCAGCAGGATTAATTGGATATAATAAAGAATTAAAAGAATATGTAATAAACAAAGTAAATGATGCTGAAATTGTTAAAGAGCAAAAAGCTAATCCTGAGATAAATGTATTTACAGGTATAAAATTCCCTGAAAATACAAATGGAACATTTGATTATACACAATTATCAGATGAGCAAAAAGCTTATATGGCAACACTTTCAGAAGCAGAGCTTGCTCAATTAATGCAAACATATTCGAATAATGCGTCAGCTAATTATGATAATAATTTGAGTAAGTTAGGGGTTGTAGATTTGGATAATCCATCAACAATTAATTTATACCCTAAAGATTTTGAATCAAAAGATAGGATTGCAGATATTATAACAGATTATAATAATAAACAAACAGAACAAGGTAAAGAAGAAAATGTTATTAATTATACAGATTTTGTTGGAATTATGATGAGTTCTGTTTCAACTATAATTAATGTAATTAGCTATGTATTAATTGCTTTTGTTGGAATATCACTTGTTGTTTCATCAATAATGATAGGTATTATAACATATATATCAGTACTTGAAAGAACTAAAGAGATTGGTATTTTGCGTAGTATAGGAGCTTCTAAGAAAGATGTTTCAAGAGTGTTTAATGCAGAAACATTGATTGTTGGTTTAGTTGCTGGTTTAATTGGTATTGGTGTGACTTTATTAATAGATATTCCAATTAATATTGTGATCGAACATTTAGTTAATATTTCTAGTATTGCAAAACTTCCAGTGGCAGGTGGAATTATATTAGTTGCTATTAGTGTTGGCTTGACTATGATTGCTGGCTTGATTCCTGCTAAGTTTGCTGCTAAACGTGATCCAGTGGAAGCTTTGAGAACTGAATAGATTTTTGAATAATCTCCAATTTTTGTGAAAAATACATCAGGTCATCTCCAAAAAATGTGAAAAAATAGAAAAATGTAATAAAGAAGATCTTAAATATAAACCTAATAAAGGTTTATATTTAGGACCTTCTTTTAAAATTTAAAAATGTATTGACAAAAAGCATACATTGTTATACAATGCATACAATATACATAGCAATACTATGTATAAATTTACAAAGGAGTGATTATAATGAAAGTTGACAGAGAATTATTAAAAGGAAGTACGAACTTACTTGTATTAAGTGTTTTAGAGAATGAAAACATGTATGGATATGAGATGATAAAGAAAATTAAAGCAAAATCAGAAAATGTATTTGAATTTCAAGAAGGTACATTATATCCAATACTTCATAAATTAGAAGAAAAAGGATGGATAAAATCATATTGGGATGAAGTATCAGGCAAAAAAAGAAAATATTATGCAATTACAGAAGAAGGTAAAAAACACTTAAAATCTAAAAAAGAAGAATGGCAATTATTTAGTACAAATGTAAATAAGGTTATTGGAGGTGTTTTATTTGAATACTAAAGAATTTTTAAATAAAGTTTCTAAAGAAATAAAATATAAGCCAGCAAATAAACCTGTTACAGAAGAACTAGAGAGCCATATAGAAGAAGCAAAAAAAGATTATTTATGCAAAGGATATTCATCAAATGAAGCAGAAGAGATGGCTGTTAAACAAATGGGAGATGCTAAAAAAATTGGCAAAGAACTGAATAAAATACATAAACCAAAACTAGATTGGATGTTAATGGGATTAATTATTATATCATTTAGTTTCAGAATTATTTTATCAGTAAATAGTACAACTAATTATATAAATGAAAAATATTTAATTCTAGGGTTTTTGTATGGAACTGTTATATATTTTTTTGATTATAGAAAAATAAAGAATTGTGCTAATTTAATATATTTTACAGCAAGTATGATATTGATATTTCAGTGGCTTAATTGGTATTTTGAATTTGATATGGATAAAATACATTTTATTAATATGAGATTATGGAATGTTTGCATTCCACTATATATTATTGCATTTGCAGGATATATGGTAGATTATAAAAAAGAAGACTTTTGGAACATGACAATACTTTATACTATTTCATGTTTATTGATATATATGCAATCTAGTTCTATAACAAATACTTTAATATTAGTATTTTCATATTTAACAATTATTGCTTTAAAAATGCTACAAGATAATAAAAAGAATCTAAGAAAAGTAATTGTGATTTATGGAGGAACATTAATCACTTCACTAATAGTAATGTTACTAATGACAAATATACATATTGCATATATTTTTAATGGAGACACAACAGAAGAAAATTATGCTCCAAATGGATATTGGTATCAAAACACACAAGAACACGAAAATAAAATTTTGAGTAATTTAAAATGGTTTGGTGCTACTGATGAACAAGAAGAACTTAATGAAACAGATTCTAGTAATTTTAGATTTTTATACATACTTGGAAAATTAGGAATAATACCAGCTACTGTTTTAGCTGTAGCAATAATATTTATGTGCGTAAGAATTGTTAAAAATTCTAAAAAGGTTAATGATATCTATGGAAAATACTTAATTATTGGATTAGGAACTACTTATATAATGCAAGCTATCATACATGTTCTTATGAATTTAAAATTATGGATAAGATCAGATGTTAATTTGCCTTTTGTGGCAGAGGGAAGTTTGTACTTTTTGATAAATTGCTTCACTTTTGCTGTTATTTTATCAGTGTATAGAAGAAAGGATATTAATTTTGAGAAACCTAGAAAATTAAATGAATCAAAAAAATTTGAGAAATTAAATTTATTATAGACGTATAAAAATAAATAATGTATAATATAAACATCTTCCAATTGAAGGGAGGTGAACATCTAATGACATCTTTTGATCTTATTTGGTTATTAATTCAAGAATTATTGAAAAATAAAAATGAAAATAACCAAGAAAACAACAAGAAAGATTAGGTAAAACTAATCAGGAGTGGTCTAGCCAACCACTTCTTTTTTATATACTAGGAAAGTTCTACTTTCCTTATTAGACAAAAAAAGATATGTGTAGCCAACACATATCGAACATCTTATAATCTTTTGATCTATTAACTTATAAGTTAAATATAGTATACAACATTTATTAAAGATTGTCAATAAATGCTGTTATATATATTTTATGCTAAAAAATAAAAAATATAATAAATTTGAAACAAAATATAATCTATAATGAAGAATACTATAAAGATGTTACAACTTTTGTTGAAAAAATTAAAGATTATCATGAAAGACATGGGAAAATTTGTAATATAGTTGAATAACAGAAAAGAATACAACATACTTTTTGAAGTATTGTTGCATTCTTTTTTTACTCTTTAATTTCTTTTGCCAACTTACTAATAGCCTTTGTCTCAATACGAGAAACATAAGAACGAGAAATACCCATTTGTTCAGCAATTTCGATTTGAGTTTTAGGCTTATGACCATCAAGCCCAAAACGAAGTTCTAATATAGTACGTTCTCTGTTCTTTAAAATACTTTTCATTTTTTCATATAACAATTTAACTTTCATTTTTAAATCAACAGAATCTTCAACACTACGTTCGTCATTTTCAAGAACCTCTTGTAGTGTTACAACATTATCATCTTTATCTTTGCCAATTGGTTCATTTAAGTAAACTTCATTATTCAATTTTTTTGTAGCTCTAAAATGCATAAGAATTTCATTATCAATACAACGAGAAACATATGTAGATAAACGTGCACCTTTTTCAGGTTTAAAGCTATTGATACCTTTTATGAGGCCAATAGTTCCGAATAGAAATTAAATCATCTTGATCGACATTAGAATTGCTATATTTTTTACATACATGTGCAACTAATCTTAAATTTCTTTCAATAAGTATATTTCTAGCATCTTCATCACCTGTACTTAATTTTTCAAGATAAAAGTGTTCTTCTTCTGAACTTAAAGGCTCAGGAAAGAGCTGTACTCCTGAAATATATCCAACTGTAAAAACTGCAGTTTGTAAGAACTGTAAAAAACCACTTATGCAGAGTGCAGAAAACATATAAGCACCTCCATTTTTCTCATATTAAAATTATATGTTTAAGAAAAATAAAAGTGCCTGTCCATTTATAGTTTTGAATAAAAAAAATTATAAACGGTATAATATGGAAAAGGAGGTCAGAAAATGGAAGATATTAATGTTAAAGTTTTAGACGAAGTAAATAAAGGAACAACAATGGGGATGGATGCTATCCATTTTGTTTCAACAAAAGTAGGTGATGAGAGATTTAAAAAAGTACTTGATGTAGAATATGGTAAATATAAAGATATTGCTAATAGGGTTGATAATATATATACTGAATATACAACTCAAAAAGAACCACACGAAACAAATGCAATGACAAAGATGATGACTTGGTATGGAATAAATATGAAAACAATGACAGACCAAAGTAATTCAAAAATATCAGAATTACTTATGCAAGGCACAAATATGGGGATTATTGAGGGAAGAAGGCTTCTTAATAATAACCCTAGTATTGATAATCAAGTTAAACAAATTTTAAATGATTTTGTTGTTATGCAGGAAGATAGTGTAGAAACATTGAAGAAATATCTATAAATTCGATAATAAACACAAAAAATTTCAAAATAATACTTGAAATGTAAAATGATTTGTTATAGAATGAGGATGGCTGTAAAAGGCAAATAAAAAATCGTAGTATGAGGACAAGATGTCCCTACAAGAAGGAGGAAATTTTTATGTCAGTAAAAGTAGGAATTAACGGATTCGGAAGAATCGGAAAATTAGCATTTCAAGCAGCATTAGGAAAAGAGGAGGTAGAAGTCGTAGCAGTAAATGACCCATTTGTAGCAGCAGACTATATGGCATATATGACAAAATTTGATACTGTACATGGAAGATTCAACGGAACAGTAGAAGAAAAAGATGGAAATTTAGTAGTAAATGGAAGAACAATAAAAGTATATAATGAAATGGACCCAAAGAACATTCCTTGGGGAGAATTAGGAGTAGAATATGTTCTAGAATGTTCTGGAGTATTCACAACAATGGAAAAAGCACAAGCACACTTAGATGCTGGAGCTAAAAAAGTATTAATAAGTGCACCATCAAAAGATGCACCAATGTTTGTAATGGGAGTAAACAACACAACATATACATCAGATATGAATATCGTATCTAATGCATCATGTACAACAAACTGTTTAGCACCACTTGCAAAAGTAATAAATGATAATTTTGGAATCAAAGAAGGACTTATGACAACAGTTCATTCTACAACAGCAACACAAAAAACAGTTGATGGAGCATCTAAAAAAGACTGGAGAGGTGGACGTGCAGCAGCAGCTAATATAATACCATCATCTACAGGAGCTGCAAAAGCAGTAGGAAAAGTTATTCCATCATTAAATGGAAAATTAACAGGAATGTCATTCAGAGTTCCAACAGTTGATGTTTCAGTTGTTGACTTAACAGTTAACCTAGAAAGACCAACATCATATGAAGAAATATGTGCAGCTGTTAAAAGAGCAACAGAAAACGAAATGAAAGGAATAATGGAATATACAGACGAAGCTGTAGTTTCATCAGACTTTATTTCAGACATGCATACATCAATATTTGATGCATCAGCAGGAATAATGTTAACAGATACATTTGTTAAATTAGTAGCTTGGTATGACAATGAATGGGGATATTCAAACAAATTAGTTGACTTAGCTTGCTATATGTCATCAGTTGACCATCAATAATATGCTTTAAGGTTAGTGGCTTTCTAGCCTCTAGCCTTTTAGTCATTTGAAAAAGGGAAAAAATGTACCTGGTACAAAATTGCCCAAAAAGAAAGGATGAATTATTGAAATGAGTAAAAAGACAGTAAAAGATATAGATTTAAAAGGAAAAAAAGTATTTGTAAGATGTGACTTTAATGTTCCAATGGACGAAAATCAAAAGATCACAGATAATAGAAGAATTGTTGCAGCATTACCAACAATTAAATATTTAATAGAACAAAATTGTAAAGTAATATTGGCTTCACACTTAGGAAGACCAAAGGGAGAAGTTAAACCAGAATTCTCATTAGCACCAGTTGCAGCAGAACTTTCAAAACAATTAGGACAAGAAGTTTTAATGGCAAAAGACGTTATTGGAGAAAGTGCAAAAACATTAGCTGCTAATTTACAAGAAGGACAAGTAATGTTACTTGAAAATGTAAGATTCCAGAGAGAAGAAACAGACAATGAACCGGAATTTGCAAAAGAATTAGCAAGTATGGCAGAAGTATTTGTAAATGATGCATTTGGAACAGCACATAGAGCACATGCTTCAACAGAAGGAATATCACATTATTTACCATCTGTATCAGGATTTTTGATAGAAAAAGAATTGAAATTTTTAGGAGATGCTTTAAATAATCCAGAAAGACCATTTGTTGCAATTCTTGGAGGAGCAAAAGTATCAGACAAAATTGGTGTTATAGATAGTTTATTAGAAAAAGTAGATACATTAATGATAGGTGGAGGAATGGCATATACATTCTTCAAAGCACAAGGATATGAAGTTGGAAATTCTTTGTGTGAACCAGACAAATGTGAATTGGCATTAAAGTTAATGGAAAAAGCTAAAAATAAAGGTGTAAAACTAATGTTACCAGTAGATACAAAAGTTGGAAAAGAATTCAAACCAGACACAGAAAGTAAAACAGTAGCTTGGACAGAGATTCCTGAAGGATGGGAAGGATTTGATATTGGAGAAAAAACAATAGAAATGTTCAAAAATGAGTTAAAAACAGCAAAAACAGTAGTATGGAATGGACCTTTAGGACTATTTGAATTTGACCAATTTGCTGTTGGAACAAATGAAATAGCACATGCATTAGCTGAAATAGATGCAACAACAATAATAGGTGGTGGAGATTCAGCAGCTGCTGTTGAAAAGGCAGGATTAGCTGATAAGATGACACATATTTCAACTGGTGGAGGAGCTTCTTTAGAATTCCTAGAAGGAAAGAAGTTACCAGGAATTGAGTGCTTACAAGATAAATAATTTACCAGTAGGGACACCCATTAGTGGTAAGAAAAATTACCATAAGGGACACCCTTTGCAAAAAATCGTGATAATGGGGTGTCCCCAATGGTAAAAAAAATTACCATTAATGGGTGTCCCCGGTGGTAAAAGGATGTTAAAATGTATAATGTTTATGATGAAAATGGAAAAATAATAGATGAAATTAATAAAAAAGACGAAATGAATCTAGATAGTGATACATGGCTAAAAGCTGTAACTTGTTTTGTTTTGAACGAAAAAGGTGAAGTTCTTATTGAAAAGAGAGTATATAAAGGGATTAATCCTGGACAGTTAGATTTGTGCTCAGGACATGTAGATATCAATGAAACACAAACACAGGCAATGATAAGAGAACTTGGAGAAGAACTTGGAATTAGTTTAGAAGAAGCAATGAATGTTGTTAAGGTTTCACAAGATGATCTTAAATTCCAAATAGAAAGTTCTGGCAAGATATTAAATTTTTTAGGAACGATGTATTGCTTAAAAAGAAATTCGTCTAAAGTTAATATTCAAAAAGAAGAAATTGAGAAAATTGTTTGGTTACCTTTAGAAGAAGTTTTTGAATTAATAAAAAGTGGGAGAACCAGATTTCCTAAAAATTTTGACTATGAAAAAATATTTCAAAGGGTAAGAAATATACGAGATGGAAGAAAAATAAATGAGAATGTAGAAAGATAAATAGTGTTAAATAGAAAGAATTAAAGGAGGGAAAAAGATGAGAAGAAAAGTAATTGCAGGAAATTGGAAAATGAATATGCTTCCAAATGAAGCTATAGATTTCATACAAGAATTAACACCTCTTGTAAAAGATACAAAAAATGAAGTTATTTTATGTGTTCCATATATTGACTTATTTTATGCATTATTAAATGTACAAGGAACTAATATAAAAATAGGCGCACAAAATATGCATTGGGAAGAAAAAGGCGCATATACAGGAGAAGTTTCTGGACAAATGTTAAAATCAATAGGTGTTGAATATGTAATAATTGGACATTCAGAAAGAAGACAATATTTTGCGGAAACGGATGAAACTGTAAATAAAAAAATAAAATCTGCACTTGCAAATGGATTAAAACCAATAGTATGTGTAGGTGAAACACTAGAACAAAGAGAAAATGGTGTAACTGAAGAAATTATAACAAATCAAATAGCAAAAGCATTTGAAGGAATTGAAGCAAAAGATTTAGATAAAATTATAGTTGCATATGAACCTATATGGGCAATTGGAACTGGAAAAACTGCTACAAAAGAAGATGCAAATGCAACAATTATCCAAATTAGAAAAAAATTAGCAGAAATATATGGACAAAATGAGGCAGAAGGAGTTATAATACAATACGGAGGAAGTGTAAAATCATCCAATGCAAAAGAACTATTTGAAATGTCAGATATTGATGGAGGATTAGTTGGCGGAGCAAGTTTAAAAGCTGATGAATTTTCAAAAATAGTAAATTTTGCTGATTAATATTTTGGAAAGAGAATAGTAGTATTATATATTGCTATTATTTTTCAAGAGAGAAAGGAATGTGGAAAATGGAAACAAAACCAATCATGCTAATGATATTAGATGGATTTGGAATAAATGAAAAGTCTGATGGAAATGCAGTAAAACAAGCAAATACACCTAATATAGACAAACTAATGAAGAAATATCAAACAACAAAAATTTATACAAGTGGACTAAAAGTAGGATTACCTGATGGACAAATGGGAAACTCAGAAGTTGGACACACAAATATAGGAGCAGGAAGGATTGTATATCAAGAATTAACAAAAATAACAAAATCAATAGAAGATGGAGATTTCTTTTCAATTCCAGAATTTATTGAAGCAATTGAAAATTGCAAAAAATACAATTCAAAATTGCATATATTAGGACTTGTATCAGACGGTGGAGTTCATAGTCACATACGTCATTTATATGGTTTATTAGAAATGGCAAAAAGAAGAGACTTTGAAAATGTTTATGTACATTGCTTTTTAGATGGAAGAGATACACCACCTGCATCAGCAGAAGGATATATAACAGAATTAGAAGAAAAGATGAAAGAAAAAGGTGTTGGAAAAATTGCAAGTATATCAGGAAGATATTATGCAATGGATAGAGATAAAAGATGGGAAAGAGTTAAAAAATGTTATGATGCACTTGTAAAAGGAGAAGGAAACAAATCTACTTCTGCTACAATAGCAATAGAAGATTCATATCAAAAAGAAGTATTTGATGAATTTGTTGAACCAACTGTAATTTGTAATGGTGAAACTCCTATAGCAACAATAGGAGAACATGATTCTGTAATATTCTTTAACTTCAGGCCAGACAGAGCAAGAGAAATAACTAGAGCAATAGTAGATCCTAAATTTGATGGTTTTGAAACTAAAAAGATAGAAACATATTTTGTATGTTTTACAAATTATGATGAAACAATGCCAAATGTAAAAATAGCATTCAAAAAAGAGCCATTAGTAAACACATTTGGAGAAGTTATTAGTAAAAATGGATTAAAACAATTACGTATTGCTGAAACAGAAAAATATGCACATGTTACATTCTTCTTTAACGGAGGAGAAGAAAAACAATATCCAGGTGAGGATAGAATTTTAGTTCCATCACCAAAAGTTGCAACATATGATTTGCAACCTGAGATGAGTGCACGTGAAGTAACAGAAAAAGTTGTAGAAGCAATAAATTCAGATAAATATAATGCAATAATATTAAATTATGCAAATCCAGACATGGTAGGTCATACAGGAAGTTTGCCAGCTGCAATAAAAGCTGTTGAAGCAGTAGATGAATGTGTAGGAAAAGTAGTTGAAGCAATGCTTGCACATGAAGGAACAATGTTGATAACAGCTGATCATGGTAACTGTGAACAAATGATAGACTATAAAACAGGAGATCCACATACAGCACATACAACAAATCCTGTACCACTTATTTTGGTAACTAAAAATGAAAAATTGAAAATAAAAGAGGGAAAACTTGCAGATTTAGCACCAACTATGTTAGATATATTAGGAATAGAAAAACCAGAGGAAATGACAGGAGAAAGTATTCTTGTAAAATAAAGGGTGAAAAAAGTGTTAAATAATACAAACAGAATAAAAGAAATATACAAAGAAATAGAAAAAAAAATATTTTATGCAGTGCCTGGAAAGTGGGATGAATTATATCTTTATGCATCAATAATAGATAGGTTTGGAAAAATTCAAACTGGAGAGATGTACTTTTATTTTATGCCAAAAGGTATTTTTAAAAGAAAATTCATAAATGTATATGAAGTCCCAACCAAATACAATATTGAAGAAAAAGAATATATGAAATTGGTTGAATTAATATATGATGAAATAAAATTGCTTAGAGATGAATTTGCAAGAACAAAGCAAAAAGTATGGTCCAATATAACAATATCAATAAAAAATAGTAGATTTAAAATTGAATATAACTATGATAATATATATGGAGGCGAGGAAGCATATTATAATCATCATATATATTGGAGAAATAAATATTTAAATATTGAACCACATAGTAAAAAAGAAAAAAAGGCATTAGAAGAATATTTAGCTAATAGACAAATTAGCAGAAAAAAAGACGAAGAATATGATGCTGGAATTTACCAAAAAAGACAAACAAATATAATAACATATGAAACAACAGATTTTAAAGAAACACAAAAAGTAGGATATAAAGCCACAAATCAAGAAATTCAAAAAGTAAAAAATCAAATATTATGTAATAAATGAAGGGAGCAATAAAAATGATTTATTCAAAAGAATTAGAAAATATGTGCTGTGTTGCAAAAGGAGTAGACCATGGACCAGCACCAATTCCAGAAGAAGGAAAATGGGTAAAAGCAAAAGATATAAAAGATATATCAGGATTAACACATGGTATTGGATGGTGTGCACCACAACAAGGAGCATGTAAATTAACATTAAATGTAAAAGATGGAATAATCCAAGAAGCATTAATTGAAACAATAGGATGTTCAGGAATGACACATTCAGCTGCAATGGCAGGAGAAATTTTAACAGGAAAAACAATATTAGAAGCATTAAACACAGATTTAGTATGTGATGCTATAAATACTGCTATGAGAGAATTATTCTTACAAATAGTATATGGTAGAACTCAAACAGCTTTTTCTGAAGGTGGTCTTCCAGTAGGAGCAGGGCTTGAAGATTTAGGAAAAGGACATACATCACAAGTAGGAACAATTTATTCAAGTTCTTTAAAAGGACCAAGATATTTACAATTAACAGAAGGTTATATTGTTGAATTAGGTTTAGATAAAGATGATCAAATAATTGGTTATAAATATGTTCATATGGGAAAAATGATGGACAATATCAAAAAAGGAATTGATCCAATGGAAGCAATTGAAAAAGCTTCAGGTACATATGGAAGATTTGATGAAGCAGTTAAGAAGATTGATCCACGTGAAGAATAAAATCGATTAAAATCAGTAATCTGCACATTTTTATAAATATATTCAAACTTCGACGTACGAACGTACGACTTCAGCTTGACTATCTTTATAAAAAAGCACATCTTACTAATTTTAATCAATTTTAAAAATTAAATAAGAGGCAAAAAACGGGAAATATGTTCCCTTACAATAGTAGTAAAATAGGAGGAATAAAAATGGCAGTAACATTTGAAAGTTATGAAAGAAGAATAGATCAAATAAAACCAGTAATGGAAAAATACGGAATAAAAGATTTTGAAGATGCATTGAAAATATGTACAGATAAAGGATTCAATCCATATGAAATAGTAAAAGGTGTACAACCAATATGTTTTGAAAATGCGGCTTGGGCATACACATTAGGTGCAGCAATAGCAATAAAAAAAGGATGTACAAAAGCATCAGATGCAGCAAAAGCAATTGGAGAAGGATTACAAGCATTTTGTATTCCAGGTTCTGTTGCAGATGACAGAAAAGTAGGATTAGGACATGGAAATTTAGCATCAATGCTATTATCAGAAGATACAAAATGTTTTGCATTTTTAGCAGGACATGAAAGCTTTGCAGCTGCAGAAGGAGCTATTGGTATAGCAAAATCTGCAAACAAAGTTAGAAAAGAACCATTAAGAGTAATTTTAAATGGTTTAGGAAAAGATGCAGCACAAGTAATATCAAGAATAAACGGATTTACATATGTAAAAACAGATTTTGACTTCTTTACAGGAAAAGTAAATGTAGTAGAAGAAATCAAATATTCAGATGGTGAAAGAAGCCAAGTAAGATGTTATGGAGCAAATGATGTTAGAGAAGGTGTTGCAATCATGTGGATGGAAGATGTTGATGTATCTATTACAGGAAACTCAACAAATCCAACAAGATTCCAACATCCAGTTGCAGGTACATATAAGAAAGAAAGATTAGAAGCAGGAAAGAAATACTTCTCAGTTGCTTCAGGTGGAGGAACAGGAAGAACACTTCATCCAGATAATATGGCTGCTGGACCAGCTTCATATGGTATGACAGATACTATGGGAAGAATGCATTCAGATGCACAATTTGCAGGTTCATCTTCAGTACCAGCACACGTAGAAATGATGGGATTAATAGGTATGGGTAACAACCCAATGGTTGGTGCATCAGTTGCTGTAGCTGTTGCAGTTGAAGAAGCTATGAAATAATTTATTGTAGAAAGTGGAAGACTATAACTCTTCCATTTTTCTTATTTGTTCGTCAAAAAGTTATTTTTATTATGATTACATTTTTTAATATTGATACATACTATAAAAAATAGAAAGGAATGAATTATTATGGAAAATTATTTAGGAATTGAAAGCATAAGAGCTTTAGAAGTATTAGACTCAAGAGGAAATCCAACTGTACAAGTAATTGCAGAATTATATGATGGTTCATGTGGAGTTGCAATGGTGCCATCAGGAGCTTCAACAGGGGCATTTGAAGCAGTAGAATTAAGAGATGGAGATTCATCAAGATATATGGGAAAAGGTGTATTAAAAGCTGTTGAAAATGTAAATACAATAATAGCTCCAGAATTAGAAGGAATGAATGCATATAATCAACCATTAATAGATAAAACATTAATTGAATTAGATGGAACAGAAAATAAAGGAAAATTAGGAGCTAATGCCACACTAGGAGTATCTTTAGCAGTTGCAAGAGCAGCAGCTGAATCTTTAGGAATGGAATTATATAAATATATTGGTGGAGTTAATGCAAAAACAATGCCAGTTCCAATGATGAACATAATGAATGGTGGAAAACATGCTGATTCAACATTAAGTGTACAGGAATTTATGATTATGCCAGTTGGAGCAAAATCATTCAAAGAATGTTTGCGTATGTGTGCTGAAATTTATCATACATTAAAGAAAGTATTAAAAGCTCAAGGATTAGGAACAGGTGTTGGAGATGAAGGTGGATTTGCACCAAATGTTAAAGACGAAGATGAAGCTCTTCAATTAATTGTAGAAGCAATAAAAGAAGCTGGATATAAACCAGGAGAAGAAGTTTGCTTAGCATTAGACTTAGCAGCTACAGAAATGTATGATGAAGCTAAGAAAATAGGAAAAGAAGGATGTTATCATTTCTGGAAAATTAATGAAACAAAAACATGTGATGAAATGATAGACTTTATAGCTGATTTATGTGAAAGATATCCAATAATCTCAGTAGAAGATGGATTAGCAGAAGAAGATTGGGATGGATGGAAAAAACTAACAGATAGATTAGGAGAAAAAGTTCAATTAGTTGGTGATGATTTATTTGTAACAAATATTAAGAGATTACAAAAAGGATTAGATTTAGGAGTTACAAATAGTATACTTATTAAATTAAACCAAATTGGAACATTAACAGAAACATTAGATGCTATAGAATTAGCAAAGAAAAATGGATATACAGCTGTTGTATCACATAGAAGTGGTGAAACAGAAGATACAACATTAGCAGATGTTGCAGTAGCTACAAATGCTGGTCAAATTAAAACAGGTGCACCTTGTAGAACTGATAGAGTTGCAAAATATAACAGATTACTAAATATCGAAAATGAGTTAGGAGATATTGCAATATATCCTGGAAGAAAAGGACTTAATAAATAATTACTCAATATAGATTTTAGTATCTAATTGTATAACATAATCAAAAAATATCATTTTGCCGTTTAACTGCGGACACTCCGCTATTTTAAATTTGTTGAAAAACAAATTTAAAACACCTTGTTAAACTTAAAATGATATTTTTTGATTAAATTAATATAAAGAATGTAAAAAGTACAGGAAAAAACTTGTACTTTTTTGTATTTAATGATATGATAGACACGAAAAAACTAAAATGGAAAGGAAGATAAGAATGAAAATTTTAGTAACAGGCGCAAATGGAATGTTAGCAAAAGAAGTAAAGGAAAAATTTGAAAAAGGAAATGAAGTAATAGCAACAGATGTTGCAGAATTAGACATAACTGATGAAAAAGCAGTAATGGATTATATAATGAATGTAAAACCAGAATATATAATAAACTGTGCTGCATATACGGCTGTAGACAAAGCTGAGGACAATTATGAATTGGCAGATAGAATTAATGGAGATGGACCAACAAATTTAGCAAAAGCTGCAAAAAATGCTGGAGCAAAATTAGTACATATATCAACAGACTATGTATTTGGAGGAAGCTTAGATATCTCAAAGGATTATAAAGAAGATGATGCAAAAGCTCCAGTAACAGCATATGGAAAAACAAAATTACATGGAGAAGAAGGAATTGTTAAAAATACTGATGAATATTACATATTTAGAACAGCATGGCTATATGGAATTGGAGGAAACAATTTTGTAAAAACAATGACAAAACTTGGTTCTACAAGAGACGAAATAAATGTAGTATCAGATCAACATGGTAGTCCAACATACGCAAAAGACTTGACAGAAATAATATATCAAGCAATTGAAAAGAAAATACCATATGGAATATATAATGCAACAAACGAAGGATATACAACATGGTATGAATTCACAAAAGAAATATTAGCTGAGCAAGGAATAAACTGCAAAGTTAATCCAGTAACAACAGATGAATATATAGAAATGATGAAAATAACACAAGCTAAAAGACCATTTAATTCTCAAATGTCAAAAGCAAAACTTGAAGCATGTGGAATCAAAGTTCCAGAATGGAAAGATGGTTTAAAGAGATATTTAGAAGAGGTGAAGGAAAATGAAGAATAGAAAAGGAATTATTCTAGCAGGAGGAAGTGGAACAAGACTATATCCATTAACACTTGCAATATCAAAACAAATTATGCCTGTATATGATAAGCCAATGATATATTATCCATTATCAATATTAATGCAAGCAGACATAAGGGACGTATTAATAATAACAACACCAAGAGATGCAGAAACATTTAGAGAATTACTTGGAGATGGAAGTCAATGGGGAATGCATTTTGAATATAAAATTCAAGAAAAACCAAACGGACTAGCAGAAGCATTTATAATAGGAGAAGACTTTATAGGAGAAGATAATGTTGCTATGATTTTAGGAGACAACATGTTCTATGGAGAACATCTTGCTGAAAAATTAAAAGAAGCAAATGAAAGAGAAAATGAAGCAACAATATTTGGATATTATGTAAAAGACCCTAGAAGATATGGAGTTGTCGAAATTGACGAGAATGGAAAAGCAATCTCAATAGAAGAAAAACCAGAAGAGCCAAAATCTAATTATGCAGTACCAGGATTATATTTCTATACAAATGAAGTAATAGAAATTGCAAAAAATGTAAAACCATCTGCAAGAGGAGAATTAGAGATAACAACAGTAAATGAAGAATATATGAAACGTGGACAACTTAAAGTAGAAAAACTAGGAAGAGGAATGACATGGTTTGATACTGGAACGCATGATGCTCTAATAGAAACGGCAAGCTTTGTTCAAACAATTCAAAAAAGACAAGGACTACAAATATGTTGTCCTGAAGAAATTGCATTTGACAAAGGTTGGATAACATCTGATGAATTGTCAGAATTATCAAAAAAATACATGAAAACAGATTATGGAAAATATCTAAAAGATGTAGCAGATGATGTTTTTGGCGAAGAATAGGAGGATAAAAAATGGGAAAATTTAAAAGAATAGATACATCAATAGAAGGAGTATGTATCATAGAACCAACAGTATTTGGAGATAACAGAGGATACTTTATGGAAACATATAGTAAAGCTGACTTTGAAGAAATTGGTTTAAATTATGACTTTGTACAAGATAATCAATCAAAATCTAAAAAAGGAGTTTTAAGAGGATTACATTTTCAAAAAGAAAATACACAAGCAAAACTTGTAAGATGTATCAAAGGAGAAGTATTTGATGTCGCTGTTGATTTACGTCCTGGAAGTGAAACATATGGTAAATGGGAAGGGGTTATATTAACAGAAGAAAATAAGAAAATGTTTATGATACCAAAAGGATTTGCACATGGATTTTTAGTATTATCAGATGAAGCAGAATTTGCATATAAATGTGATGATATATATAATCATGAAGCAGAAGGTGGTTTAAAATTTAATGACCCTGATGTAGGAATTCAATGGCCAATGGGAAATCTAAAAATAGATGAATTAATAACATCTGAAAAAGATGGAAAATGGCCAACATTAAAAGAATTAAAAGAAACAGATTTATTTAAAAATTTGTAAAAATGACAAAAGGGACATTTTGTACCCGGTACATTTTGTCCCAAAATGAAAAGGAGAAATAAAAATGAAAAATGTATTAGTAACAGGAGCAGCAGGATTTATAGGAGCAAACTTTGCAGAATATTTTGTAAATAAACATCCTGATTATAATGTAATAGTAGTAGATAAGTTAACATATGCTGGAAACTTAGCAAATTTAGATAAAGTAAAAGATAAAATTACATTTATACAAGCAGATATATGTGATTTTGAAAAAATGCAAGAAATATTTGAAAAATATGAAATAAATGGCATAATTCACTTTGCAGCTGAATCACACGTAGATAATAGTATAAAAAATCCATTTATATTTACACATACGAATGTAATTGGAACACATACATTATTAGAAGCAGCAAAAAGAGCATGGGGAGAAGGTTCAGAAAATAAATTTGTACATATTTCAACTGATGAAGTATATGGAGCTTTAGGCGAGAATGGATATTTTACAGAAACATCACCAATCCAACCAAGTAGCCCATATTCATCATCAAAAGCAAGTTCTGATTTGATAGCATTAGCATATCATACAACTTATAAGATGAATGTAACAGTAACAAACTGTTCAAATAATTATGGACCATATCAACATAATGAAAAATTAATACCACATATGATTAAATTAGCTTTAAATGACGAAAAATTACCTGTATATGGTGAAGGAAAAAATATAAGAGATTGGTTATATGTAGAAGATCATTGTAAAGCAATTGATTTAGTATTCCACAATGGTAGAGCAGGAGAAAGATATAATATAGGTGGACACAATGAAAAAAGAAATATTGAAATTGTAAAACTTATATTACAAAGATTAGGAAAATCTGAAGACTTGATTGAACATGTTACAGACAGAAAAGGTCATGATTACAGATATGCAATTGACCCAACAAAAATAAAAACAGAATTAGGATGGGAACCTGAAACAAAATTCGAAGATGGAATTGTAAAAACAATTGATTGGTATTTAGCAAATCCAGATTGGTTAAAATAGTTTAAAACTGGAGGTATAGGATTTTCTATACCTCTAAAATTATGATAAATTAAGCTGTAAGAAAGGAACTAAAGTAATATGAAATTAATAGAAAAAATACAGGCAGATTTAAAAGAAATATTATCTGAAAGAAGATATACACATTCAGTTGGTGTAATGGAAATGGCAGGAGAACTTGCTAAAATTTATGGTGTTGATGTAGAAACTGCAAAAATTGCAGGACTTCTTCATGATAATGCGAAAGAAATGTCTGATGAGGAAATGCTAAAGTATGTGAAAAAAAATAATATTGAAATAAATGAATTTGAAAAACATAATGTTAAAATATTACATGGAAAAGTAGGCGCAGATATTGCAAAAAAGAAATATGGCATTAGTGAACAGATTCAAAAGGCTATAGAATATCACACAACTACAAATCCTAACATGGATACTCTTGCTAAGATTGTTTATGTTTCTGATAAAATAGAATTAACTAGAAAATCAGCTTCTTATGATATAGAAAAGGAACGAGAAGTTGCAAAACATGACTTAGATGAGGCTGTTCTTCTTATTATAAATAATACTACTAAACATTTAATTGATTCTGATAAATTGATTGCTGTAGAAAGTATAGAAACTAGAAATAAGATTATGTTACTAAATGCCATAGAGCAACGATAAAGTAAAAAAAATTAAAAACGATGATATAAAAAATAATTTATGACATATTGCTAAAAAATGAAAAAAGTAATATAATAGATACATTAAAGGAGAAGAACATGCCAAGATTTTTTGTGAAAAATGAGCAAATAAAAGGAACAACAATAGAAATACAAGGAGAAGATGTAAAACATATCAAAAATGTACTTAGAAAACAAATAGGAGAAAATGTAGAAATATGCGATCAAGATACTGAAAAATCATATATATGTGAAATAGAAAAGATAGGAAATGAAAGCATATTAACAAATATTATAAAAGAATTACAAAGCTATGATGACAATATAAAAGTAGATATATATCAAGGATTACCTAAAGCAGATAAAATGGAATTGATAATACAAAAATCTGTGGAACTTGGAGTAAATGCAATAATACCAGTAGCAATGAAAAGATGTGTAGTTAAAATAGATTCAAAAGATGAATCAAAAAAAATAACTAGGTGGCAAAAAATTGCGGAAAGTGCAGCAAAGCAAAGTGGCAGAAACGCAATACCTGAAATAAAAAATATAGTTAATGTTGAAAAAATTATTCAATTAATAAAAGAATATGATTGTGTAATAGTAGCATATGAAAATGAAAAGAACAATACAATTAAAAGAGAACTATTAAAAATAAAAGAAAATATACATGATAAAGTAAAAATTGCAGTTGTAATTGGACCAGAAGGTGGACTAGAAGAAATGGATGTAGAAATGTTAAAACAAAATGGAGCAAAAATAGTAACATTGGGACGTAGAATTTTAAGAACAGAAACTGTTGCACTAAATGTACTTAGTGTAATAATGTATGAACTTGAAGGTTAATAAAAGAGCAAAATTAGAACCGATATCAATTGGCTCAAGGTTGAGGAGAGAAAGATGGTAAAGATAAAAAATATATTAACACAAAGAATATTAATAAACCTAACATATGCATTGATAGCAGTAATATATTTTACATTTATTAGTACACAATATATAAAATTAGATGCAAATATACTAGAACAATATATACGAGCATCAAGTATGTTATTTTTAGGAATATCAATAATAATGATGGAAATAGCATACAGAAAAAATGAAGGACTTACATTTTTTAATGGAATAGAATTTTTAGCAATGGCTGTATTTGTTTTATTAACACAGCATATGCCTAAAATTTTAGGATGTACTATGCAAGAATATGCATTATCAGGAGCAAATTTTATAGCAATATATTATATATTGAAATCAGCAATTTTATATACAAAAGAACAACAAGACAAATTAAATAGTTTAAGTGATATAAAAGAAATTGTAAAAGATGAACCTATAAAAAAAGCTTCAAAAAGAAAAAATAAAAAAGTAGAAGAAGGAAAATAAAATGATAAAAAGTATGACAGGTTATGGAAAAAGTAACTTATCCATAAACTCTAGAGAATATCAGGTAGAAATAAAAACAGTAAACCACAAATATATAGATACAAATATAAGAATGCCACGTACTATAAGTTATTTAGAAGAAGATATTAGAAAATTAATAACATCAAAGCTAAAAAGAGGGAAAGTAGACATTTCTATTACATTCGAAAATTACAATAAAGAAGGAAATGATATTAGAATAAATACAGAACTTGCAAAAGTATATATTTCTAATTTAAGAAAACTAGCAGAAGAAGAAAATTTATCTAGTAATATAGAAGTAACTGAAATAACTAAATTGCCAGATGTGTTAACAATAAAAAGTAATCTTGATGAAAAACAAATAAAAGAAGAAATACTACAGGTTGTAAATGATGCAACAAATCAGTTAATAGATATGAGAAAAAATGAAGGAAAAAGAATTTCAGAAGACATTTTAGCAAAAATATCACAAGTTGAAGAGAAAAAAGACGAGATTTTTGCTTTATCTACTGGACTTATTGACGAATATGTAGT
Source organism: uncultured Clostridia bacterium (assembly GCA_934155265.1). GTDB lineage: Bacteria > Bacillota > Clostridia > TANB77 > CAG-508 > CAG-269. The sequence goes on from CAKPGU010000003.1 coordinate 79,561, forward strand.
AAAATTAGAAGCAAGGATAAAAGAAATACTAAGAACAGAAGAGTTAGATAAGTCAAGATTAATGCAGGAAGTTGTTATATATGCAGATAAATGTTCAGTAGAAGAAGAGATAACAAGATTAAAAAGTCATATAGGCCAACTAAGATGCTTAATAGATTCGGACGAGCCATCAGGAAAGAAAATGGATTTCTTAATTCAAGAAATGAATAGAGAGACAAACACAATAGGTTCAAAAGCAAATAATCTTGAAATAACAAACAAAGTAGTAGATATAAAAACAATATTAGAAGACATAAGAGAACAAATTCAAAATATTGAATAAGAAAAATATTGCACGGAAAGGATGATAGAAATGCAATTAGTAAATATAGGTTTTGGAAATATAATAGCAGCAAATAAAATAGTAGCAATAGTGAGCCCTGATTCGGCTCCTATAAAAAGAATGATACAAGAGGCTAAAGATGCGAAAACAGCTATTGATGCTACATGTGGTAGAAGAACAAGAGCAGTGCTAATAATGGATTCGGGACATATAATATTATCTGCTGTACAACCAGAAACAGTTGCAGGAAGAGTAGATAAAGATATAACACCTGCACCACAACCTACAATACAAAGTGAAGATTAATAAAAATGGAGGTAATTTAAAATGATGGTAAAACCAACAGTTCAAGAATTGTTAACAAAAGCAAAAAACAGATATGAATTAGTAATAGCAACTTCAAAAAGAGCAAGACAAATTGCTGAAGGAGCTGAAGTAAAAACACCAGTTAAAGAAGAATCAGCAGTTACACTTGCAGCAAACGAGATTGCTGAAGGAAAGGTTGAAATTATAGAACCAGAAGAAATGAAGGAAGATGAAGAAGAAGGAGAAGAAGAATAAAGTGTTAGTAATATTATCAGGAGTATCTGGAGCAGGAAAAGATACAATAAAAAAAGAATTAATGGCAAGAATGCCAAACATAGTAACACTTCCATCTTTCACGTCAAGAGAAATGAGACCTGGCGAAGTTGAAGGAGATCATTATCATTTTATAAGTAAAGAAGAATTTGAAGAAAAAATTCATAAAGGCGATTTCTATGAATATGATTTGCATCATGGAAACTATTATGGAACTTCTAGAGAGCTTATGAGCAATAAGATAAAAGAAGGAAAAATAATAGTTAAAGATATAGAAGTGAATGGTACAGAAAATCTTTTAAAAATATTAGGAAATGATACAAGAATAGTTACTATATTCTTGAAAGTTCAAAAAGAAGAACTAAAAAGACGTTTGATTGAAAGAGGAGATAATATTCAAGATATAGAAGTTCGATTAAGTAGGCTTGAATATGAAGAAGACAAAATTAAAATGTATGATTATGTAATAAAAAATGATGATTTTGAAAAAACGGTCCAAGTTATTATGACAATTATTGAAAATGAACAAAGAATTGAAGAGAACAAATAATAAATATGTAAAGAGCAAGATGTTAATGTCTAGCTCTTTTTTACAAGAAAGGAACTAGGATGATAGCAGAAGTAGTAATAAATAGATCAGCAAAAAGATTGAATAGAACATTTGATTATAATATACCAAGTAACTTAGAAGAATTAGTTATGATAGGAAGTACAGTATTAGTTCCATTCGGAAAATCAAGTACATTAGAAGAAGGATATGTAGTAGGAATAAAAGAAAGTACTCAATATGAAGTAAAAGAAATAGTACAAATAAAACATAATTTAACTGAAAAACAAATAGAACTTGCACAATGGATGGCAAAGAGATATTTTTGTAATGTATCAGACTGTATAAAACAAATGTTAACACCAGGAACAAAAAGCAAAAATACTGAAAAAAATGTTCAAGACAAAATGATTAACGTTGTTTATCTAAAAAAAGATATTGAAGAAATTCAGTTTGATATAGAAATTGGAAAAATAAAATCTGAAAAACAAAAAAAAATACTACAATTTTTAAAAACAAATGAGGGAGTTACAATTCCAGAAATAGAAATGTTTACAGGTGGCACAAGAGCAATTATAAAAACATTAGAAAAAAATGGATATGTAGAGATTGTAGAAAAGAAAGTAGAGAGAAATCCACTTGCGAATAAGCAGATAGCCAAAACAGAAAACTTAAAATTAACAGATGAACAACAAAATACTTACAATAGTGTAATGAGTGCTATGCGAGAACATAGATACAGTCAATTTTTACTATATGGTGTAACAGGTTCTGGAAAGACAGAAGTATATTTACAACTTATTGGAGAGACATTAAAACGAAATAAAACAGCAATTGTATTAGTTCCGGAGATATCACTTACTCCACAAATGATAGACAGATTTATTGCAAGGTTTAATCAAGATGAAATTGCAGTGTTACATAGTAAATTGTCAATTGGCGAAAGATATGATGAATGGAATAAAATAAAAGAAGGAAAAGCCAAAATTATAATTGGAGCAAGGTCTGCAATATTCGCACCTACCGAGAACATTGGAATAATTATAATAGATGAAGAACATGATAGTTCATATAAATCAGAAGCGGTTCCTAAATATGATGCAAAAGAAATTGCAAAAAAAATTGCAAAAGAAAATTCCTGTCCATTAGTACTTGGAAGTGCAACCCCTGATTTAGTAACATATTATAAAGCAGAAGAAGGAAAAATAGAATTATTGGAATTAACTAAAAGAGCTAATAATTCAAAATTGCCAGAAGTAGAAATAGTAGACTTAAAAATGGAGCTAGCAAATGGAAATAGGTCGATGTTAAGTGTGGCTTTACATGATGCAATTGAAAAAAATTTAAAAGAAAAAAGGCAAACAATATTATTTTTAAATAGAAGAGGCTATTCAACATTTATAATGTGTAGAGAATGCGGATATACAGTAAAATGCAAAAATTGTGATATAAGTATGACATATCATAAAACAGAGAATAAGTTAAAATGTCATTATTGTGGATATGAAGAAAATATCGTAACAGTATGCCCGGAATGTCATAGTACCAAAATAAGATATTTTGGTACAGGAACACAAAGATTGGAACAAGAAATAAACAAAATATTTCCACAAGCATCAACAATAAGAATGGATATAGATACAGTTACAAAAAAGAACTCACATGAAGAAATATTAAATAAATTTAAAAATGAAAATATTGATATTTTAATAGGAACACAAATGGTAGTAAAAGGACATCATTTTCCAAATGTAACTTTAGTTGGTGTAATTGCAGCAGACAGTAGTTTAAATATAGATGATTATAGAGCAAATGAAAGAACTTTTCAATTACTTACACAAGTTGCAGGAAGGGCAGGAAGAGAAAATCTTGATGGAAAAGTAATAATACAAACATATAATCCAGAAAATTTTAGTATAATATGTGCACAAAAACAAGATTATGAAATGTTCTATAATACAGAAATTGCCTTGAGAAAACAGTTGAAATATCCTCCATTTTGCGATATAATGTTGATTGGATTTAATAGTTTGTCAGAAAAAGAAATAATAGAGCTTTCTAACAGAGTATATAGTTATTTAAAAAGTAAATTAGATGGACAAGATTTTATAGTTTTAAAACCTATGCCATCACCTATTGATAAAATTCAAAATAGATATAGATGGAGAATTATTTTAAAAGGAAATATTACTGAAGAAGTGAATTCTATTATAAATGAATGTTTGCAGAAGATATATGAGGCAAATTATAAAAATACTAGAGTTAGTGTGGATGTTAATCCTAATAATATGATTTAAAAAGGAGAGAAAAATGGCAATAAGAAATCTAAGATATGAAAAAGATGAAATATTAAAAAAGAAATCAAGAGAAGTAGATACAATTGATGAAAAAATCCAAATATTAATTGATGATATGATTGAAACAATGTACAAGTATAATGGTGTAGGATTATCAGCTGTACAAGTAGGGATATTAAAGAGAGTTGTTGTTATAGATATTGAAGATGGAACAGGAGTAAAAGTTTTAATAAATCCAAAAATAACAAAAACAAAGGGAGAGCAAGAAGTAGAAGAAGGATGTTTAAGTTTCCCAAATCAATATGCAAAAATGATTAGACCAAAAGAGGTTACAGTTGAGGCTCTTGATAGAAATGGAAAGAAAATAACAATAAAAGCTAAGGATTTATTAGCACAAGCAATTGCACATGAATGTGATCATCTAGATGGTATCGTTTTTATTGATAAAATGATACCAGGAACATTAGAACATGTTGAACCAGAAAAAAAGTAAAAAAATGTTGAAAAATCTTGTAAACAAAAAATATTATTGATATAATAACCTACAGAAATTATTGTGATTTTGAAAGGTTGGGAAAAATATGAGAAAAAACAAAAGAATTCCTTTAATTGTTGTAATAATTATTATTATAGTTGTAATTTTTGGTATATTTAAATTAGTGGGAAGTAAAGAAGACAAAAGTCAAAAACTAGCAAAGATATATGAAGAATTAAATACTAATCAAGCATATTTATTTGAGATGGAACAAAATAGCAACAATAAAACGATAATGGCCAAAAAAGGTGATGAAACAATAATTGATCAATATTCAAAAGACAGTGAAACAAAAGTTGAAAGTCATACAACAACTTTAGTAAAAGACAACAATACATATTTAATTTTACATGATAGACAAGAATATTATGTATATCAACAAAATAATGTTGAACAAAACATATTAACAGATGGAATAAAAGAAGTAGTTGATAAAGAATATACAACAGGTGAAGAAAAGGTAAGAGGAAAAAAATATAAATATGAAGAATACAGTGGTAGCACAATGTTTATGATAACAAATACATTAGAGCTTGATGAATCAAGTATCAAAACAAGGTTTTATTTTGATAATAATGGAAACTTAACATATATAAAAACAATTTATGGTGAAGATTCAGAATTACTTAAAGTAAAATTAGAAAATAATGTTGATGATTCATTATTTGAAATACCAGCAAATTATGCTGAAAATTAATTACTTGTTAAATATGTTAAAAAGTTTGTTACATGAATATCTTTAAATTGTAGTGAAAAACTTATATTTAAAGATATTCAAGAAAAAGTGGATAAAAATATTAACAAGTAATTAAAATAAGAATAACAGGTGCTAAAAAGCACAAACTAAAGAAGATATAACAAAGTTAAAAACTTTTTATATATAAAAAATCAAAAGAAGGAGTGAAAAATATGTCAGTAAACAGATTTGTTTTAAATGAAACATCATATTTTGGAAAAGGAGCAAGAGAAGAATTACCAGAAGAAATTCGTAAAAGAAAATTCAATAAGGTATTAGTAGTAACAGACAAAGCACTATTCGAATGTGGAGTAACAGCAAGAGTTACAGAAGTTTTAGATAGAGCTGGAATAGCTTATGAAGTGTATTCAGAAGTAAAACCAAACCCAACAATCAAAAATGTATTAGATGGTGTTCAAGCTTGCAAAAATGCAGGAGCAGATGTTATAGTAGCAGTTGGTGGAGGTTCAAGTATAGATACTGCTAAAGGTATATCAATTGTTATGACAAACCCAGATAGAGCAGATATAGTATCACTAAATGGTGCATCAAATACAGAAAATAGAGGTATGCCAATAATAGCATTACCAACAACATCAGGAACAGCAGCAGAAGTAACAATAAACTATGTAATAACAGATGAAGAAAGAGAAATTAAAATGGTATGTGTTGATCCTCATGATGTTCCAATACTAGCAATTGTAGATTCAGACTTAATGGCATCTATGCCAAAATCAATTGCATCAGCAACAGGAATGGACGCATTAACACATGCTGTAGAAGGATATATCACAAAAGCACACAATACAATGTCAGATATGTTCCATATGCAAGCAATCAAATTAATCTTTAAATATTTACCAGCAGCTGTAAACGAAAAAGATGAAAAAGCAGTTGAAATGATGGGACTAGCTCAATACATTGCAGGAATGGGATTCTCAAATGTAGGTTTAGGAATTGTACATTCAATGGCACATCAATTAGGAGCTGTTTATGATACACCACATGGTTTAGCAAATGCAATTCTTTTACCAACAGTTATGAGATTTAATGGAGAAGATCCAGCAACAGCACAAAGATTTAGAGAAATCTTATGCGAAATTGGTAGACCAGATGCAGCAAACTTAAATGACCAAGATGTTATAAATACATTCGTATGGATGATTTCTGAACTTTCTAAATCTGTTGGAATTACTCAAACAGTTAGAGAAGTTGGTGCAAGAGAAGAAGATTTTTGTATGTTAGCTGATAAAGCAATGCAAGATCCTTGTAAAACAGGTAACCCAAGAGAAGTTTCAAGAGAAGACTTTATAGAATTATTTAGAAGAGCATTTTAATTATGAAAAGATAAAATAGCAAGGTTTTGAAAACTTTGCTATTTTTGTGCATGATTAAAAAATAAAAACTAGAGAATTTTTATTTAAAAAGCTTGCAATTCACATAATAATATGATAATATATTGGCATAATAATAAAAACGAAGAAAAAGAGGAGTACATTTATACTTATTTAGTAGAGAAAAGAAGTCATAGGCTGAGAGCTTCTTAAACAAAGGTAAATGGAAGGTAGCTTTGGAGTTGATAATCTGACAATAAACTTAAGATTATCCGTATGCTGCGTTAAAGCAAAATAAGATGTTATCAAAAAATAAAATAGATAATAATTAAGGTGGTACCGTGAGATATAAGCTCGCCCTTATGCAATAAGCATATAGGCGAGTTTTTTTGTACAGAAAGGAGACAATTTCATGTTAAAAATCAAAACAAAAAAGCAAGGAGCAGAATTAACAAGTATACAGTATAATGGAAAAGAAATATTATTTGATGGAAAAACATTTTGGAATCGTCAGTCACCAATATTATTTCCAATAGTAGGTCAAATAAAAGACTCAAAAACAGAAATTGAAGGCATGATGTATGAAATGTCACAACATGGATTTGCAAGAGACATGGAATTTGACAGAATTACAGAAGAACATTATGTATTAACATATAATGAAGAAACACTAAAAAAGTATCCATATAAGTTCGAATTACATGTAACATATCAAACAATGGAAGACACTCTACAAGTAGAATATAAAGTAAAAAATATAGACAATAAGAAGATTTATTTTGGGCTAGGAGGACATCCAGCATTTAGATGTGATTATACAACAGGACAATATGAAATAGTATTTGAAGAAAAAGAAGATAAAATAGAATTCTTAAAACTAAAAAATGGATTAGTAGATACACAAAAAGAAAAAAATATTTTAGAAAATAACAAAATACATTTAACAGAGAACATATTTGATAATGATGCAATAATAATGAAAAATATAAAATCAAATAAAGTTATTTTACAAAATATAAAAACAAAACAAAAAATATTAGAATTTGATTTTACAGATTTTCCATATTTGGCGCTGTGGTCAAAAAAAGGAGCACCATTCGTCTGTATAGAACCATGGCAAAATACAGCAGATAAAATTGATAGTAATCAAGTTTTTAAAGATAAAGAAAATATAAATCAATTAGAACCAAATGAAATATTTTCTTGTAAGTATAATATAAAATTTTTTTAAGAAAGGAAATAAAATATGAGTGAAAGAAAATTAAATGACAAATATAATCCAAAAGAATTTGAAGAAAAATTATATAATGAATGGGAACAAAAAGGTTATTTCAAGCCATCAATGGATAAAACAAAAGAAAGTTATTGCATAGTAATGCCACCACCAAATGTAACTGGAAAATTACACATGGGGCATGCATTAGATGGAACATTGCAAGATGTATTAATAAGATATAAAAGAATGTGTGGATATAACACATTATGGATTCCTGGAACAGATCATGCAGCAATAGCAACAGAAGTAAAAGTTGTAGAAAAAATGAAAAAAGAAGAAGGCTTAACAAAAGCTGATACAACAAGAGAACAATTTTTAGAAAGAGCATGGGCATGGACAAAAGAATATGGTGGAACAATACAAAAACAACAGCGTAGACTTGGATGTTCATGTGATTGGGACAGAACAAGATTTACTATGGATGAAGGTTTATCAGAAGCAGTTTTAGAACAATTTGTTAATTTATATAACAAAGGTTTAATATATAAAGGAACAAGAATGATAAACTGGTGTCCATCATGCCATACATCAATATCAGATGCAGAAGTAGAATTTGAAGAAGAAGCATCACATTTATGGCATATTAGATATCAAATAAAAGGAACTGACAAATATGTAATAGTTGCAACAACAAGACCTGAAACAATGCTTGGAGATACAGCAGTAGCAGTACATCCAGATGATGAAAGATACAAAGGCATTGTAGGTAAAACTTGTATTCTTCCAATAATGAATAAAGAAATTCCAATAATTGCAGATGACTTTGTAGAAAAAGATTTTGGAACAGGATGTGTAAAAATTACACCGGCACATGATATGAATGATTATCAAGCAGGATTAAGAAATAACTTAGAAATTGTAGAAGTATTTGATGATAGCTCAATAATGGGAGATTTAGTGCCAGAATATAAAGGATTAACAACATTAGAGGCACGTAAATTAATAGTTGAAAAGTTAGAAGAAATAGGAGCACTTGTAAAAACAGAAGATTATACTCATAATGTGGGAAAATGTTATAGATGTCACAATACAATAGAACCAAGAATATCTGAGCAGTGGTTTGTAAAAATGAAAGAATTAGCTGAACCTGCAATTAAAGCTGTAAAAGATGATAGTATTAAATTTATTCCAAAAAGATATGAAAAAACATATTTTAACTGGATGGAAAATATTCAGGACTGGTGCATATCACGTCAATTATGGTGGGGGCATAGAATTCCAGCATATTACTGTGATGAATGTGGGCATATAAATGTAAGCAAAACTGCACCGGAAAAATGTGAAAAATGTGGCTCAACAAAATTACATCAAGATGAAGACTCATTAGATACATGGTTTAGTTCAGCATTATGGCCATTTTCAACATTAGGCTGGCCTCATAACACAGAAGATTTAAAAATGTTTTATCCAACAAATGTATTAGTAACAGGATATGATATAATATTTTTCTGGGTAGCAAGAATGATTTTCTCAGGCTTAGAATTAATGAATGAAAAACCATTTAGTGATATTTTAATACATGGAATAGTAAGAGACAGCCAAGGAAGAAAAATGTCAAAATCATTAGGAAATGGAATTGATCCATTAGATATAGTTGATAAATATAGTACAGATGCGCTAAGATTTTCATTATTATATGGAACTTCTGCAGGAAATGACATAAAATATATGCCTGAAAAACTTGACCAAGCATCAAATTTTGCTAATAAATTATGGAATGCTGCCAGATTTGTAACAAATTCGTTAGTAGATGATGAAGAAATTATTAAATTTGGAAAAAGCATTAAAGACGAAAATGGATTATATAAATCAGAATGCTTAAAAATAGAAGATAGATGGATATTAAATAAATTAGATAATTTAATAAAAACAGTAACTCAAAATATAGAAGATTATGATTTAGGAATAGCAATTGAAAATATTTATAATTTTATTTGGAGCGAATTTTGTGATTGGTATATAGAAATGGCAAAAACAAGACTATATAGCGAAAATAAACAGGGAAAAATACAAGTATGTTTTGTGTTAAACTATGTTCTTGGAGATAGTTTAAAGTTATTACATCCGTTTATGCCATTTATTACATCAGAAATTTATTCAAAACTTGTAAATTATGATGATAAAGATTTAATGGTATCAAATTGGCCAAAAACTAAAAAAAGAGTAGAATATGATACTAATAAAGACTTTATTGAAAATTTAAAAAATGTTGTTATACAAATTAGAAATGTTAGAGCAAATATGAATGTACATCCAAGTAAAAAATCAAAATTGATTTTTGTTACAAATGAATATAAAGAAGATCTTGAACAATCTAAAGCATTTATTGAAAAATTAGGATTTGCAAATGAAATTACAATTCAAAACAATAAAGATAATATATCTCAAAATGCTATTTCAATTATTTCAAATGGAATGGAAGTTTATATTCCTTTTGAAGAATTAGTTGATGTAGAAGAAGAAAAAAAACGTCTTGAAGATGAAAAGAAGAAGGTTTTAGCAGAAATTGAAAGAGCAAGTAAGATGTTGGCCAATCCTGGATTTGTTAATAAAGCTCCGGAAGCAAAAATTAATGAGGAAAAAGCTAAACTTGCGAAATATCAAGATATGTTAAAAAGCATTGAAGAAAGATTAAAATAAAAAGATGTAAAAGGAGGAAGTTTAAACCTCCTTTATTTTATAATCATTATATGTTAAAATAATATTATAATAGAAAATCTTAAAATGAAAGTGAAATAGTAAAAATGAAAAAAGATATTATATATAGAGCATTAAGACCAATATTTACATGTATTTTTAAATTGTATTATAATCCAACAATTATAAACAAAGAATACATACCCAATGAAGGAAGTGCAGTGATAGCAGGAAATCATAAACATGCACTAGATCCAATATTAGTTGATGTATGTACAAAAAGAACTATACATACATTAGCGAAAAAAGATTTACATGATGGTAAATTTGGTTGGCTTTTTCGTGCAGTTGGTACAATACCTGTAGATTTAAAAGCAAAACATAATAAGCAGGCTCTTGCTACTGCTATAGATTATTTAAACAAAGGAACATTAATAAATGTTTCACCAGAAGCGAAGAGAAATTATACAAAAGAAATATTACTACCATTTAAAGTAGGGGCAGTTGTTATGGCACAAAGAACTAACAGTAATATTATTCCATATTCAATTACTGGAGATTATAAATTCAGAAGTAAAAATTTAAAAATAACATTTGGGAAACCTCTGGATGTATCAGATTTTACGGTAGATGAAGCAAATAAGCTATTATACAATAGAGTAAAAAAATTATTAACAGATGCCCAAAGATAGGAAGTTATATATGAAAGAAAATAAAATAAAAACGCCATGGTACAGTTTCTATGATGGCATAAAAGAGCATTTAGAATACCCTAATATATCATTATATAATGCATTAGAAAAATCAGTATTAAAAAATCAAAATTATATTAGTTATAATTACTATGGAAAAAAAAGGACTTATAAAGAATTTGCACAAGAGATAGACAAATGTGCAAGAGCATTTAAAAGCTTAGGAATAAAATATAAAGATAGAGTAAGTATTTGTATGCCTAATACTCCAGAAGCAATAATTAGCTTTTATGCACTTAACAAAATAGGTGCAGTAGCTAACATGATACATCCATTATCGGCCGAAAACGAAATAAAACATTTTATAAATATTTCGAAAAGTGAGTATATAATAGCAATAGATATATCATTTAATAAAATAAATCATATAGCAAAAGAAACACCCTTAAAAAAATGTATTGTAGTTTCAGCTAAAAATTCGATGCCACTATATATGAAAGTAGGGTATCAATTAATCAAAAGCAGAAAAATAAAACTAGAAAAAAGTAATCTTATTTTAAAATGGAACAATTTTATTAATCTAAGCAAAAATTATAAAGGGAAAATAAGAACTAATTTTAATGGAAAAGATGTAGCAGCGATTTTATATAGTGGAGGAACAACAGGATTACCTAAAGGAATAGAATTAACAAATCTGAATTTTAATGCTTTAGCTTTACAAAGTATAGAAGCATGTCAATGTTTAGAAGAAAAGGATTTAATATTAGCGATAATGCCAATATTTCATGGTTTTGGATTAGGAATATGCATTCACACCGCACAATACATAGGTGCAACAAGTATTTTAATTCCACAATTTAGTAGTAAAAAGTTTGATAAAATACTAAAGAAATACAAGCCTAATATACTTGCTGGGGTTCCAACATTATATGAAGCATTGCTCAAAAATAAAAAATTAGATGGATATGACTTATCATTCTTAAAATGTGTGATTTCAGGAGGAGATTCCCTTTCAATAAGTTTAAAAAAGAAAATAGATAATTTTTTGAAAGAACATGGAGCTAATATACAAATTAGAGAAGGATATGGACTAACTGAATGTGTTACAGGAAGTTGTTTAACCCCTATTAATCATTATAAAGAAGGAAGTATAGGCATTCCATATCCAGATACATATTATAAAATAGTTAAACCAGATACAGATGAAGAATTACCTTATGGCGAAGATGGAGAAATTTTAATAAGTGGACCATCTGTAATGAAAGGATACTTAGGTGATGAAGAAGATACTAAATTAGTATTAAGAAAACATAAAGATGGATTGCATTGGATGTATACTGGAGATATAGGATATATGGATAAAGATGGTTTTATATATTTTAAGCAAAGAATTAAAAGAATTATTATAAGTTCTGGATACTGCATATATCCACAATATATTGAAAATATTATAGATTCAAATCCTAAAGTCTTAATGTCTTGTGCAATAGGCATAGACCATCCATATAAAATACATGTTGTAAAAGTATTTATTGTTTTAAAAAATGAATATAAACCTAGTGATAAAATATTAAAAGAGATAAAAAGATATTGTGAAAAAAATATAGCACAATATTCATGGCCTTATGAATATGAATTCAGAACAGAATTGCCAAAAACATTGGTTGGTAAAATAGCATATACAAAACTTGAAGAGGAGGAAAGAAATAAAAATGGAAAAAAATAATTTAACAATTCTTCTCATACATCCAGAAATATCTAGAACAAAATATAATTTTGTTGGAGTAATAGAAAATGAATGTTTAGAATTAGAATATATTTCTACTATATTAAAAGAAAATGGCCATAAAGTGTATTTATATGATGGACAAGTAGAACAACAAACGGTTGAAGATAAAATAAGAAAATGTAATCCCAATATTGTTTATGTCTGTGGTAGAACTAGACAAGAAAATTTTATGCTAGAATATTGTGAAACAGCTAAAAAAATCAATAAAAATACAATAACAATTATTGGAGGATTACATGCACAATTATGTTATGAAAGAATGTATAAAGCCTATATTGATTATATTTTAATAACATTTGATATTTATAAAATATTAGATATTATAGATTATAATTTTTATGATAAAAATATAAATTTAAAAGATATTGATGGGATTTGTTTTCAAGAAAACGATGTTTGGATTAAAAATAAACAGGTTGCATTTGATATAAAAAAATTACCTTTACCAGATAGATCTTATTTTTATGCACATCCTAAAAATTATAGATATTTAGAATTAGAACACTCTGCTTGGGTAAGAACAGCTTATTGTTGTCCGTATGACTGTAAGTTTTGCCATAGAAATAAAATGAATTTAGGAAAATATGTATGTAGAGACATACAAGATGTTGTAGAAGAAATAGAAAAAATAGAATCAGATAATATATATATTGTTGATGATGATTTTCTTCTTAACAAAAATAGACTAAATGAGTTTATTAGATTAATAAAAGAAAAAAATATAAATAAAAAATATATTTGCTATGGAAGATCAGATTTTATAGCTGAAAATAAAGAACTAATGAAAGAATTAAAAGAAATAGGACTATATTATGTTTTAGTGGGATTAGAGGCAATAGATGATAATAAATTAAATAATTATAATAAGAAGTCTAATATATATAACAATATAAAATGTATTGAAATATGTAATGAATTAAATATAAATATTATAGGAATGTTTATTGTGGATTTTGATTATACACCTACAGACTTTAAAAAATTGTATAAGTGGATCAAAAATCATAGTTTGAAACATATTGCTATTTCAATTTTTACACCAGAAATGAAAACAGAAAAATATGATGTATATAAAAATAATCTTATTACAACTAATCCATCTCATTGGGACTATTTACATTTAGTCGCTAAACTAACAAAAATGAGTGTAAAAAGATATTACTTTAATTACTATATACTATTAATAAAGCTTTTTCTAAAAGCCAAAAAAGATGGGGTGTATGATTTTATCGATTATAAAGACTATATAATGTCTTTCATAAAAAATATGTTAAAATCCAAAAGGAGTAATGATGATGAATAAAGAGGAAGAAAAAACAAATAAAGTAAAAAAGATAATACCAAGTAAACTAGAAAAAGGATTTCAACAGTTATTATATAAAACAGTAGGAAAACATATTCCTAGAAATATGACACCCAATCAAATAACTTTGATTGGTGCAACAGGAGGATTAATTGGAATTATATGTACATTTTTATCTAAGATAAATCAATTTTTTTTGATAGGAACAATACTAGGAATTTTATGTCATTTGATTTGTGATGATTTGGATGGATATGTTGCAAGAACTAGAAATATGACATCAATAGCAGGTGGATACCTTGATTTATTAACAGACATACTACACATAACCTATTTGATAATTGCATTGTCTTTTGCTGGATTTGTTAGTTTTAAAATTTCAATATTTTTAGTACCGGTTTATGCATTAATAATATTTACTGCTATGAATTATATTTTATATTTAAAAGAATTTTTATTTCCAAGATTAGGACCAATAGAAACACATTTATTTTTTATTATATTATGCATTGGAAGTATGATATATGGTAATTCCACAATAATAACTATAATGGATTTCAGTTTTAAATTTGCAGACATAATATTCATAGTAGGAGGAATTCCAATGTATTATGAAATGATTAGATTACAAATTCAATTATTTAAAAGATTAAGTTTACAAGATAAAAAAGGAAATTAAGATGATGGAAAATAATGAATACATATATATTGTTTTGATAAAAGCATTAACAGGATTAGGAAAATTGAGTAGAAAAATAAGCAAATATGAATATACACATATAGCTATTTCTCTTGATGAGAATTTAAACGATTTTATAACTTTTTCAAGAAAAAATCATTATTCTCCATTTGATGCAGGTTTTATGCATGAAAAGAGAGAACACTATGCTTTTGGTAAGAATGAAAAAGTGAAGATAAAAATATTTAAAGTACCTATTTTAAAAAAAGACAAAGAAAAAATTATAGATTATATAACAAAAATAGAAAATGACAACGAATATATTTTTAATTTATTTTCAATGATTACAATGCCTATTTTTCATGGAGTGAAAATATATAAAGCTCTTAACTGTATGTCTTTTGTGAGCAAAGTAATAGAATTAAGTGATAGTGTAAAAATTAAAAAAGAGTATTATAAATATAGTATTAAAGAAGTAGATAAATTATTAGAAAATTATTTAATGAAAGAAGAATATTTGTATAAAGAAAAAGAAGATAACAAATATATGAGTAAAAATGGAGTGATATTTAATTTAAAAATGTTTTTTAAATTAAATGGACAATTGATATATAGGATTTTATTTAAAAGGAAGGATAGTTATGAATAATTTACCAGAAACAAGAAGAGCAAGATTAAAACAAATAATAGAAAATAAAGAATATATTAGAGTTATGGAAGCCTCTAACGGATTAACAGGTTTAATTGTGGAGAATACGAAAGTAAATGATAAAGAATATGATGCGATGTGGGTTAGTTCTTTATGTGATTCAACTTTGAAAGGAAAGCAAGATAATGAAGTCGTTGACTTTACAAGTAGAATAGATACTATTAATGAAATAATGGAAGTTACGACTAAACCGATAATTATTGATGGAGATACAGGAGGAAAAGTAGAGCATTTTGTTCAACACGTAAAAACATTAGAGAGAATAGGTGTTTCTGCTATTATTATTGAAGATAAAAAAGGATTAAAGCAAAATTCCATGTTAGGCAATAAAGCAGAACAAATATTAGAAGATAAAGATATATTTGTAGAAAAAATCAAAAAAGGGAAAAGAGCACAAGCAACAAGCGATTTTATGATATTTGCAAGAATTGAAAGTTTTATTGCAGACAAAGATATAAATGATGCTATGAATAGAGCAGAAGCTTATGTAAATGCTGGTGCTGATGGAATTATGATTCATAGCTATAAAAGTGATGGAAATGAAATTATTGAATTTTTAAAGAAATTTAAAGAAAAATACCCTAAAATTATAACAGTAGTAGTTCCAACTACTTATTCACAATTCAAAGAGAGTGAATTAAGTAACTATGGAGCTAATATCATTATATATGCTAATCACTTATTAAGAAGTGCTTACCAAGCAATGTTAAAGACTGCCAAAAAAATATTGGAAGACGAAAGAAGTTATGAAGCTAGTAATGATTATTGTATATCTATGAAAGAAATATTAGAATTAATAGGAGATAGAAATGATTAATCCAAAAGAATTTTATAATTGTCTAGTTAATAATAATTTTGACTTTTTTGCAGGTGTGCCAGACTCTTTACTCAAAGAATTATGTGCTTGTATAAAAGATTTAAGTAATAAAGACAAAAATATAATTACAGCTAATGAAGGAAATGCAGTAGCACTTGCTTGTGGGTATAATATAAGCACGAGTAAATATGGTGTTGTTTATATGCAAAATTCTGGACTAGGAAATGCAATAAATCCATTATTGTCACTTGCAGATGAAAAAGTTTATGAAATACCAATGTTACTTATAATAGGATATAGAGGAGAACCTAATGTTAAAGATGAACCACAACATATTAAACAGGGGGAGTTAACATTACCTATATTAGATACTTTAAAAATTAGATATTTTATTATAGATGAAAACTATGAAATGCAAATAAAAAATTGCTATGATTATATAAGAAAATATAATAAAACTATTGCTCTTGTCGTAAAAAAAGATACTTTCTCAAGATATGAGAAAAAGATAAATAATGAAAATGATAATAATATAACAAGAGAAGAAGCTCTGGAGACAATAATAAAAAATATTAATAATAATGAATTTATAGTTTCAACAACAGGTAAAACATCAAGGGAAATTTTTGAAATTAGAGAAAGAAATAATATGTTACATGCTAATGATTTTCTGACAGTTGGTTCAATGGGGCATACTTCATCATTAGCATTAGGGATTAGTTTATTTACAAATAAAAATATTTATTGCATAGATGGAGATGGGGCATTAATTATGCATATGGGTGGTTTGGCTGTGGCTATTCAAAATGCAAAGAATAACTTTAAATATATACTTATCAATAATGGATGCCACGAATCTGTTGGTAGACAACCAACTATTTCTTATGAGATCAATATAGAACATATATTAAGAAGCTTTGGATTTAAGGAAGTTATAACTATAAATAATAAAAAGGATTTAATCAATAGAATAAAAGATATAAAAGTAAGAGGAAAAATGGCACTTATTGTTAATACTAATGATAAATCAAGAAGTGATTTGGGAAGACCAACAATGATGCCAAAAGAAAACAAAGAAATATTTCAGGACAAATTAAGGAGTAAATAAAATGAAAGCTATAATTTTTAACTCAGGTATAGGAAGTAGAATGGGAAATTTAACAAAAGACAAGCCAAAATGTATGGTAAAGCTATATAATGGAGAAACAATATTTGAAAGACAGATTAGAATATTAAGTGAATGTGGCATTAATGATTTTATAGTTACAACAGGACCTTATAAGGAATCTATAATTGAAACAGCTGATAAATATTCTGAATTAAATTTTACTTTTGTAGAAAATTCTAATTACATGAATACAAACTATATTGTATCTATGAATAATGCTTGTAAATTTTTAGATGATAATGTTTTACTTATGCATGGAGATTTAGTTTTTAATAAAAGACTAATTGAAAAAATTCTAAGAGATAAAAGAGAATCAATATGTTTATTTAATGAAAAAAAGGAATTACCAAAGAAAGACTTCAAAGGAAAATTTCAAGGAAACATATTAAAAGAAGTATCTGTAGATATTTTTGATGACAATTGTTATGCTTTTCAACCATTGTACAAATTAAGTAAAAAAAATATTAAGATGTGGAAAAAAAAGGTGGCAGAGTTTGTAAAAAACGGAAATACAAAAGTGTATGCAGAAGAAGCACTTAATAAAATTACAGATAAAATTACAATTTATGGGATGTCATACAAAGATGATTATATTGAGGAAATAGATAATGAAGATGATTATAATAGAGTTTCTAAAGAAATTAAACTTTTTGATTAATGTATTATAGATAATTAAATTTATTATATCGTATTTTGCGAGATTATGTCAAACTATTTTTGGCTGATGCTGTTCTATAATATGCTTTTTCCGCATATTATAATGTAGTATTGATATGAGGAGGAGAGCAAAAGATGATAGAAGAGAGAAAAAATATAAACATGAATGTAAATACAAATATTATTCAAAACTTGGTATTAGAAAATAGAAAGAAACTAAGTGTTTCAGGGGTAAACGATGTATTGAGTTTTGATGATCAAGTTGTAATGATAGATACTGAATTAGGATTATTAACAGTAAAAGGAGAAAATATAAGAATAAATAAATTAAGTTTAGATACGGCAGAAGTAATTGTAGAAGGAGAAATATCAAGTTTATCCTATAGCCAAAACAAACAAGAAAAAAGCGCGGGAACAATATTAAGCAAAATTTTCAAATAGAAAGGCAAGAAGACTATGGTTCAAAATCAAGCATATTTATTTTTGGTTTTTTCATTAACTGGTGTAGAAATAGGAATTTTATTCGATTTTTTTAGAATTCTAAGAAGAACTATAAAAACAGGAAATATAGTAACATATATACAAGACGTTTTATTTTGGATTTTAACTGGAATTTTAGTATTATATAACATATGGTACTTTAATAATGGAGAAATTCGTGTATACATGTTTTTAGGAATAATTATAGGTACTCTTATATATGTGTCAACGTTAAGTAATATTTTTGTGAAATTATTTACAAGAATTTTAAGCACAATTATTAAAGTACTAGAAATACCTTTTAAAACAATAGTTGCTATTTTTAGAAAAATAATAACAGTAATATTGTCATTTTTTACTAAAAATGTAAAAAAATTTAAAATAAAAAAGGGGAATTTTGTAAATAATGGAGAATAATAATATATAAGAGAATTTATTATGAAAAAATGGAGAGCACAGATGAAAAAAGGTAAATTACTAAGGAATGCTTTTTTAATAGCATTAGTTATATGGATAGTTATGTTGATAAAACAACAATTAAATATATCACAATATCAAGATGAAATTAAAGAACTATCATCAAAAATAGATGTAGCAGAAAACGAATTAAATCAAAACAAGCAAGATTTGGAACAAGAAAAGAAAAACACAGACTCATTAGAATATATAGAAAAATTAGCACGTGAAAAACTAGGAATGTATTTACAAAATGAAAGAGTTTATATCGATAGTAACATGTAAATCCTTAAAACATTCAAGTTTTAAGGATTTATTTTTTTTAATATTATAAATCTACTAAAATATCCAGAAAAAAATTTAAAAATATAAATAAAAATAGGAGGTAAGTTATGTCTGAATTAGAAAACATGACATTATTAGAATTGAGAAATTTTGCAAAAGAACAAAATATAAGAAACATATCAAAATTAAAAAAAGAAGAATTGATTGCATTATTAAAACAAGTTGCAGAAAATTCAAAACCACAAGAAAAGCAAGCAGAAGAAAACAACGAAATCAGATATGATAAAAATGATGAAGAACAATTAGAAGAAGCAGGAGAATCTGTTATAGATTACAAAGTAACAAATGATGATGATGAGATAGTAGAAGGAATATTAGAAGTATTACCAGATGGATATGGATTTTTAAGAGGTGATAATTATTTATCAAGTCCAAAAGATGTATATATATCACCAATCCAAATTAGAAGATTTAAATTAGATACTGGAGATATAGTAAAAGGAATTTCTAGAACAAAAGAGGGAGAAAAATTTCCATCATTAATATTTGTTGGAGAAGTAAATGGTGAACATCCAGAAAAGGCAGCAAAAAGAAAGAGATTTGACGAATTAACACCTATATATCCTAATGAAAGACTAAAATTAGAAACAAAACCAACAGAATATGCAATGAGAATAATAGATTTAATTTCACCAATTGGAAAAGGACAAAGAGGAATGATAGTTGCTCCACCAAAGGTAGGAAAAACAACATTATTAAAGAAAATTGCGAACAGTATTACAGCAAATAATCCTGAAGTAGAATTAATAGTACTTTTAATAGATGAAAGACCAGAAGAAGTAACAGATATGAAACGTTCAATAAATGGACAAGTAATATTTTCGACATTTGACGAAATGCCTGAACATCATGTAAAAGTTGCAGAAATGGTACTTGAAAGAGCAAAAAGAATAATTGAACATAATAAAGATGTTGTAATATTATTAGATAGTATTACAAGATTAGCTCGTGCATATAACTTAGTTATGCCATCATCAGGAAAAACATTATCAGGTGGTTTAGATCCAGCGGCATTACATAAACCAAAAAAATTCTTTGGAGCTGCTAGAAATATTGAAAACGGTGGAAGTTTAACAATACTTGCAACAGCTTTAATAGAAACAGGTAGTAGAATGGATGATGTTATTTTTGAAGAATTTAAAGGTACAGGTAATATGGAGGTTCACCTAGATAGAAAATTATCTGAAAAACGTATTTTCCCTGCAATAGATATTAATAAGTCTGGAACAAGAAGAGAAGATTTATTATTAACAAAACCAGAAATGGAAACTGTTTTTGCATTAAGAAAGGCTTTAAATAATTTACCAGTTGCAGATGTTACTGAACAAATTATTTCTCAAATGACGCAAACTAAAAATAATGATGAGTTTTTAATTAGAATGGATTCATACTTAAGAAATTATAAAAACTAAAAATTAGAAAGCAGATAATTAGTTGATAATTATTTGCTTTTATGGTATAAATATCAAGAAACAACATTACGAATTAGTAAGTGTAACAATATTTTCATTTGACAAAAATGAAGAAATATCAACACATGCTTCAGGTGGAGATGCAATGGTTACAGTATTAGAAGGAAAAGGAAAATTAACAATAAATGGAGAATAAAAATGAGTATATTAAAACCGCAAAAAATGAATTTATATGAACTAAAAAACAGAGAAATATTAGATATAAAAGAAAATGAAGATATAGATTATTGCATTTTTGAAAACGAAAAATGTAATGATATAGAACTATGGGAATTAAAATTCGAACACAGTAAATTTAATAATATTTGTATGCAAAATGCAAAATTAGAAAATATTACTTTTAGAGATGTAATATTTGAAAACTGTGATTTTTCAAACACGAAATTTATTGAAACAACATTTATCAGATGTGAATTTAATAATTGTAAACTTTCAGGATGTGATATGTCAGAAAATAGATTATATAATGTTTTATTATTAGAAACTAATGCAAGTTACATTAATTTGTCAATGGCAAGTATTGAAAATATATTATTTAAAAATACAAATCTAAAAAACAGTTACTTTCAAGAAACAAAAGTTAAAAATATCTATTTTGATAATTCTAATTTAACACAAGCACAATTCTTTAAAACAAGTTTAAATGGAGTTGATTTATCAAGTAGTATAATAGAAGGTATTGCAATTACAGTAGGTGATATTAAAGGAGCAATAATAGACCAAATACAAGCTATAGATTTATTATATTTAATTGGCGTTAAAGTTAAATAGTATTAAAAGAAGGGAACATGTAAATGGGTAAGTTTTCAAGATTAATGAAGAAAAAATATAAAGAAACAAATAAAAAGTCAATTGTAATTTATTTAATATTAAGATTACTAGTAATTTTAAGTATGATATTTCAAATAATATTAGGAAATATTTCAAATGTGTTAATGTGTATATTAGCATTGGTACTATTTACACTTCCAACTATAATTTCTGAAAAATTTAAAATAGGAATACCAAGCTTACTAGAAGGTATAATATATTTATTTATATATTCAACTGCTATACTTGGAGAAATAAATAATTTCTATGGAAGAATACCTTTTTGGGATACAATATTACATACATTAAATGGTTTCTTGTGCGCAGGAATAGGTTTCTCTTTAGTAGACCTTTTAAACCAAAATAGTAAAAGGATAAAATTATCACCACTATATATTGCACTAGTAGCATTTTGTTTTTCTATGACAATAGGAATATTATGGGAGTTCTTTGAATTTACAGCTGATTCTCTTACAAAAACAGATATGCAAAAAGATAGAATAGTAAGAGAAATATCATCAGTAATGCTAAATAAAGATAATGAAAATGTTCCAATAAAAATTAAAGATATAGAAAAAACAGAAATATATTCTAAAGATGGAACTGTTACTACTATAGAAAATGGTTATTTAGATATAGGTCTTATTGATACTATGAAAGATTTATTTGTTAATTTTATTGGGGCAGTTGTGTTTAGTATTATTGGATTTTTACATGTTCAAAATAGAGAAAAATATAAGTTCGCAGAAGGTTTTATACCGACTAAAGTGGTAGGAGATTAAAAAATATTATAGGAGTAATTTCAATGGATATTAAAAAATATTTAAATAAAAATGTAAAAGTAATAATTGAAAGGCCATTAGGAAGTAAACATCCAAAACATGATTTTATATATCCTGTAAATTATGGATATGTTCCTAATACTATTAGTGGAGATGGAGAAGAACTAGATTGCTATGTTTTGGGTATATTCGAACCAATAAAAGAATTTAAAGGAAAATGTATAGCAATTATCCATAGACTTAATGATAATGATGATAAACTTATAATTGTTCCTGAAGACAGAAAATTTAGCAACAAAGAGATTGACGTACTAGTTGAATTTCAAGAAAAATTTTTTAAACATGAGATTATTAGAGAGAATATCGAATTTAATAGTTTGATACCAGAATTAAGTGTTTCAAACATAGAAAATAGTAAAAGATTTTATGAGAATTTAGGATTTAAAATTATTTATGAAAGAATTGAAGATAAATTCTGCTTTATGCAATTAGAAGATAATCAAATTATGATAGAAGAGCAAAATAACAATTGGAATGTTGGAAAAATGGAATATCCTTATGGTAATGGAATTAATATAAGTATGTCTGTTAACGATGTGAAAAAGCTATATGGTGATTTAAAGGTAAAACAAGTAAAATTATTTATGGATTTGAAAGTAAATGAATATAGAGTAGATAATGTGGTTTTTCAAGATAATGAATTTTTAGTGCAAGATCCTGATGGGTATTTAATAAGATTTAATAATTAAATATTTTTTATAAAACTATTGACTTATAGTTAACTCGAAGTGATATATATAAATCGAAGAGAAAAAATAAAATTATAAGGAGGAATTGTTATGGAAAAACAAACAGCAGGAAGAGAGAATTTAGGAAAATTGGCACCAGAATTTGCAGAGTTAAATGATGATGTATTATTTGGGGAAGTATGGTCAAGAGAAGACAAAATATCATTAAGAGATTCAAGAAGAAGGTAAAGAAGCAAGAAGATTAAAACCTGGTGATGTTGTAACTATACCAGCAAATGTAAAACATTGGCATGGTGCAACAGCAAATTCATGGTTTAGTCATATTGCAGTAGAGGTACCAGGAGAAAACACTTCAAATGAATGGTGTGAAAAAGTTACAGACGAAGAATATGATAAATTGAAATAATAACATAAATGTTGACATAACACCAAGAGTGTGATATTATATTCAAGGCAAATGCAAAAGCATTTAGAACAAATAAAAAAAGCTAACAGCAAAAGGAGAGAACAAAATGATAAAATGCTTTGAAGTATGTGCAACAATCTTTGGACTGATACAAGGGGTATTGGTTATGTACAACAAAAGGAGTAACTGGATTGCATATGTGATTCAGATGGCATTCTTAATTGTATTTTCGGCATTTAACCACCTGTATGGAGATGTAGTCAATAATAGTATTTATTTTGTTATTGGTATTATCGGATTCATATTGTGGAAAAATGAAGATAAAGCAATTCCTCAATTTTGTACAGTAAAACAAAGAGTAATGTACATATCAGTAATTTTAATAGGAACAATAGTAATTGGTATGGGCCTTAGAACAACTGATGATCCGTTGCCTTTATTGGATGCATTTACCACCGTGTCTAGTTTGGTAGCAACATATTATATGATGACCAAAAAAATTGACACATGGTTTATATGGTTTGTAAATGACATCTTTTATGCTTTAGAATATTTCATTCTGCCTAATCAAGCAATTTATTTGTTTTGGCTGAATGTAGTATGGATTTTTATGGCTGTAGGATCTTTCTTAAACTGGAATAAAATAAGGAGAAGTGTACATGAATAAGTTATACTGTGCTGGAACATTTTGCTTTGATTTTCTTGATAGTAATTATCGGGAAATGGCAAAAAAAGACTATCGTTCATTAGTTTTAGGAGACTGTGACTTACTTCTACAAAAACATGATTATGTGCTTTTGAAGAGTAAATTAAAGTACATCGGACCTTTTTATTTTGAATCAGAAGGAATGGTTGATGAACTTATTGTAAATTCTGAGGTTGGAATGATAAGAGAATGTACACATGCAATATTTCTCTTGGACGAAGGGTGTTGCCCTGGAACAATTGCAGAACTTATTTTAGCAAGTGAGCTGAAAAAGAATGTCCAAATTTTTTATATTAGAAGAGGAGATTCTGAAGAAACTGAAAGTAAGCTTCACACACCATGTTGGTTTCCTATTATCATGAGTAAGCAAATCAATCATAATAATACAAAAGTTGTAGAATGTAAAAATTATGAGGATGCTATTGAAAATATTTTGTCATATATTAGATCACTCTAAAAAGTATAATTAGCTAAATAATGAACTTGATAAAAATAGATTTATTGTTATCAAGTTCATTATTATATATTAAAAAAAGATATTAAAAGAATATTGTAATAAAAAAACTGTATAATAAGCAAAGAATATAATAAATTATTAAAATAAAAATGGAGGAAACAGAAATGGAAAATAGTAAAAAATTAGTAGTATATTATTCATATACAGGACATACGAAAATGATAGCAGAAAGCATACAAAAAGAATTAGGATGTGATATTTTAGAAATAAAACCAGTACGACCATATTCTACAGACTATCAAACAGTAGTAGATGAGGAACAAAATAATGATAGTTCAAATAAGGCACCAGAAATTCAAAAAATAGATAAAGATTTAAGTAATTATGATGAAATTATTATAGGAAGTCCTGTTTGGTGGTACACAATAGCACCTGTAATTAGAACCTTTTTAAAAGAAAATGATTTATCAGGAAAAGTAATAAAACCTTTTGCAACAAATGCAGGATGGTTAGGACAAACATTTCAAGAAATAAAAAGATTGTGTCCAGATTCTAAAGTAGAAAAAGGGATGAATATTGTATTTACTGAAGATTATCACGAAAATCAATTAGTAACATCACCTGATGAAGTTGATAATTGGATTAAAAAATTATAGTTTTTAAGCAGATAATTAGTTGAAAATTATCTGCTTTTATGATATAAAGAAAATTGTAAAAAATATCATGGAGAAAAATATAAATGGAAAAATGGTTAAAATGGGCAATTGAAATCCAAAGTTTAGCACAAGCAGGACTTACATATACAGATAATGCTTATGATATAGAAAGATATGAAAGATTAAGAGAAATATCAGCAGAAATGATAAGTGAAAAAAGTAATATAGGAATAGAAAAAGTAAAAGACTTGTTTTGCAATGAAAAAGGATATCAAACTCCCAAAATAGATACAAGAGCCGTAATTTTTAAAGATAATAAAATTTTATTGACTCATGAAAATAATGGTACATGGTCACTTCCTGGTGGATGGTGTGATGTTCTTGAAAGTGTAAAAACAAACACTATAAAGGAAGTAAAAGAAGAAACAGGATTAGATGTGGAAACAGTAAAAATAATTGCTGTTCAAGATAGAAATAAACACAACAAACCTATATATGCTTATGGAGTATGTAAAATATTTGTATTGTGTAATGTTATAGGTGGAAAATTTATAGAAAATATAGAAACTACAGGAATTGAATATTTTAAACTAAATGAATTACCAAAGAATTTAGCAGAAGAAAAATGCAATAAAGAGCAAATAGAAATGTGTTTCAAAGCAGTTAAAGAAGAAAGTTGGCAAACACAATTTGATTAAAAAAAACGGAGATGTTGTAAATGACAATAGCAGAAGTTAGCCAAAAATACGATTTAACACCAGATACATTAAGGTATTATGAAAGAATAGGATTAATTACAAAAGTACCAAGAAACTCAAATGGAATAAGAAATTACGATGAGGCTTCATGCAAAAGAATTGAATTATATAATGAAATTACTGAAGGCAAAAGAAAAGATTTTACTGAAGAGGTATAATAAATATGAAAAAAATAAAAGAGGAT
Organism: uncultured Clostridia bacterium; assembly: GCA_934155265.1. Taxonomy (GTDB): domain Bacteria; phylum Bacillota; class Clostridia; order TANB77; family CAG-508; genus CAG-269. The sequence goes on from CAKPGU010000003.1 coordinate 105,899, forward strand.
AATTTATAAATAGGAGGTATAAAAAAATGATTAAATTAGTATTAGTTAGACATGGACAAAGTATGTGGAATTTAGAAAACAAATTTACAGGATGGACAGATGTAGAGTTGTCAGAGCAAGGAATACAAGAGGCAAAAGAGGCAGGAAAAATATTAAAAGAAAAAGGATTTCATTTTGATTTAGCATTTACATCAGTATTAAAAAGAGCAGAAGACACATTAGACTATATATTAAAAGAAATGGGAGAAGAAAATATTGAAATAAAAAGAAGTTGGAGATTAAATGAAAGACATTATGGAGCATTACAAGGACTAAACAAAGATGAAACAAGAGAAAAATATGGTGCAGAACAAGTATTACTTTGGAGAAGAAGTACAGATGTAAGACCACCAGAATTAGAAAAAACTGATCCAAGATATCCTGGAAATGACGAAAAATATAAAGATTTAAGTAAAGACGAATTACCTAAAACAGAAAATCTTATAGACACAATAAAAAGAGTTCTTGAATATTGGAATTCAGATATTAAACCAGAATTAGAAAATGGTAAGAGAATTATAATTGTGGCACATGGAAATAGCTTAAGAGGATTAATAAAATATTTGGATAATATAAGTGATGAAGACATTATTAAATTAGAATTACAAACAGGTAATCCAATTTGCTATGAACTTGATGATACATTAAAACCAATTAGACATTATTATTTAAAATAAATTATTAAGAAAGGGATATATTTATGAAAAAATTAAACTCTAATCAATTGAAAATCATTGCTGTTTGTGCAATGATTTTCGACCATTTATTATGGGTAATAAAACCTGGATATGAAAAAGAAATAATATATGTAATATTACATACATTTGGAAGAATTGTTGCTCCAATATTTTGTTTTTTTATAGCAGAAGGAGCACATTATACTAAAAACAGAAAAAGATATTTAGCTAGATTATTAGGATTTGCTGTGATATCACATTTTGCATATTGTTTTGCTTTTGGCATTAATTTTATACCATTTTCAAATGGAACATTCTTTAATCAAACAAGCATTATGTGGTCACTCGCTTTAGGTCTTATTGGAATAATGATAAATGATTCAAAACTAAATAATAACTTAAAAATAGCATTAATACTTTTTCTATGTGTATTAGGATTTCCATCTGATTGGAGTTCTGTTGCAGTAATGATAATAATCTATGATTATGCATATAGAAATAATTTTAAAAAGCAAATGATAACTCAAACAATATTTTCAGCAACATATGCAACTGTATATTGCATATTTATAGACTTGTGGTATGGATTATTGCAAATGGGAACTATTTTATCAATTCCATTATTAAAAAGATATAATGGTGAAAGAGGAAAATGGAAAGGAATGAAATATTTTTTCTATTTAATATATCCTTTACACCTTGTTATATGTGGTGTGATAAGACTATATTTATATGGAAATATTTCAGTAATGATTGGAGGATAAGGAGAAAATGTTTATACAAGTAATAAGTATTATATTATTTATTTTAGGGACTATAACATTAATAGTAGGACTATTTTTCAAAAAGAAAAGTATGACAATTATTGGAAGTATTTGTTTTTCAATAATTTTTATTATATGGATAATAATTTTTGGATTGGCACTAGAAGAAAATCCAAATGAAAATATTAATAGTGAAAACACTAACACCAAAAACGAAAATAATGTTACTATTCAAGAAAATGCTAATGAAGATAAAAAGGATGAACAACCACAAGATGCAACTAAAAAAATATTAAATAATGAATTTTATTCTTCAGGGAAAATATACAATATAGATGAAAATAATATTTATTTTTCTAATGAAGATTCTAAAAAATATTACATTAATAAGAATGTTTTTCAATATTTTAATGGAAGAACAGCAAAAAATATGGATAGTGTAGATATAAAAGTAGGAGATTATTTAAATCAGAGTGATGGAAAGATTTTAATATATAGAAATGTTTCAGGAGAAGAATTAAATCAAGAATTGTTATATAATCTAACTTTAGATGAAGATGAAAGAATTATGATGGTAAATACAATAGAAATAGAAAGCATAAATATTCAGGATAAAGATACAGCGATTGTTAAAATTAAATATGGTGATATATTTGGCAATGAATTAACTGATGAAACTTTTGAGACGATTGTAGAATTTAATTCTAATACAAAATTTTATAGTAAGGGAGATAATATAAATAATGTAAATGATTTAGAAGAAGCAAAGTACAATATTAATTCTATTGTTTTGGATAGAAATACAATTAATAAAAAAAGTCCTGCAGTAGTAAAGAAATTTGAAAGTACTGATAATTAAATTTTAAACATTTATGTAAAAGGAAGAAGATATGAGTGAAAAAGAAAAATTGAAACAATATTTATTGAAAGTGATTTTTCTAGGTTGATATAAATATAAAATTATGGTAGTATATAATTGTTAAATATAAAAATCCTGTTCTAATACGGACAGTTTAGTATAGATACAACTACTGGGTGATTATTAGATAGCCAAATGGCAAGGAGGAGAATTATGGGTGATTTTTTGTTGTTTTGTGTAAAATATTTCGGATTCGTTTTGGGACTTATAATAGTAATTGGAGTAATTAAATTTCGGTATAGGAAGAAAAATAAGCTGAAAAAAGAAGAAAAAGAATGTACAGAAAGCACTAAGTCAGTTAAATATACTTTTTCATCAGTATTTCCTAATGAAGATATTATGAATGAAACATTTGAAATACTGAATCAAAACAGAGAAAAAGAAAAAAATAAAACCGAATGATTACACACTCAGAGTGAGGTTGCTTTTTAGCAACCTCATATCACATTGCAAATGAATATTTTGTAATTGTTACTTTATACTTAATATTATCTTAAGGTTTATTCTAACATCAAAAAATATTGACTTTAATTCAATAATGTGATATTTTGCATAGGTAAAAAGTATTAGAAGGTAATAATTATGGAATTAAAAGGATCAAAACAGAGCAAAATTTAATGACGGCTTTTGCCGGAGAATCTCAGACAAGAAAAAAATATACATATTTTACCAGTAAAGCAGAAAAAGAAGGATATGAACAAATAGCTGCAATTTTCCAAGAAACAGCTGATAATGAAAAATAAAAGGAAGTAAAATTTATTCTTTTTGCAATAAACATGGACTTTGGTCAAAAGAAGTTGAATAAATATAGATAAAGGAGATTGATAAAAATGTTAAAAAATGCTATAGCATATATCTTGAGAAAGAGGAGTAGAACAGTTATTATATTTATTATTTTAACAATAGTTCTTTCATGCTTATACTCATGTTTAAACATAATGAAATCAACAATCAGCTTAGAAAATAATTTATATAAGTTATCAAATACATCTTTATCAATAACACAAAATAACAATGAGAACTTTAAAACAAATCAATTTAAAGAAATAGAAAATATAAAAGAGATAAAAGAAACAATTCCCCAATATGATGGACTAGCAAAATCTACAAATATTAAAGCAGTAGAAGGAATGCAAATGGTCGAAAGAGATGATTTGCCGGAAGAATTCAAGAATATACTTTCAATAGAAGCCACAAATAATACTAAAAAGAACAAGTTATTTAATAGTGGAATTTTTACTCTTATAAAAGGTAGGCATATAGAAAAAGATGATAGAGAAAAAATTATTATACATGAAGAACTAGCACAAAAAAATAATTTAGAATTAAATGATAAAATTCGTCTTAAATTATTTGACTTAAACAATAATGAAATAAAAAAAGAATATGAATTTGAGATTGTTGGAATTTTTTCTGGAAAAAAACAAGAAAAATATACAGGGCTAACATCAGATTTTAGTGAAAATATGGTATTTATTGATTATGAATCAAGCCAAATAGCATTAAATAAAGCTGAAAACAATAAAGTTGTAAACAAACTTGAAATATTTTCAGATAGTTCAGAAGATACAAATATAGCATTAAATAAAATTAAAGAAATAAAAATTGATTGGTCACAATTCAATATCGAAAAAGATGATGATGCATATGAAGAAACTTTAGAATCTGTAGGTGGAATAAAACATATAATAAAAATTATGACATATTCAATTATGGCAGGAGGAATAATAGTTTTATCATTAATATTAATTTTATGGCTAAGGGAAAGAATTTATGAAATAGGAATATTATTATCAATAGGAATAAGTAAAGCAAAAATTATAGCTCAATTTATATTTGAGTTGATATTTATATCACTACCATCTATAGTATTATCTTTATTTTTAGGAAATGTGATATTAAATCAAATAATAGGTGGATTTATCAATTCTGATAATTCGACAATAAATATTAATAATCTACTAAAAAATGATAATTTAATATCAAATATTACAATATTTTTACAAAGTTATGGAATATTAATAGGAATTATTGTTTTATCAGTTATTATTGCAAGTGCAATGATATTAGTAAAAAAACCAAAAGAAATATTATCAAAGATAAGTTAGGAGATTGCAATGGATATATTAGAAATAAAAAATGTAACATATAATTATTCAAATTCAAAAGAGAAGATTTTGTCATCAGTAAATCAAAAGTTTGAACTTGGACAATTTTATGCAATAATAGGAAAATCAGGAGCAGGGAAGTCAACATTACTTTCATTATTAGCAGGACTAGACAAACCACAAAAAGGTCAAATTCTATTCAAAAATGAGGATATAGAGAACAAAGGGTATAGTAATCATAGAAAAAACAATATAACATTAGTTTTTCAAAATTATAATTTAATTGATTATTTAACACCAATAGAAAATGTTAGATTAGTAAATAAAAAGGCATCAGAAGATATTTTGTTAAAATTGGGACTTGATAAAAGTCAGATAAATAGAAATGTAATGAAACTATCTGGTGGTCAACAGCAAAGAGTAGCCATAGCAAGAGCATTAGCATCAGAAGCACCAATAATTCTAGCTGACGAACCTACAGGAAATCTTGATAGTGACACTGCAGGAGAAATAATAGAAATATTAAAAAAATTGGCTAAAGAGAGAAATAAATGTGTAATAGTTGTAACACATAGTAAGGAAGTTGCAAATTCTGCTGATATTATTTTAGAATTAAGTGACAAAAAATTAAGAAAGATAAGTAAAATTAATTAGGGGGTATATTGATGATAAAAAATGCTTTTGCATATGTAACAAGAAAAAGTTTAAAATCAATAATAATATTATTAGTTATTATGGCTATGTCAACACTTAGTCTGATTAGCTTGGCAATTAAAGATGCTACTAATAGAGCTTCAGAGGAAACTTTTAAAAATATAACAAATAGTTTTTCTATGGAAATAAATAGAAGAGTTAATCTTGGAACACCTAGAGGTGGAGGAAATATAAAAGGAAAAGACATAAAAAAAATAGCTGAATCTGAAGATATTTCCTCTTTTGTAAAGAGAATAAATAGTGTAGCTGATTTGGTAGATAATGATATTATAGAAACTAAAGAAACAATTGCAAATCAATCACCAGAAAGAGCAGAAAATTTTAAAAGAACAGTTATGCTAACAGGAGTTAATGATTCATCAAAAGAAAATAAATTTGTGTCAGGAGCTTACAAATTAATAGAAGGAGAACATTTGGAAGAAAATGACAAAAGTAAGATTTTAATACATAAAGACTTAGCTGAAAAAAACAATTTGAAAATTGGAGATAAAATAAAAATTAAGTCCAATTTATTTGATGCAGATAATGAAAAAGGAGCAAATGAAACACTAGAAGTAGAAATAAAAGGAATTTTCGATGGTCACAATAAAAGTAGTGTAACTTCTGCACAAGAACTTTACGAAAATACATTAATAACAGATTTAGATACAGCTGCAAAAGTTTATGGAAACACAGAAGATACTGCAGTATATCAAGATGCAACATTTTTTGTAAAAGGTGATAAAAATTTGGATCAAGTCATTAAAAATATTAAAAAACTTGATATAAATTGGAAACAATACAATTTAATTAAAAGTTCAACAAATTATCCAGCACTACAACAATCAATATCTGGTATATATTCAATAGCAAACAAATTATTTGCTGGTTCATTAATATTTGCAGGTATTACAGTTTCATTATTATTACTTTTATGGATGAATGCTAGAAAAAAAGAAATAGCAATTTTTCTATCATTAGGAATATCAAAATTGAAAATTTTTGGACAATTTGTTGTTGAATTAGTATTTATATCTATCCCTGCTTATATAGGCTCATATTTCTTAGCACTTTATACAGGAAACATGATAGGAAATAATATATTAAATAAAGTTACTGGAAATATAACAAAACAAATAGCAAAGCAATCGGCATCTAGTGGACTTGGTGGAGGAGCAGAAGTAGACGGCTTTAATAAAACTTTAACAAGTTTAGATATTAATATATTACCAAAATCAATGATATACGTAATTTTATTTATGTCTTTTGTACTTATAATATCTTTAGTGTTATCATCTATAAGTAGTTTAAAAAAGAACCCAAAGGAATTGTTAATTGATACAAAGTAGATGACATAGTTTACAGATAATTAAATAATAAATAATGTAAAAGCTAATAAGGATTTAGTTATGAATAAAGAAGAAATAATAAAATATTGTTTAACATTAGAAAATACATATAAGGATTGTCCTTTTCCAGATGATTTTGAATCTGTAACGATGAAACATTGTAAAGATAAAAAATGGTTTGCATTATTAATGAATGTAAATAATAAGTTATACCTTAATGTTAAGACAGATCCAAATTATTCTGATATATTGAGAAATACTTATGATTATATAATACCTGCTTATCACATGAATAAGGAACATTGGAATACAATTATTATAGATGAAAAAGTGGACAAGGATTTAGTAAAAGAATTAATAGAACAAAGTTATCAATTGACAAAGTAAAGATAAATGCAAATAGTAATTTGTAGAGGAGAAAAAGATTATATGAAAAATAAAAAAGTAATAATTATAATAAGTATTGTTGTAATTGCAATTTTAATATGTCTGTTCGTATATTCAAATACTGGGTTAAAAGGTCTTGAAACACAAGTGGATAATATTATATTGCCTGAAAATGTTGATAAGATTGCATTAAAAAGTAATATTGGAGATTCAGGAGGAAATGGAGATTATTTAACACGTCGTGTAGTTTTAGTAGTTAAAACAGAAAAATCATTAAGTGAACTAAAACAAGAATTTGAAAATATGAATCTGAAATTTCCAAATTATTTTAAAAACAATAATAACACACCTATTTTCTACATTACTAATTGTGAAAGTAATGTGTTTAAATCAAGTAGAGATTTTTCAATATATTTTGATGAATTGAAAAATATTAAAGATTATGATAATTATTTTTTTGTAGAGTTTGTTGAATAGACAAATTATAATTTAGGAGTTTAGTAGGAAAATAGAAATTTGAAAGTGTGTTTTGTTTTATGAAAGGAAAAAGATTTTTTAATTTTATAAAAATAATATTGATTATTTCTCCAATTATTATTTTTTGTATTGATTTTTGTGCTACTTTTTGGGGAGTAAACTATGAATTAAATGTTGATCAAACTAATATAGCTGTTATTGAAGAAAATTTGCAAAAAGATGATATAAAAATTGAAAACTTGAAGGATGTAAGGAAAATTGAAATTAGTGGTGCAGGGTTAAATGATTATTCAGTTCTTTCTTTACATTATGATGATAATTCAATTAAATCTACTAATTTATATTTAAATGAAAAATCTTATTACATAGATCAATATTTAAGCAAACATCATAAATTCAATTATAATGATATGGTTAAAATTTCTATATTTATAAGTTTGACGACAATAGTTTTTACTATATATGCAGGAAGAAAAAAATTGGTAGACAATAAAAAATAGTAACTTATTAGAAAACAATAGTTAGAAGGAGAAGAGTTTATGCAAAAGAAAATTAAATTAACAATAGCATTTTTAATTAGTTTATTACCAATGTTATTAAATCAATATGGAGGAAAGAAAGGTGTACAGGAAATTAGTGGATTGATTAACTTGCTTAACCCAATTGGAATTATATCTGTACTATTATTTATTATTGGAGTATGGGGATCATTTAAAAATAAAAAGACAAATAAAATATTAGGTGCATTAGGAACAATTGGGATTGTAATTTCAGAAATATATCAATTTTTTACCTGGCACATAATGAATATAACTGGAAAAATGAGTATTCATAATAGTATAGAATTTGCTTTTCCAGAATTCTATATTGGCTTAGTAATATCTTTAATTATGATATTTTACTATTTTTCTATTGATAAGATAGAAAAAGAATGATAATTTACAATTTTTTATGAATAAATAGTATAAGAAAAATATTAACTACTAAAGTTCTTTAAAAAAGATATGGATATAAAAATACCAATAAATTGTAGGAGGAGTTATGAGATGAAAACAAAGAAAATAATATGTGTATTAATACTTATAGTAGTAAGCATTTTATTTGTTTTTACATTATTTGATTTTTTTCGAAGTTTATTTGTATCAAACTTTGAAATAGTTGTAAATAATAAAAATAGAGCAGAAATAAATGAAATGATTGAAAATTTCTGCGATGATCCAAATAAAATTAATAGAATTAGATTTGAGGTTGAACTAGGAGACGGAGAATTACGATTATATAACTATTTTCATTTAGAGAAAAAAACAATTGCTTCTCAGTCAGATAAGATAATGGATTATATGTGTGAAAATGGAACATCAGTAAAGGGAATATGCTTATTTCAGATGTTAATTGAAACAATAATATTTTTGTATGTAAAATCAATCTTGGATTCTGAGAATGAACAATAAATTACAGATTTTAAAGCAGATAATTATCTGCTTTTGTGATAGGATGAGTAAAAATAAAATAGTAATATGAATTTATAAATAAAATACATATTAAGGAGTTTCTTATGTCAAAAATTTTAGAGGAAGAAATATATGGTAAAGTAGCGACACCAAAAAGAAAAATATTAGGAGAATTTATAGAAAAATATGTTATACTATCTCTAATTCCATTTACCATTTATCGTATTGGAATTTATATTATAACAGATATTTGGTCAAAAGCAATGCAAGAAGAACAATTTTCAATAAATTCTATATTAAATTATTATAATATAGCAAATGAGTTGTCATATAAAATTTTGTTTTTTTCTAGTGCAATAGTATTAGCAGGATTATATTTTTCTGTATTACTACATTTTTTTATTTTATATCATATAATAATGAAATTAAATTCAATTCTGTATTAGGAAATAGATTTGAGTGGTTATCTAACAATGAAAAGAAGAAAAATAGTACCGAAAACTATGATGTAAAAAAATATATTACTGATATAGAAAATTGTTATAAAACAAATTTAACTATAGTGTTGATTACTAATTTTTCTTGTACAATAATTGAGATTTTGTTACAAAAAAAGATACTAGATAGCAATAGCTATTAAAATAGAAGAATATACAATTCAATAAATTACAAACTAACATTCTGTTAGGAAAATATAATTACTCAACTATTATTTGATATAGAAATCCCCACACTCAACCAATGGTTTGTAGACTTTTAGATGACAATATTTTATAATTAATTAAAGGAGGGAAATGAAATGAATCAGATTAAAATTGGAAAATTTATAGCTGAATGTAGAAAAAATAGTAACTTAACTCAAATGCAATTAGCTGAAAAATTAAATATAACAGATAGAGCTATTTCAAAATGGGAAAATGGAAAAGCAATGCCTGATTCATCAATAATGCTAGATTTATGCAAGGAATTAAAAATAAGTGTAAATGAATTGTTAAGTGGGGAGATGATAGATATGAAAAATTATAATAAAATAGCAGAAGAAAATCTATTTAAATTGAACGAAAGTAATGAAAAAAAGAAAAAAAATATATTGAAATCTGCAATAGTGATAGGATTATTAATTTTTATAATTATAATAATACAATTATATTCATATACAAAGCAAATTTCAAAATCAAATCTTAATAATGTACTAGAACAAGCTCAACAAAATCAAGAAATATATATTAAGATTCAGGAATTAGAAGAGAGAGTAAATGAATTAGAAAAGAATGTGTTACATTAATCAGAAAGATAAATTACAATTCTTAGAGCAGATAGTTAGTTGATAATTATCTGCTTTTGTGATATAAAAATAAAAAATGATAATAATATACAAAAAGGAAGGAATCAATGAGTATAGAAGATAAAAGTAAAGAAATAGAATTAAAATTAAAAGAATATGGAAAAATGGACAATGAAGAAATATTAAAAAAATTTAAAACTTCATATGAAGGGTTAAGTTGTGTTGAAATAGAAGAAAAACAGGATGAATATGGAAAAAATATATTAGATTTTAAAAATAACAACACAGTATTTAATAGATTAAAAGAAGCCTTTATTAATCCATTTAATATAGTACTCATATTAGTTGCAATTATTACATTTTTTACAGATGTCATAATTGCAACTAATAAAGATTATTTAACTTTTATATTAATTGTCAGCACAGTATTTATTTCTGCAATGATTTCATTTTTTCAGCAAACAAATTCTGATAAAGCAGCACAAAAACTAAAGAAGATGATTTCAAATAAAATAGATATTATACGAGATGGAAATGTGGAAGTTGTAGACGTTGAAGAAATTGTACCAGGGGATATTGTAAAATTATCATCTGGAGATATGATTCCAGGAGATGTTAGATTTTTGGAAACAAAAGATTTATTTATAGACCAAGCATCATTAACAGGAGAATCTAATCCAGTAGAAAAATTTTCTGTTTTAAAAGATCCAAATGCAGAATTGACAGATATATCTAATATTGGATTTATGGGAACAAATGTTGTAAGTGGAACCGCTTTATCAATAATAGTTGGAACTGGAAATAAGACTTATTTTGGTAGCATGACCAAATCTTTATATAGTGTGAATGAGAAAAACAGTTTTGAAAAGGGAGTAGATAGTGTAAGTAAATTATTAATAAAATTTATGGTTATTATGGTTCCAATTATATTAATTATTAATTTATATACTAAAGGAAACTGGTGGGAATCTCTAATTTTTGCAATAACAATAGCTGTTGGTCTAACACCAGAAATGTTGCCGGTTATTATGACATCTACACTTGCTAAAGGAGCAGTAGACATGTCTAAAAAGAAAACAATAGTAAAAAGATTAAGCAGTATACAAACTTTTGGAGAAATGAATATTTTATGTACAGATAAAACTGGAACATTAACAGAAGATGAAATTGTTTTAGAAAAATATATGGATGTGGAAGGAAATGAAAGCAAAAGAGTTTTAAAACATGCCTTTTTAAATAGCTATTTTCAAACAGGTTTAAAAAATCTAATTGATGTTGCAATTATATCACGAGCAGAAAAAGAAAATATGAGTATATTAAAAGAAACTTATATAAGAGAAGATGAAATACCATTTGATTTTTCAAGAAGACGAATGAGTGTTGTTTTAAGAGACAAAAATGATAAAAGACAATTAATAACCAAAGGAGCAGTTGATGAAATTATGTCTATTTGCTCATATATTGACATGAATGGAGAAGTAATAGAATTAACACAAGAACTAAAAGAAAAAACATATAAAGTATATGAAAAAAATAATCATGAAGGATTAAGAATTGTTGCAGTTGCACAAAAAAATCATATACATGGAATAGAATCCTTTGGAGTAGATGATGAACAAAATATGGTTTTAATAGGTTTTGTAGGATTTTTAGATCCACCAAAAGAAAGTGCAAAACAAGCTATTAATGCACTGAAAAGACATGGTGTTGATACTGTAGTGTTAACAGGAGATAGCGAAGGTGTTGCTGTAAATGTATGTAAAAAAGTAGGGATTTCTACTGATAATTGTTTGACAGGAAAAGATATTGAGGGTATGACTGATAATGAACTAAAAGAAATAACAAAAATGTGTCATTTGTATTCAAAACTTTCACCGCTTCAAAAACAAAGAATAGTTCGAATTTATCAAGAACAAGGAAATACAGTTGGATATATGGGTGATGGAATAAATGATAGTCCACCATTAAAACAAGCAGATGTAGGAATTTCTGTTGATACAGCAGTAGATATAGCAAAAGAAACGGCCGACATTATTCTTTTAGAAAAAGATTTAAATGTTTTAGAACAAGGTGTAATTATAGGGAGAAAAACATTTACTAATATTTTAAAATACTTAAAAATGGCTACAAGCGGAAATTTTGGAAATATGTTATCAATTATAATTGCAAGTATATTTTTACCATTTTTGCCAATGCTTCCAATTCATATTCTGATACAAAATCTATTAAATGATTTTGCACAAATAGGAATGCCATTTGATAATGTGGACAGTGAATACTTGCAAAGACCTAAAAAGTGGAATACCAATGAATTAGAAAAGTATATGTTTAGGTTTGGAATTATAAGTACATTTTTAGATGTTTTATGCTTTATAATTTTGTGGTTTGTTATGAAATTTAATACTATAGAGAAAGCGGTTCTATTCCAAACAGGATGGTTTGCATTTGGAATTATTTCACAAACTTTAATTATACACTTAATGAGAACACCTAATATACCATTTATTACAAGTAAGCCATCTAAGCAATTGGTGATTTCAACTTTATCAATAACAATACTAACCTTAATAATCTCATTTACAGATATATCAGTTATGTTTGACCTAAGTAAATTACCACCACAATATGGAATTGCTATTTTGGGGCTAATGATAATTTATGCTATAATTATTCAAATTTATAAGAAAATTTATTTAAAAAATAATATAAAGATATAAAAAAGAAAGAAGTAAATGTAATAATGAACTCTATTGAATATGGAAAAACTGTGACATAGTAGTTGGAACAAATGGAAGTCTAACAGGCTATGGAGGAGGAATAAAAAATAAAGTTGCATTATTGACATTAGAAAGAAATGATATGAGTAATTTTTTATTCCAAAGAGAGGTACAGTATTATGATAAGATGTAAATGGTGTAATTTAAAAAATCAAAAATATATAGAATATCACGACAATGAGTGGTGTAAGCCAAATTATGATGAACAATATTTATACGAAATGTTAATACTAGAATCTTTTCAAGCAGGCTTATCTTGGGAATGTGTGTTAAATAAAAGAGAAGATTTTAGGAAAGCATTTGATAATTTTAATATAAATAAAATATGTGATTATGAAGAAGACAAAATCCAAGAACTATTGCAAAATGAAAAAATTATAAGAAATAAATTAAAAATAAAAGCTACTATAAACAATAGTAAAATTTTTAAGAAAATTCAAATTGAATATGGAACATTTTATAATTATTTACAAACATTTACGAATGATAAAATTATTTATGAAATAGATAAAACTACAAATCAATTATCAGATATGTTATCAAAAGATTTACAAAAAAGAGGCATGAAATTTGTGGGAAGTACTATAATATATTCATATTTACAAGCAATTGGAGTTATATATTCACATGATAAAGAATGTTTTTTATATAAGGAGGAACAAAAACGAAAAAGATTTTAATAATAACAAGTTCATTAAGAGAACAAAGTAATTCAAATTTATTAGCTGAAGCATTTTAGGAGGGGAAGAAGAAAGTGGAAATAGTGTAAAAATAATATCATTAAGAGAAAATAGAATTGCACCTTGTGTAGGATGTGGAAGTAAGAAAAAGATGCGCAATGTAATTCGCATCCTATTTTGTATATGAAATTAGAAAGATAAATTATAACTAATATAGGAGAAAAAAGTAATGAATAAAGAAGAAATAATAAAGTATTGTTTAACATTAGAAAATACATATAAAGATTGTCCGTTTCCAAATGATTTTGATTCAATAACAATGAAACACCTTAAAAATAAAAAGTGGTTTGCCCTAATAATGAATGTTGATAATAAATTATATCTTAATGTAAAAACAGACCCTAATTATTCTGATATACTGAGAAATACGTACAATTACATAATACCTGCATATCATATGAATAAGGAACATTGGAATACAATTATTATAAACGAAGAAGTTGATACAACACTAGTTAAAGAATTAATAGAACAAAGTTATCAATTAACTAGTAACACGAAATAATGTAAAATATACCAAAATAGTTTACAATAAAATATAAAAATGATATAATTTTTGTGATATAAAAAACTTATAAAATCCTGAAAATAAATATTTAAGGAGGAAAAATATGGAGAAAAAATTGCGGGAACAAGTAGAAGAGTTTTTCGAATACAATAAAGAAATAGGGCAATTATGTGCTGAAAACTTTAAAGAAAAGAAAGAAAAAGATATAGTCTTGTTTTGGATTAGATGTATAAATTTTGAAATATATTTTAAACAAGGACTAGGAAGGTTTCAGTACAACTCTTCAAATTTATCTTATGGAATTGAAGGAACAAAACTAGATATTAAACAATTAACAGAAGAACAATTTCAAGAAATTCTTGATTTTTATTTAAAGAAAGGATATAAACTTAATTACTTAGATGATACTGTAACAGAACATCCAAAAGTCATTGTTATAAAATGGGATGAATATGAAAAGCAAACAATAGATGATAAAAAATATATTTTAAGATTTAAGAAAAATAAATTAAAAAAACTGTATAGTATCAATAAAAAAGAAAATAACTGTTTAAAATCTTTTTGGTATTCAGTTAAAGATTTCTATTGGTATTTATTTTTGAATCATAGCTATTGTTTAAATGCAATGAAACAAAATAGAAAAACGAGAAAGTCAAAAAAGGTAATTGAAAAAAGAAAAAACAAGAATTAAAAGTTCCAGAACTTCAATAATTTAAAGACAGAATTTGTCGATTATTAATACTAAAAAAACATATATTAGATCAATATGATTTTGTATATGTTTTTTTGTCTTTTAGAAATGTTTTGTGTTATAATATTTGTATAGCAAAAGAAAAATAAAATGTAAAAGGGGATGGAATATGAAAGATTTAATTTTAAATCCACAAACAGATGATGAAATTGAAGTTGAATATAGTATAGAATATCCAACTAAAAAGTTATTAGGAGGGGATACTAGTAAAACAAAAGAATCATATTCAGAAATAATAAGTGCTGAAAGTAAAATTGAAACTTTTGAATTTGAACAAGGAATAACAGAATTTGATAAAACAAATTATTTACTATCAGCCGCTTCTGGATTATTATCAGGACTATTAAATGTGTTTTGGAGTAAAGAGTTTGACTTAACTGAGGCGCAAAACTGGGGAAAAGAAAAAATAGAAAAACTAGTATGCAAAACAGCAAAAATGCAAGGATGCAAAAAAGAAGATTTAAGTAGTGCAATAGCTTTCTTAGAAAAGAAATTTCCTATTGTTGCAGATAAACTTACAAATGATTATGGAGGAGGATACTCACATCATTTAAGAGATTTTTCACATCATCCAACAATATTAGGATTAATAGCATCAATACTAAATCAATATCATATTGGAATTGGTACTGATACAAATGGAAATTTAAAAATAATTCCAATAGAAGATAATCCTTATATTGGAAAAAACTTTGAAGAAAAAATCTTTAATGGAGTTATAATGTGGGTATTGCATCTTGTAAGTGATATGGCTGGTTCTAGTTTAAACCCTGGAAAGGGAACAGGGATACCTGGACCAATACTATCATTTTTTAAGGAAATATCTACAATGCCAATAATAAAAGATATCAAAACGAAATATAAAGATGATGAAATAACTTTATCAGTATTTATTTCAAAATTATTTAATGGTACTTATTTTAAAGATGAAAATAATAATCCAATTAGAATTGACCTGAGAACAGAAATAGGAGTTTTAGCATTTCAAAGTAAATCTGTATTAATTAATGAATGTATTGTAAGAGCGATGTATACATTAAGAAATTTGTATAAACAAATTCAATTAAAAAATGTAGAAACAATAAAAGATTTAAGAAAATTAAATGTAAAAGAAATATTACCATTTAACTCTAGATCATTAACAAGAATGTTAACAATTTCACATGGTGTATTTGTCTTAGTTGATTTATCAAAAGCTGCAATAAAATCAGGTGGAAAAGATTTTGCTAAATTTTTCTTAAACATTAATTATGTTGGTATAGGACGATTTGTATTTGCATGTAAAGCTGATGCAGGATATATAGAAGAGGAAGCAAGAAAAGGCATAGAAGAATTTATAAAAAAACATACTAAAAAAACAAAAATTATATTTGACTTTAAATTATTATCATTAACAGAAGAACAAATGAAGATTTTACATTCTTTAGAATTACAAAAAATATATTATGATATATCTTTTGCCAAGAAAGACAAAGAGAGCAAAAGCAATTGGTGTAAAAAATGGAAAGAACAAATTATAGCTAAATTAAATAAAGACAATACATATTTTATTGAAGATTCAAAAGAGTTATATAATATAATTAATAATTCATTAAATACATCAAATGATTATTGGGTATATTTAATTGGAATAGAATTATATTTATTTAAACCATATTTTAAATTAGATTCAAGTGATAAAAAAATAAGATTAAATACTAAATATTGTCAAGATGTTTTTGCAAAACAACAACACTGTTTATCAATAAATGAATTTAATAATCTAATAAAGACATATAATAACTTTTATAAAAATGTTTTACAAAATAAAAGGACAAAAACTATTGTTGGAATTTCTACAACTGCTGTTGCAACGGCAATTACAGGGGGATTAGGTTGGGCATTTGCACCTCAAATTGCAACAATAATAGCTGGAGATGCAGTAGCAGGATTATCTGGAGCAGCTTTAACAAGTGCAAGTCTAGCTTTCGTTGGAGGAGGTTCACTTGCTGCTGGAGGCTTAGGCATGGCTGGTGGAACTGCTATTCTTACTGGAGGAGGAGCTCTTATTGGACTTGCTAGTTCTAGTGCTACAACATTTGCCAATGTAATAACAAATGTATCAAATACATTTATTTTGGAAGAATGTGCTAAATTACTTACATATTGTAAATGTTGGCTTATTGAAAAATGTAACGATATTGAAAATGTTCATAAAATTCAAGAATGTATAGAACAAACAATTTTCCAATTGGAAGAAAAATATTCAAGTGAAGTAAACAAAGATTCGATGAAACAATTAAAAACAAATATAAAATATCTAAAAAAATGTAATAAAGCATTAGAAGATATGATAAATAAAAATATATAAAGAAATAAAAGGAGTGTAAATTATGAAAACAATTCAACCAATATATAAAAATATAATAGCTACAATTGTAGCAATAATAATAGCATTGGTATCAATATTTGCAGTTGCACCATTAACAAAATCATATAAGTTTCACAGTAATTCAATCCAAGCTTTAGACAATAAAAAAGTTACAGTAACTGAATTAACAGTTGCAGCAGTGGGAGTATCAACAGCACTTGCAGCCATTCCAGGAGATGCAACTACACCATTATCAAACCAAATAATGGATTTAAGCTCGTATTTACTTATAGTTATCGGAGTAATATTCTTAGAGAAAATCCTTTTAACATTAACTGGATATGTGTCATTTACTTTTTTAATACCAATAGCTTGTTTGTTATATTGCATATACATCTATGCTAAAAAAGATATACTAAAAAAATTATCAATAAAATTATTTACATTTGGAATTATATTATTTTTAGTCGTACCAATTAGTGTTCAGACAAGTAATTTAATTGAAAATACATATAATGAGACAATTGAAAATGCTAAGAATACGGAAATTACATCAAATGATAAAACAAATACAGATACAAATGATAATAGTGAAGAAAATGGATTTCTTTCTAAATTTAAAAATAACATATCTAATTTAGGTGAAAATGTTTCAGAATTAGTAAATAAAGGTGAGAAGGAATTAAGTAAATTTATAGATGCTATTGCTGTATTATTAATTACATCATGTGTTATTCCAATTATTGTTTTAATATTCTTAGTATGGATAGTTAAAATTATATTTGGTGTAAAAATTTCAGTTCCAGATATTAATAAAAATAAAAAGATAGAAGATAAAGAAAAAATTTCACAAAATACTTGACTTAAACCCCACTCTAAGTGATATGATGTAGAAAAAATAAGGAAGAGTAAAAATGTCATATTTAGGAGAAGATATAAAAAATATGGAAAGGAAAGATAGAAATGGAAAAATCAAAAGTTTATTTTACAAAAGAAATTACACCAGAAAGTGTAGTAAAAATGTATGAAACTTTAGGAGTAAAATTGCCAGGAAAAGTGGCAGTAAAATTACACTCAGGAGAACAAGGAAATCAAAATTATATCAGACCTGAATTTGTAAAAGCAATTGTAGAAAAAGTAAATGGAACAGTTGTAGAATGTAATACAGCATATGGCGGAGCAAGAAATACAACTGAAAAACATGAGAAATTAATGGAAGAACATGGATGGCCAAAATATTTTGATGTAGATATAATGGATTCAGAAGGAGATGACTTAGAATTAGACATCCCTAATGGAAAAGTAATTAAGAAAAATTATGTTGGAAAACATATTCAAAATTATGATTCAATGTTAGTATTATCCCACTTTAAAGGACATCCTATGGGAGGATATGGAGGAGCTTTAAAGCAATTATCAATTGGATGTGGCTCTTCAGAAGGAAAATCTTGGATACATTCAGCAGGTGTAACAAGAGATCAAGAAAAATTATGGGACAACTTACCAGAGCAAAATAAATTCTTAGAGGCTATGGCAGATGCAGCATCATCAGTTCACAATCTATTTAAAGACAAAATTGTATATATAAATGTTATGTGTAATATGTCAGTCGACTGTGACTGTTGTGCTGTTGCAGAAGACCCTTGTATGAAAGATGTTGGAATCCTTGCAAGTACAGACCCAATCGCAGTAGATCAAGCATGCATAGATATTGTATATAATTCAAAAGATCCAGGAAGAGATCATTTTGTAGCCAGAGTTGAAAGACAAAATGGAGTTCATACAATAGAAGCTGCTGCTGAACTTGGATTTGGTTCAAGAAAATATGAATTAATAAACATTGACTAAGAAACAATATATTATTAATTTATTTTTATGATAAGAGGTTGGAAAGAAATGAAAACATTATATTTTGATTATTCATGTGGAATAAGTGGAAATATGACACTTGGGGCATTAACTGAAATAATAGGAGACGAAAAATATTTAGTAAATGAACTTATCTAAAATCTTTTATAAACCAATAGTGTACAAAACTGTAAAAATATGGTATATTAATATGCAATGGGTAAAAATCAATATTAGAAAGGTAAGGTTATATACTATGGAGAAAAAATTAGGAGCACGGTTACAGGATGTAAAGAAAGATCTAGAAAGAATTATTAATAAAGAAGTAGGTGATTCGACGGAAATTTTTATGGATAAAATTCATGTGCAATCTATTTTGGAAGATTGGATAACAGATGATATAGAAAATAAAGCAATAAGAGATATGGCAATAGAGGTTTATCTTGAACTTGCCCAAATAGATGTATATAAACAAGATAGAAAATATTATCCAAAAAGAATCTTTATTACATCATTAAAAAAATTTCTTCAAGTTGTCAATGAAGAACTTCCAAAAGAAGAAAGACTTGACAATTTGGAAGAAAAATTGCGAAATATCATTTCCTAATTATGACTATCATTCAGAGGAAAATATACAGGAAATGATACATTCTAACGCACGAGCAATTGCTCGACTTCTTGTAAATAAAAAATAGCCAATACCAAAGGATCAGTTGACAAAAAATGTATAAATTAATCACTTCTACAAAAAATAAAAAGTAGAGGTGATTAATTTGTTTATACCAGACAGAATATATTGCGAAGATGGAATAGAAAATTATGAATTGGGAAAAGAATTATTAGAAAAATATAAAGATGTTCCAAAAACAATGATAGATAATCATAATAATATTGAAGAAATGAGAAAAAAAGAAAATTCTGAATTTGCAAAAATGAAAAGAAATTTAATAATAGGAACACGAAAGACACATAAATATGCTCCAAATGCTAAAATATCTAATTTTTTAGTACCATATACATCATCAGGTTGTATTGCAGCATGTATGTATTGTTATTTAGTATGTAATTACAATAAATGTGCATATTTAAGATTATTTGTAAATAGAGAACAGATGTTAGACAAAATAATAAAAACGGCAAACAATGCTGAAGAAGATTATGTATTTGAAATAGGAAGTAATAGTGATTTAATATTAGAAAACACAATAACAAATAATTTAGTATGGACAATAGAAAATTTTAAAAAATCTCCAAAAGGTAAATTAACATTCCCAACAAAATTTGATATGGTAGACCCACTCTTAAATCTAGACCATCAAGGAAAAATGATAATAAGGATGAGTGTTAATCCAGCTGAAATTATAAATAAAGTTGAATTTGGAACATCAAGATTAAAACAAAGAATAGAAGCAATTAATAAACTTGTAGAAGCTGATTATGAAGTTGGAATATTAGTAGCACCTATAATTTTAGTTGATGATTGGAAAAAGTTATATACAGAATTATTTGAAGAGTTATATCAACAACTAAGTAAAAAAACAAAAAAGAAAGTATTTTTTGAATTTATATTTATGACATATAGTTATATTCATAAAGCAATAAATACAGAAGCATTTCCAAATGCTATAGATTTATATAACAGAGAGATTATGGCAGTTAGAGGAAAAGGAAAATACACATATAATCAATCAAGTAGGCAAGAAGGCGAACAATTTTTCAAGGACTTAATGAACAGATATTTTCCAAATAATAAAATAATATATTTTTCATGATTTGTGCAAACGAATGTTTACAAAATAAATAAAAGGATGTATAATAGGAAATGTGGAGGTGATTTATGATGAGTATATATTGTTGTATAGATTTAAAAAGTTTTTATGCTTCAGTAGAATGTATAGAAAGAAAACTTAATCCATTACAAACTAATCTAGTTGTAGCAGATAGAGCAAGAACAGAAAAAACAATATGTCTCGCAGTAAGTCCTTCATTAAAAAGTTATGGAATACCTGGAAGAGCAAGATTATTTGAAGTTATACAAAAAGTAAATGAAGTAAATTTTCAAAGAAGATATAAAGCACCTAATTATAAATTAGAAGGGAAATCATTTGATGATATAGAATTAAAGAAAAATCCTAAGTTAGCACTTGACTATATAGCAGCTCCACCACGAATGTCGCTTTATATGAAATATAGTACAACAATATATGATATATATTTAAAATATGTAGCACCTGAAGATATTTATGCTTACTCTGTTGATGAAGTATTTTGTGATATAACAAATTATCTAAAAACAAGAAATATGACACCAAAACAGTTTGTTGCAACAATGATACAAGATGTTTATAAATCAACAGGAATAACTGCAACAGGTGGAATAGGAACAAATATGTATTTGGCTAAAATTGCTATGGATATAGGTGCAAAACATATTAAAGCAGATGAAAATGGTGTAAGAATTGCAGCTTTAGATGAAATGTCATATAGAAAACTACTATGGAGTCATAGACCAATTACAGATTTTTGGAGGGTTGGAAAAGGATATGCAAAAAAACTTGAAGCACATGGTATATATACAATGGGAGATGTTGCAAGATGTTCAGTAGAAAATGAAGAATTATTATATAAGTTATTTGGAATAAATGCAGAATTTCTTATAGATCATAGTTGGGGATATGAACCTTGTACAATGAAAGATATAAAAACATTTAAACCTGCTACAAATAGTATAAGTACAGGACAAGTATTACACTGTCCATATAATTATGAACAAACAAAGTTAATTGTAAAAGAAATGACAGATTTGCTTGTTTTAGATTTGGTCGAAAAACAATTAGTAACAAATCAAATTGTGCTAACAGTTGGCTATGATGTTGATAATTTGATTGATCCTAATTTACGAAAATCATATAATGGAGAAATTACTACTGATAGATATGGTAGAAAGATTCCAAAACATGCACATGGTACTATCAATTTAAAAGAAAAGACATCTTCTACCAAACTTATTATGGAAGCGGTTGAAGAATTATATGATAGAATTATAAATAAGAATTTATTAGTAAGAAGAATTTATGTTGTTGCTAATAATGTTGTTAGTGAGTCTGAAATAGATAATAATAAACAAACTGAACAAATTAGTTTATTTGTTGATTATGAGAAACAAGAGAAGGAGCAAGAAGCGGAAAAGAAGAGAAGAGATGAAGAAAATAAGTTACAACATGCTATCATAGATATCAAAAATAAATATGGTAAAAATGCTATTTTAAAGGGTATGAATCTTGAAAAAGATGGTACAACTATTGAACGTAATGCTCAAATTGGCGGGCATAAAGAATAAAATTCCCCAAAAGCTTATATTTCAAAGTTTTTTGGAAATTAATTACAGAGTATTATTTTGAAACAGAAAGGAATGAAATTTAGAATGGGAAAATATGATGACATTATAAATTTGCCACATCATATATCGAGTAAGCATCCTAGATTAAGTATGGAACAAAGAGCTGCTCAGTTTGCTCCTTTTGCTGCTCTTACTGGATATGGTGATTCTATAAAAGAAACTGCAAGGTTGACTGACAATAGGATCGAACTGAATGAAGAGGAAAAAGAAATGTTAAATATTAAATTACAAGAGTTAAAAAGTAAGATTTCTACAATGCCACAAATTACTATTACTTATTTTGTTCCTGATGTAAAAAAGGCTGGGGGAGAGTATATAACTAAAATGAATAAATTGAAAAAAATAGATGAATATAAAAAAATTATAATTTTGGAAGATAAAACTATAATACCTATAAACGAAATTATTGAAATTATTTGATAGAACTAAAGTTTAAAATCCGATATTTACAGAATGCAATATGTGACCAATGCAATTGAAAAAAACTTCGTAATTAGTATAATGTAAGTGTACTAATTATTGAAGTTTTTATTATATAAAGCTACAATCGCTAGCCCTTTGAGATTTTCTCCTTATAGTCGAAAACTCAAATCGGGCAAGAACAAAGAGCGACTACGTCACTTTGTTCTTAATAAGAAATGGAGGAATAAATCATGAAAAAAATTTTTGATGAAGACACTATAAATGAGCTTAATGGAATATATGGAATAGAAAACTGTAAATGGGAGATTTTAGACTATATTAGATATCTAAAGATAAGCAAAGAAAATCACTTTGTAAATTACAATATAATGATAAATAATGATTCAGACTATCCGTTTGAAACAAAAATTAGACTTATAGAATTTTTATATAAAAGGTTAAAAAATAACAATATAATCACAACAGATTATGAATTTATAACTCAAAACCAATTAAAGTCATTTAAAAAAGAAGATGAGGATGATTTCGAATTGGATGAAACTAAAAAAAAGAAAGAAAAAAAAGAATTAAAACTAGAAAAGGATTTGATAATTATAGATTCAGAAAAAATATCCTTCAATAGTTATACAGATGAAATAATAGAAATGATGGAAAAAAATAAAAATAAAGTATATATATTAATAAATAAATGTTATTTTTTTAGAGATGACATAGGAGTATTTAACAAATATTTTGACTGGTATTTTAAAATTGATGAAATATCAAAAGAAAATAAAATAAACTATGCTACAAACATCTTATATGAAAATAAAATCAATATTAGTAACAAATGTAATTATATAAATGAATTATCAGAAGAACAATTTATTATTGTAAAGTCAAAGATGAACCGTTTGATATTGAATTGTAAGTTAAATGGAATAAACGAAGTAAACAATAAAGTTATTCAAAAATATTTAATAAATACAGAAGAATTAAATAAGAACCAAAAAGAGTCTGAAAAAGATTTAAATTTTGATTCTTTAATAGGAGTTGAAGACATAAAAGGAAAAATTGATAAGATTGTTAATTATTTGAAAATATGTAAAAACAGAGAAAGTAAATTACCAACATTACATATGTGTTTTACAGGAAATCCAGGAACAGGAAAGACGACAGTAGCAAGAATAATAGGGCAAATATTTGAAAAAGAAAAAATTTTATCTAATGGTACATTTGTTGAAATACATGGACGAGATTTAGTTGGAAAATATGTTGGTTGGACAGCAAAAGAAGTTAAAAAAATTGTTGAAAAGGCTAAAGGTGGAGTTTTATTTATAGATGAAGCATATAGCTTAAATTCTAATGACAGTGGTTCTTTTGCAGATGAAGCAATAGCGACATTAATAAAAGAAATGGAAGATAATAGAGATGATTTATGCATTATATTGGCAGGATATCAGGATGAAATGGCAGGCTTAATAAAAAGAAATCCTGGTTTTGAAAGTAGGATACAATTTTATATTGATTTTCCTAACTATAATGAAAATGAATTATATCAAATATTTAAAAGTCTTGCTCAAAAAGAAAAATACAAGTTGTCTAGCCAAATAAAGGAGATTTTACTAGAAGATTTTAGAAATCAAAGAACAAGTAAATCATTTTCAAATGGTAGATATGTAAGAAATATATATGAAAAGGTTAAGATTGAGCAAGCTAATAGAGTTTCAGCGAATGATAAAGAAAATATAAATTTGATAAAAAAATGTGATGTTGAGGCGGTTTTAATCGAACAAAAACCTGTAGAAGTTCATAAAGTAAAAATAGGTTTTGCAGTATAATTTTTATTGTTCCTATATAAAAAATAATAAATAATATGTTGCAAATTTCTTTAGATATGATATTATAAAGACAGTTAAAAATAAAGAAAAATAG
Source organism: uncultured Clostridia bacterium (assembly GCA_934155265.1). GTDB lineage: Bacteria > Bacillota > Clostridia > TANB77 > CAG-508 > CAG-269. The sequence goes on from CAKPGU010000003.1 coordinate 130,759, forward strand.
GAGAAGAGTTATGGACTTATACGAAAAAAACGGAAATATATTATATATATTAAATGTATTAAAGAAATATACTGACGAAGAACATCTACTATCTGCAGTAGAAATAGGAAGAAAAGTAGAAGAGATATATGATGTAGAAATAGATTCACGAACAATAAGAAGAAATATTAATTTATTAAAATATAAATTAGAGTTTGACATAAGTACAAGAGAAGAAAATGGAAAAGGATATTATTTAAATCGTGATCCAGAAACTGATTTTGAGCCAGGTGAAGTAAGAGCAATAATAGATAATTTTAGTTATGCCAATTACATTGTACCTAACATAGCTAAAGAAATTATAAAGAAATGTAAAAATTTACAAACAATATATGAAAATGAAAAAATAAAAGATTATCAAATATATTCAGTTAATAACAAAACCGAAAATGTAGAAGTAATAAAAAATATAGAGGATATTTCTAACAGTATTTATCATAACCACAAAATTAAATTCGAATATTGGAAATATGAAATAACCAATAAACTAGAAAAACAAATAGTAAGTACCCCTGTAGTTTCACCTTATGCAATAGTTTATAATAAACAGGAATTTTATTTTATAGGAATCAAAGATGGACAAGATAAATTTTATCATTATAGATTAGATAGAATGAAAAATGTAAAAGAGTTAGACGAAAAAATAACAATTAAAAAAACAAAATCGCAGATAAAAGATTTTGCAGAATCAACAGTTGAAATGTTTGGCGGTAAAAAAGAAGAAATAGAATCAATTTGTAATAAATGCCTTTTAAATGCTGTTTTCGATATTTTTGGAAAAAATATTACTATTGAAAAGATACAAGGAGATGATAACAATTTTAAATTAATTGTAGATTCAAATCCTATGGGATTCAAAATGTGGGCAATGAGAAATATTGATATGGTAGAAGTTCTTAAGCCAGTGAACCTAAGAAATGAAATTAAAGAAATAGTTCAAAATGCTATGAAAAGATATGAAAAATAAGGAGAAAATATGTCAGAAATTGTTGAAAAAATAAAAGAAGAATTGCAAAGTAATAGCTCAGAAGAGCAAATAATTAATAGAATCAATGAATTAATTAAAGAATATAATTCACATCTATCAATAAAGAGTATTACTGATATGTATGGAAAAGAATTTATAATTCCATCATATCAAAGAGGATATAGATGGGAAAATAAACACGTAATGAAATTGCTCGAAGATTTAAAGACATTTTTTGATAAAGAAAGGGATTCATTAAAAGATTATTGCTTACAACCTGTAATTGTAAAAAAAGTTGGAAATGATTATGAAATAATTGACGGTCAGCAAAGGCTTACTACAATGTTATTGATTTTAAAAAATATATTTAATGATGATGAAAATTGTAGATATAAATTTAGATTTGAAACTAGAGAAAACGATAATATTGAAAACTTTTTAAACTCTTCAAATGAAATAGAATTGAGTAAGAATACGATAGATGAGTATTACTTACATAATGCTAAAGAAGGAATAAAAAGTTTCTTTCAAAAAAATGAAAAGTTAAGTCAAGCAGATATTGAAAGAATAAAAATATTATGGTATGAAATAAAAAGTGATGATAAAGAATATGATAATCCAAATACAATATTTGCAAGGATTAATGCAGGAAAAATACCTTTAACAAATGCTGAATTATCAAAGGCATTGTTACTTAAACTTACAAATCTAAAAAACTATAAAAATTTTGAATTTATTCAAAAAGAAAATTCTAAAACATGGGATGAAATTGAAGATTTTTTTGAAAATGATGAATTTTGGTATTTTATAGTAAATAAAGATACTACACAATATAATAGAACTAGAATTGATTTATTATTTGACATATATGCAAAGAAAATGATCAAAAAAATGAACAAAGAAAATATTTTTGACGATATTGAAGATAAAATAAATAACAATGAAGATAACAAGGCAGAAATATGGAACGATTTAAAAGAAATCTATTTCTATTTGAAAGAATGGTATGAGGATATTGAAATATACCATTTGATAGGATATATGATTTATTTTGAAATGAATTATAAAAATAATTTTGTTAAATTTATTGCAGAATTAATAAAAAAGTATGAAGAACAAGACAAAGAAAAATTCAAAAATTATTTATATAAAACAATTTTTGATAATTTATATGAAGAATATCAAAAAGCTTATGAGTCTGAAAACAAAGAAAATAAGTTTATTTGGTTAGATAATATTGAATATGATTCTGGTCTAAATAATAACAACAATATAATAAGAAAAATATTATTATTATTTAATTTAGTTTCAATGACAGAAATTAATAAGAGAATATCTTTTAATGAAATAAAAAATGAAAATTGGAATATAGAACATGTATATCCTGTACATGACGGATTAGAAGAAAAAGATAACAGAAAAGAATTAAATAAACAGATAACAATACATATCAACAAATACAAAATGATGAATGCAGGATTTAAAGAATATGAGTCTAATTTTGCAAAATTAGACGAAGATCTAAAAAAATTAAATACTCTAGAAGAAAACGATTATAATGACGAAGAATATAGAAAAATATTAAATGAAATAAATGAGATAATGTTTATAGTATCTCCAACAGAAGAAAATAAATCTAAACTAGGAAATTTAGTATTATTAAATGAATCAATAAATAAAAGTTATCAAAATGATTTTTTTGTAGATAAAAGAAAAGTAATAATTGAAAAAATCATAAAAGGAAAAAATAATAAAAGTGAACAGATAAAATATATTTTACCATGCACAGAAAGAGTGTTCTTAAAATTTTATAGTAATGATATTTTGCAAACTGAAAGATGGGATGATAAAGATTGTGAGAAATATCTTAACGCAATAGAAAAAGAACTAAACAAAGCTTTTGACGGAATAAAAAGAGGAGGATTTAGAAAATCTAAAATAATAAAAAATAGAAGAGGTGAAATAAAAAAATGACATTTTTAGAATTACTAAGTAGATATGAAAAAATAGAAATTCCAAGAATACAACGAAACTATGCACAAGGTAGAGAAAATGAAACAATTGTTAGAAATAGTTTTCTAAATGATTTAGTTAATGTATTAAATAGTGATGATGCAAATATATGTTTAGATTTTATTTATGGATCTGAATTAAATTATGAAGATATAAAAAAAGAAGAAAAAAAGAAATTTATACCAGTAGATGGTCAACAAAGATTAACTACATTATACTTGTTATATTGGTATGTTAACAACTGCTTGGCAAAGGAAAAAAATGAAAAAATTAATAAAGAATTAAAAAAATTTACTTACGAGACCAGAGATTCCTCAAAAAGTTTTTGTAAAAATTTAATAGAAAAAGGCATTAACCAAAATACAAATAAGGATAAAATTAGCGAAAAAATACAAACACAAATATGGTATTTATTAGATTGGAATATGGATTCAACAATAAAGGCTATGTTGATAATGTTAGACGAAATTGAAAGAAGATTAAGCGATAAAAAAATAAATAAAGAAAATATAATAAATAATACAATAGGAAATGAAAAAATTTATTTTTATTCAATCGAAATAGATAATTTTGGAAGTGCAGATGAAATATATATAAAGATGAATTCTAGAGGAAAAGAATTAACATTATTTGAAAATTTTAAATCCAAATTAGAAAAATATATAGAAAGCTTATATGATGAAAGTTTAGATACATATAGTTCAAATATAGATAATAAATGGCTTAATTATTTTTGGAAAAAATTAAAGAAATTGAAGAATAACGATGTAAAAGAAAATGAGATAGAAAATATTGATGATTGGCTAATGAATATATATATGACAATTTTTGAGAATCAGTGTGCGGTTACATTACTAGAAAAAGATGATAACACAATAGAAAATGAAATTAAATATTTTGATAATTTCATAACATATCAAGAAAAAAGAGAAATTGATTTTGACAATATGGTTAGTACTGCAAAAATAAACAAAGAATGTATAAAACAAAGCCAATTATTATTTGAGTATTTTTCAAATAAAGACGAAAACGATGATTTAAATATTGTTAATCAAAATGAAATGTATGAAAAAATCATGAATATCAATAAATCTCACTCAAATGATTTAAGACCTGAAAAAGTAGAACTTTTTGCAATGTGTAAATTTTTACGATATAAAAACAAAAACGAGCTTGATTCGAATGAAAAATTAGAACTATCAAAAATATTATATTTTGTCAGAAATATAGTAGAAAATATGTATATGGACAGTGCTAAAAGATATTGTATGATGATATCTAATATAAATGATATTTTAAATTCAATATTTAGAGAAAATGGAATTCAACAATATTTGGAAAAAATAACTCAATATAGTGATGAAAATATAAATGGTCTTTTTAATAAATATGGAGAATTTGATAACGAATTTAAATATTTATTAAAAGGTGAAATAACTAAAGCAAAATATATAAGTCAAAACGAAGAATGGAAAAAAGAAATTCTTAAAATAGATAAACATCCTTATTTTAAAGGAAATACACAATTTTTATTTGAATTTATTAATGAATATAATGATGAAAAACTTGCAATGTATAAAAATTATAGTCAAAAAATCAGAACAATATTTAACGAAAAAAGTATTGATTCTCTTTTAAATGAAGATACACAATATTACTTTAGGAGAGCATTATTAACATTTGGCAATTATATGATTAGATATGGAAAAAGATATAGTTTTTTAGTAATGAGTGATAAATATAATAGTTGGTATAATCTACTAACAGAAGAGAAATATAAAGGTCAAAGAATAATTGTAAAAAAATTATTAGATAAAATATCAGAAAGTGTAAATTATTGTGAAAATGATGAAACTATTTCTGATTTAAGAAATCAAATAGAAGACGCCATAAAACATATAGTAAAAGACTATATTGCTAATGATACAATTCCAGAGTGGACAAACTGTTGCATAAAATATCCAGAAATAATTAAAGATACACTTAGTGAAGGAGAAGGATATTTAAAAGCTGTTGGAAGTGGTAATTTAGATAATGATAGGCAAATTTTAATTGCAAAAAGTAAAAGCAACAATGCTAGAAATTGGGACTTTTATACTTATGTATTAAAATGCCAAATTCATGAACTATTGAATTTAGAACCAATAAAGTATGAGTATAAAACAGTAATTGCAAGTACAGAATTTATTAAATACAATTTTAACAAGTGCAATATATATGTAAAATGTAATTATGGATATAGTTTTTCATATTGTTTGGCCATTGAAAAAAATAATAAAGAATTAGAAAATATAAAATATATATTGCAAAAAGATGGAAAACTTGATGAAGATGGAAAACATTATATTTTTGAATATAATAATGATAATGAAATAATAGAAGCTATGAAGAGGATAAAGGAGTGGTTTGGTGACAACAAAAATAATTAAATTTGAAGCTACAGACGGTATTTTATTAGAAGGAATCTTAAATAAATGTGAAAGTGATACTGATAAAATTTTAATCCAAATACATGGAATGACAAGCAATTGTTTTAAAAAAAGAGAAAAAATAATTGCTAACAAAGTGAGTTCATTAAATATAGACACACTATGTTTTAATAATAGAGGTAGTGAAATTATCAAATACTGTCAAAAGAAAACTGGAGAAAAGATATTACAAGGAACTGCTTATGAAAATATTGAAGACAGTTATTTTGATATATTAGGAGCAATAAAATATGTAGTTAAATTAGGATATAAAAATGTATATTTGCAAGGACACAGTTTGGGCTCAACTAAAATTGTATATGTGTATAATAAACTATTAGAAGAAAATAATCCATATTTGAACTATATAAAATCAATAATACTATTATCTTTAGTAGATATACCAGATATGTTAAAAACATTTACTCCAAAAGAAATTATTGAGTTAGCCAATAATATGGAAATAGAAAATAAATTAGAAGAGCTTATGCCTTTTGAATGCTCTATACATCCATTTTCAGTAAAAACATATTTAAAATATATTAAATATTATGAAAATATTGATTTTGCAAGATATAGTGATGAAAATTATGATTATGAAAAGATAAATAATATAAAAATACCATTATTCATGAGATGGGGAAATAATAAAGAATTAATTAAGCAAAATGCAAAAGATTTGGTTTATATATTAAAAAATAAGCTAAGCAATACTCTGTTAGATATCAGTTATATTGATGGTGCAAATCATTCTTATAATGGAAAAGAAGATGTCTTAGCACAAGAAATATATGACTTTTTAAATAAAATATAATTGACAAATCACTCATAACGATGTAAAATATTTATGTTACTTATATCACAAAGAGGATACATTATAGGAGGTAATTGTTATGAAACTTAATGCAGATACTATCACTTTATTCATGGCTTCAGAAGCAACTTCAACACGGAATGGATTTGGATACGTTTCAGAATTAATTGCTTTTGGAACACTTGCTATCATGGGAGATAGTCCATTACACAAATATTTAACAAAACATGGACTTGAACACATGGAAATTGTAGACAAGGTTGCAGAACTTTACAGTACGCATTTTCCTGAAGAAGAGGAGCGCTTTGAAAAATATGAGGAACTTGTAGAAAATGCATTTCAGGGAGCTATATCTCAAAAAAGAGAATCGATTTATGAACGTATAGATGAAAAAGATATAAATTATAAAAGTCCATTTTTAACATTGGAAATTGCTACTGAGTTAAAAAATGGTAATAGTTCCAAAAAACAAATTGTAATAACGCAGAAATTATATGAGGTTTTGAATCTTGCAAGTGAAATTGCAGAAAAAATGTATAATGATACTCGCGTAACAAATGAGTACATGTTTGCAGCCTTTACAGAAATTATGCCAGATATTTATCTAGAATTCATAATTTCTTGTTTAGGAGAAAATGCAACTCTTCCAGACACAGTTATTGACAATGCAGAAATGACCAAATATGAAAATAAATTTACTATTCCAAGAACTTTGGCTAGTTTTTTAACAGTACTCAACAATAAATATTCAACAAATGATGAATATTGCCGTATTCTTGGAAGAGAAAAAGAAACAGATACATTGGTAAAAATTCTTGCCAAAGCAACTAAAAGAAATGCAGTTTTAGTTGGATATCCAGGTGTAGGTAAAACAGCAATTGTGGAAAAGCTTGTATGGAATATTGTAAAAGGTAATTGTCCAGACAGATTCAAAAATTCTAAAGTACTGGCACTTGATGTTACATCAATTGTTGCTGATACAAAATATCGTGGAACAGCAGAAGCACGTTTTCAGGAATTAATAAAATTTTTAGAAAACAATCCGGGATGTATTTTATTTATTGATGAAATTCATACAATTCTTGGAGCAGGAGCTTGTAAAGACGGAGAACTAGATCTTGCAAACTCATTGAAACCAATTTTAGCGAGAGGTGACACTCAGGTCATAGGTGCTACAACTTTTGATGAATATGAAAAATATTTTTCAAAAGATGGAGCATTAAAGAGAAGATTTGAAAAGATTATCGTTCGCGAACCGAAGTCAGATGAATTGTATGATATGATCAAAAATCAAATTTTAAGTTTGGAAGAATTTCATCATACAAAAATATCAAAAGAATTGGTTGATTTTGCAATTCTAAATGCTTCCTGTTTCAACTATGAAACAAAAAACCCAGACAGAACATTGGATTTGCTTGACAGAACCATGGCAGGAGCTGAGTTAAAAGGCAAAACAGAGGTTAGCAAAGAGGACATTCTTGATAATTTTGACATTAGAAAGAAACAGTTTGAGCGAATGTCAGAAAAAAAGAAAATGGCAACAGCCTATCATGAAGCCGGTCACTATATTGTTCAGCATTTTTCTTCAGAACTTCAGAACTATCATACTTTAGCAATTTCAATCATTCCTGCAGAAGACTATCTTGGAGTAAATGTATTTGAAGAAGATGAATATGCAACACCATCTTCAAACAGAGATTTTTACATTCAGATGATTGCGAAACTCTTAGGAGGTAGACGAGCTGAGAAACTTTACAGTAATGAACTTTCTGCTGGTGCAAATTCGGACTTGACAAAAGCAACACGAATTGCAAAAGATATGATTACCAGATATGGTTTGGATGAAGATTTTACTGAGGATAGAGTTTATCTTCGAGAAAGCGAAAATCCAATGTATACTGAAAAAATAATTGAAAAAATTAGTGGAGAAATTGATAAAATCCTTAATGAAGCAAAAAAATATGCAGATAATATTTTAAGTATGCACCAGGCTGAATTAGAAATTCTAGTTGAAGAACTCATGAAAAAAGGAATGGTATCAAAAGTTGAATTAGAGAAAATTTTCACTGATATGGAAAGTTTTGCTACTGCAGCAGAATTTGAAAACAACGTAACTAAATAATTATCTCAATAGAGCACCAGATCTGTGGTGCTCTTATTTTTATAAAATATTATAATTCTTATAATAAAATTTTGAAATACAATATTATTTTTATAAATATATGATATAATATAATAAAAATAATAATTTGTAAGAAGGATTCAATTAAATCAATGGAGTTGTGCAATAAGATATAAAAAACATCAAGCATGTGTTGATAGTAAAAAGGAATGGATAAAAAGTAAATTAAAAGATGGTCATGTTTTTAGAAAATTAAATGCAAAAAGACGTAGTATTTTCAGAACAAGAAATAGGTAAATCTACAATTAACATTCCGGTATCAAAAAAGAAGATAGTATCAGAAGAATTAATAAAGAAACAAAAGAAACAACTAAATTAAATGAAGTTTGAGTTTAAAATAGTTTTAATTACAAAATTATTATTATAAAAAAGTAGGTGTACATATGAATGAAAGCGAAATTGATAGAATTTTTGAATTATTTTCAAAAGATAATATAGAGGAACTTTATATAGAATTATCAAATGTTTTAGGAATAGATATTAATGATGAATTAGCAGAAGAACAACTTGCAACTGGACTTTCGAATATGGTTGGAAACATAATATCTGAACAATATTTAGGTTATTTTAAATCTAAATGTTTACAACCAGAAAATAGAAATGCATATAAACAATTAAAACCGGAAATTCCATTAGGAATAAGAGTGGAAATAGATAAAGAATTATTAGTTCAAGATCAAATAAACCAAATAACAAATGAGCATGAAGCTGTTAGATTTATACAAACAAGCCATGACAGTAGTTTGAAAATACAAATTGCTAAACAATACTTTCAAAATAACGAAAGTTTGATTTTGCAATTAATACAAGATAGTGGAGATATAAGTTTAATACAAGTAATAGATAATCCATCTGAACAAATGATAAGTTCATTAATAAATAATGATAGAATAAATTTGGGGAATTTAGAAATTAATAATTTGATAAATAATATTAAAAAACCTTCAAATGAATTCTTACAAAATTTATTAAAATTAGATACACTTTCTAATTCAACTAAAAATATGATATTAAGCAAACCTCAATTAAAAATTTCGGAACAATTAGCTTTATATTTATTAAAAAATAAAGAATTAAAAAAAATAGAAATAATATGCCGTGTTGAAAACCCTTCGAAAGATTTTCAATATAATATTATATTATCTAATATTAATAATGAACACCATATTAGCAAAATATTAAATAGTTTAGATATATCACAAGAGGTATTATACAAATGTATATTAAATCCACAATTATATAAATATGACACAATAAAGAATAGATTTATAAGTCAAGTATTAGAAAGCCAAGGATTTAATGAATTTCATGACAAAGAAAAACTACTGTTGCATTTTTTCGAGCAGCCTGTTAATGATGCAATGTTAGAAAGAAAACGACAATTATTATTGCAAATGCATAAAAGTAATGATGAAATTATTGATACTATTAAATATGAAATGTTAGATGATAAATATGTCGAGCTACTTGGAATCTCAAAAATTAATAAGATTTCAATATCACAAGAAGTACAAAAAAATATAATAAATATGTCAGATATTGAATTAAGTATTTTTGTTAAAATAATAGACAATTATCAAGAAAAATCAAACGATAGTAATTGGGAAAACTTGTTTATATTTTTAATGAAAGGCATTAAAAATTCTCCAAAACTAATTGAAAGTATTGAAAATATAAATGAAATAGATATCGAAACTTTAACTCAAATTCTTATAAGCGACAATGAGCTTGGTATTGAGGATATTAATGATATTAATAGAATTGAAGAATTACGAGAAGAACGTGAAAAAAAATATATAGAAAAAGGAGAAATATCTGATATTCAAAAGGCTGTTTTTTCAAAACTTTTTGGAATAGATGATGTGAATTTTATAGATTTTGCAAAATTTTATAATTATGCAAATAATATTAAAGATAAAAAAGCAAGACGAATTGTAAATGAATTAATAAATATTAAAAATTCCACAGATGCTGAACAATTATTAAAAATTTATAATAACGGAAATAGAGCAAAATACACTGATTTATATGAAATTGATGCAATAGTAAGAAGTGAAGTGACACGTGAGTTTAATTCTAATTTATTAAATACAAGTAATTTAGAAGAATTAGAACCTAATGTTTATAAAGCAGGTACTGATTTTAATATTATCATTACATCAGTTGGAGCCTTTTCTGACAAAAAAAATAAAGAACAAGAAAATTATCGAGAAAGTTGGAATAGACCTAAAATTAAAACATCTCATTTATGTGCTAGCTATATTAGAAATGACATGTTAGGCATTGCACCTTTGTCAAATGTGTGTTATGGATTTAGAGATATGGAACAATCATCATTGGTACAAATGAACAACTCTGATATAAGTAGTTCTAGTTGGAGAACACAAATAGGAGTATCTTCAGATGGCAAAAATCAATATTATAGTCCTTCAGAATTAATTGATACTACAAAAACATATAATGAAATAGATTATTTAAGAACACAAAATAATAAAAAGAAACAGCCTGATTATTTGATTTTTTTCAGAAGAGATGGAAAATATAAAATGACAGAAGATGAAAAAATAATTTGGGAAAATACTAAAAAAGCTTCAAAGGATTTTGACGATTTACCAATCGTGGTAATTGATATAGAGGAATGTTTAGATGCTGAAAGAGCAAAAGTTCAAGAGTTACTTAAAAGTTATGACAATGAGCCCAGTTTACAAAATATAGAAAATTTATATCATTCTATAAAAAATAATAGAGTTACAACAGAGCGATGGGGTGGAGAATTTTATCCAGAAATTGATTTAGAAATACTGGAACAACAAATAAATACGATGAGGAAACAAAGAAAATTATCAGTGATACTTCAAAGCGGTGTTGATGCTACTGAATCAATAACTAGATCAGAAGCTATGACAAAATCGTTTGATAGTATAAAAGAAATAACACAAGATATATCACAAGAAAAGAAATTAGATGATAATAGAAATTGTATTTTATTATAAAAATAACATACAAGGAGGATATATAATGAGTATATCAACAAAAACAAGACAAGCATATTCAGAAATAGATGAATTTATTAGTTTACTAACAATTGAAGAACAAAATGAAATACCAAAAAAATTAAGAGAATTCTTTAAAGAACAAAAAGATAGTAAATATGTAAAGAATATAAATCCAAACGTTCCAATTAAGAAACAAAATTTATTGGAAGAAACACTTGCTTTAATTGCTATGCTTAATTTGCAATATTGGTGTAAAGATGAAAACGAAAAGGAAAGATTAAAAAGTGTTTATGCAGAAAATGAAAGAAAATATCAAGATGAATTAAGAGAAAAATATAATCCTGACAACTTATTTAAAAATAAACAAAGAGTAGTAGAAGAAAAATTTGAAGAAACTGCAATGGTTGAATATAAAGAAGATACATTTTGGATTAAAATAAAAAGATTTTTAAAAGGATTATTTAAAAAAAATAATAAATAGATTTACAAATTAATAGGAGCAAATAAAATGTTATATATAATATTGATACTTATTATTTTTATGTTATATATGTTTATATATTATATAATTCATAAAAATACAAATATAGTAGATGGGGAAATTATACGAGTTGATAAAGTAAGAAATTTAAAACTAGGCATTACAACACATAAAAAATTTGATACTACAATAACATATTCTTATATTGTAAACAATAAAAAACATATAAGTACAATGATTGATGATTTTGAAATAAGTGATTTGCTTTACAAGTACATTAAAACAAAATCAAATGAAAAATTCTTTAAAGATAAATATACATATTATGTAAAAAAGAAAGACATTAAAGTACGATATAAAATTAACAATCCTCAAGATTCAAAAATTAATAACTTTATATTAAAAGAGATTATATATTTGTTAATTATAGCTATGATTTTTACTTTAATTGGAATTATAATTTTGGGATTAATATGGTATATTTACCATTGAGTATAAAATATATAGATAAAATGAAAATAAATTTATTTTAGAATAGGAGAAGAATATGAAAGTTCAAAAGAAAATATATAAATGTGCTGTATGTGGTACGGAAAATGAATATTTAGATTATATGTCGAATTTTGTAAAAGGATATTCAGATTTTGATATGAAACCAGTTGGTAGTATGATGGGAATAGGTGCAAATATTATGGAATGTCCTAATTGTCATTATTCAAGTTATCAAATTAATACTACAATAGAATCAAGATTTACTAATAATTTTAAATTATGGAATGAACTAAGTGAATTTCAAGAAATTATAAAAAAATATTCAGGAGCTTTAAGAAAGATTTTATTAGTTGCAAAACAATATGAAAATAATATGGATTATTCGAATGCATATAAGTCATATATAATGGCATCATGGGTTTGCAACGAAAAAAATGCTTCTGATTTCAGAATTAAAGCATGTCAAATATTCGCTGAAAAAGTATTACCTTATTATAATAGTAATCTGCTACAAATTGTGGATATACTACGAATGGAAGGTGATTTTGATGATGCATTAAAAGTAGTCGGCTCTATAGAACAAATAACAGATGAATTTGATGATAAATTATTAAAAATAATTAATGCAGAAAAAAATTTCATACAAAATAAAGACATAAGCAGACATAATTTGGGAGAGATATTTGGATAAAAATAAATACTCTAAATTTTTAAATATTCAAAAAATGTATAATTACATATAAAAAAGGTAAAATATTAGTAGAATACATAGAATCATACTTTAAAGATAATGGTGGTAGTTGTAGATAATATGTGATTGAAGAGCCTTATAAAAAGAAAAATTAAAGTTATAAAATACTAGCTAGAAAAGGCTAGTATTTTGCTTTATGTTGAAAAAAATAGAAAATCTGCTATTATGTTATTATATTGTAGACAAATATAATTTATATAAAAATCAAAAATAAAAAGGGGTAAATATGACACAGACTCAACAAACCGTATTAGCATTAGCAATATATACAATATGGATAACACTATTATATATAAGAATATTTGATAAAACACTAAAAAAATATGTATTATCAATAGGTGTGCTATTAGCATTTTGGATGGTAGTAAGAATGCTTAAAATATATACAACAGGGTATGCAACAGAAATATTGTGGTATTTGTATTATATACCACTATTGCTGATTCCAACATTTTATTATAATTGCAGTAGTTATTTAATAAACAGTAAAAATAAAAAAAGAAGAATTGCTACAATAATTATATCAACAATACTATTCTTATTAGTACTTACAAATAGCCTACATAATATTGTATTCAAAATAAAAAGCAATATAAATGATTATAATCATAATATAGGGTATTTTATAATAGTTGCTTGGATTCTATGCTTAATAGTAGTAGCAATAATAAATCTAATAAAATCAAGCAAAAATAAAGGGTACAAAAACATAATTTCAATATCAATAATTATTTTAATTGGTGTAGTATATACAATTTTATATATAAAAAATGTTCCAGTAATAAGAAAAACGAATATGTCAGTAATAATAGGAACATTATTTTGTGTAGGATTAGAAATGATGCTTGACTTTAATTTAATACCAAATAATTTTAGATATAAGAAAATATTTAAAAATTCAAATTTACCATTAGAAATTATATCACAAGATGGAAAAACTAGAATTGCAACAAATCATTCCATAAATCTAAAAGAAAATATAATAAATGATATAAAAGATAATAAAGTTAAAAATACATATAAAGATAACAATATTGTAAAAAATGTTAAGGCTATAAGTGGTGGTTATTCAATAGAAGAAAAAGATTATAGTAAGATAAATGAATATGAAGAAAAATTGAAGTTAATACAACAAGAACTTATGGAACAAGAGAAAATTTTACAAAAGCAAAGAAAAATAGCAACAGAAATATACGAAACAAAATTAAAAGGCGAAATTATAGAGCTACTAGATGAAAAAATAGAGCAGAAAAGAAACTTGATAGATAAACTAATAAAAGAAATGAAGATAACAGACATAGATAAAATGCAAAATATAAAACTACTACTAAATTATTGTAAAAGAATGAGTAGTTTAGTAATATCAAGCTATAACAAAGAAAAATATGATAATAAAAGACTAGAAATAATCATAAACGAAATGTTAATAGAGGCACAAGCACTAGGAATAAATGGAGTTTTGAAAACAAATAATTTTGAGATAAGTAGTGGAGAAACAGCGAATATTTATGAGATCATATTTGAAACAATAATGAAATTTAGAGAAACTAATTTTATTCTATATATACAAGTAAACAATTCATATACAGAAATAAAATATTTATTTGATAGCAAACATAAGAACTTCAAAAAAGAAATAGAAAAATTACAATTAGAAAGAATATTAGAAATTGAGCAAATAGTAAATGAAGATGAAACAACTATAAAATTGAAAATTTTAAGAGGAGAAAATTAGTATTATGGTAGCAATTATAGGAATACTGTGTCTTTTGTTAGTATGGCAGATTCTAAAAATCATACTAAAAAAAGGAATAATAAATAAAAATATAACAGATTATGCACTAGAATATATTGTTTTTATGATAATGCTTATAGCATTGTTTATGCAAGAAAGCATATCAAGAAAAAGCTTATTTATAATTGCATTTTTAGGCATAATATACGAAATTATTTCAATTATATATATGTATTTTAGATATTACAAAAAAGAAACTATTACAGATTTCTCAATAAAAAAAGTTATAGATGAATGTGAGTTTGGAATTTTAGTATTAAAAGGTAAGAAAGCAAAATTAATAAACAATAAAATGTATGAAATACTAGACAAATTAAATATAAAGAAAGATTATGTAACAAATATAATAAAACAAAGTATAGACCAGCTAGATAAAAATTATTGTGTAAAAGTAGAAAATAAATATTATGTTTTTGTTATAAACAATAATGAGATAATTACATTTGATATAACAGAAGAATATAAATTACATCAAAAGTTAAATGGGCAAAATAAAAAGTTAAAAGAGAATAATAAAAAAATATTATTAAGTATTGACAATATAGAAGAATTAGAAAAGGAAAAGAATCTGCTAAAATTAAAAAACAAATATCACGATATATTAGGACAAAATCTTTCTATACTGCAACAATATTTAAATAAAGAAAATATAACCCAAGAAAATTTTGAAGAAATAAAATTTATGATACAAAAAATGTTCATAGATATTGAAGATACAGATGACACGAATACAAACCTAGAAAATTTAATAAAAATACATAAGAAAAACGGAACAGACATTATTATAGATGGAAAATTACCTCAAAATAAAGAAACTGCAAAAGTGTTCTTTGAAATAATAAGAGAGGCAACTACAAATGCAATAAGACACGCAGGAAGTTCAAAAGTATTTGTGAAGACAAGGGAAACACTAGAAGAAACATATATGATAATAACAAATGATGGCAGAAAGCCAAATGAATTTATTACAGAAAATCAGGGAACAAAAGATATGAGAAGAAAAGTAAAAAAACTAGGAGGAATGTTCTATATTTCAACAGTTCCAGAGTTTTCGGTAAATATATCAATAAAAAATAACTGCTAACATTGAAATAGCAGTTATTCTTTTACTCATTCGGGGTTTCAAGGTTTGGAACTATTAAACCATTACCCACACAATATATTGCAAGTTTTGCTAAATTATTATAACCAGTTTTTTCATAAATAGATGAAATATGTGATTTTAATGTTCTTACAGATATTCCAAGTTTTTTTATAACTTCATCTCTATCTAATGTTTTACAATACTCAGTTAGAACATTCAATTCTGTATCTGTTAAGTTTTTTAAAACATCAGGAATATTTGCTTTGGGGTTATTAGCATTTGGATACAAAGAATAACCATCAATAGTATTTTGAATTGTGCTTATAAGAGAATCACTACTAATATTTTTATAAATAAAGCTATCAACATTATTAGCTTTTGCCTTGTCTATAAATGTTAAATCTGGTACACCTGTCATAAGAATAATTTTCACACTTGGAAAGTTCTCTTTTATTATTTTTGAATATGCTAATCCACTTGAATTGTTTTCAGTACAAATATCCATTAAAATTAAATCAGGTTTAAATTTTTCACATAAGGATACAGAGTCTTTTGCATCTCCACTAGAAGCGATAACATTAAAACCTCTTGTATTTAATGTTTCAGAAATCATTTCTCTTAACATTTTATGGTCATCAATTACAATAATATTATACAAAACAGAAACCTCCTAACTTACTCACATCAAAATATATTGTATCATAAAAAAGTAAAAAAATAAATAACTTTTGGCGTTTTTGCACTTTTAGTGCAAAATTTAATGAAAATTTGCACCAAAAGTACAATAGTAATTTATGCTAAAATATGATATAAAATTATATGGAAAAGTAAAGTTGATGGGTGGTGAATAGATGAGTTAATAAAAAATGAGTAGAAGAGAAAAGCAAAAAAGCAAAAAGACATTATTCATAATAAGAATAATGCAATTAATCTTTTTAATACTTCTTATCTATTCAAGTCTACGCATAATAGTATGGACTAAAAACAATAAAGAAAACAAAGAAATAATAAGCAACATAGAAAAAAGCGTTGAAATAGATAGCACAAACGATGAGGAACATAAGTATAAAGTGAATTTTGAAAAATTAAAACAAGAAAATTCTGATACAGTTGCTTGGTTGAAAGTAGAAAATACAAACATAGAAATTCCAGTAGTACAAGCTAAAGATAACAGTTATTATCTAACACATAATTTTAATAAAAAGTACAATGTGGCAGGTTGGGTATTTGCAGATTACAAAAATAAATTTGATGAAACTGATAAAAACATTGTGGTTTATGGACACAATATGCGAGATGACAGTATGTTTGGAAGTTTAAAAAATGTTATAAAGGAAGAATGGTACAACAATAAAGATAACCAATATATAACTTTTATAACAGAAAATGAATATCAAACATATCAAATATTTTCTATATATCAAACAGAAAAAGAAGATTATTACATACAAACAGAATTTAGTGATGATGAATTTTCAAAATTTATTAACACAATAAAACAAAGAAGTAAAAAAGATTTCAATGTAAATGTATCTAATGAAGATACAATACTAACACTTTCCACCTGTGCAAATAACAATAAATATAGGGTAGTATTACATAGTGTTAGAGTTAAATAAAGCAGAAAATGTTTTGTTTGAGAAAGGAGAATGGTTTTATGAAAAATAAAACAAAATATTTAGTGGCAATATTATTAATGCTAGTTAGTTTTCTACTAATTGGAGCTACTAATGTAAATGCTAAAACAGTCACAGTAGAGAATGAGGAAGAACTAATTAATGCATCAAAAGGAATTGATTCTGAGATAAATGAAATTAAATTAGCAAAAGATATTACTTTAACAAAGTACCTAAATTTTTATGTTGTTAATGACATTACTCTTGAATTAAATGGGCAAACATTAGATACAGGTTCCGAAGGTCTTTCATTTAATTATGGAATGTCAGAGTATGATGAATCAAATAACAAATACTATTATAACTTTAATAGTAAATTAACTATTAAGGATAGTGGTAGTAGTAAAACTGGTAAGATTCTTACAAAAAAAAGCATTAATTTTACTACTTATGATGTTGTCCATGATGAGCAAATTAAAAAATTTGGACTAACTATTGAAGGTGGATATTATGAGATAATCAGTTCAACAACTACTTTTATTTCTTTATTTACCAATGATTACTATACAAATGGTAGAAATATTACTGTCGATGTAAAAGTAAAAGATGCGGTATTTAATGTCGGTGATCAGAAGTCTCTTTTTGGCACTAGTTCAGATTCTGATTCAGATATTAAATTCAATTTTAATTTTGAGTCATTGAAAGCAATGGGACTTGCAAGCAAATTAGGAAGTAATAAATTAGGAAAAATGAAATTAGATAATGTTATTAATCCTAATTCTAAGGCATATTTCCAAGAACTACCTTATACAACAGGAGCTCCAGTTTTAACTGAAGCAAATAGAAATACTTTAGTTGAAGATTTCTATTCTTCTGGAGGAGAAAATCCTTACATTATTATAAAAAAAGTTAATGGCTTTGAAGTAAATAATGTAGAAATAAATGAAACTTATAAGGAAACACCTAGTCTTAATAGTATATCAATTAAAAATATAAGTGGTTCTGATTTACAAATTCAAAATGTAACAGTAGATAGTTCTAATTTTACTGTTGAAGGACCTAGTACATCACCAACAGTTAGTGCTGGTGCAACAAATACAGATTATAAAATTAAGGCAAAAGAAGGACTTTCTGTTGGAACTTACACAGCAACAATTACTGTAACTGATAATAATGGAAATAATTATACGGCAACAGTTACATTAAAAGTTGAAAAGAAAAACCTTACTGTAGGTATTAGTGGTTTAGATAGTACATGGGTTTATGGCACTACTAAAACTCCACCAACTGCAACAGGTGTTGATGGCTTAGGAGCTGGCGATTATAAAATTACTTACTCTAAGTTAAACAATGGATCTTATGAAGATAAAGGAACAACATTACCTAAATTAGTAGGTAAATATAAAGCTACTTTAAGTATTACAAATCCAAATTATACAGCAAGTG
>CAKPGU010000004.1 GCA_934155265.1 uncultured Clostridia bacterium
TATAATAACTGTTCTACTCCTCTTTCTCAAGATATATGCTATAGCATTTTTTAACATTTTTATCAATCTCCTTTATACATATTTAATAGATTCCCTCCATATTAATTTATATTTCTCATAAGAATAGTTTTTCTATATTTTAATAATTTTCAGCTTTAATTTCGAAATATGCTTTTGGATGGCTACATACAGGGCAAACTTCTGGAGCTTTTGTTCCAATTTCTCCACCATTTAATAATTTAAACCACATAATTCCATAATTATTATCTCCTAATACTTTTGGCCTATGCAAAATATCACATTATTGAATTAAAGTCAATATTTTTTTGATGTCTGTAATTTTTTGATAAAATTTTCTTTCAGACATTCTTATTTCTCTTATTCTTTCTAGTTGCTCTTCAAAATATTTCTCTGTTAAGATTGATCCACCATGAAACCTTTCTATTTTCTTCGTCTTGAACTATTAGGAATTTCCTTGTCCTTCTTAATTTGCTTAGCATATCTATCTTCCTCGCTAAACACACATCCACAATACTTTTGCATATACAAGCCAAGTTCACGAGCTTCAGCTTGTCCCTCTCTAAAACCTGGACGAAAATCCCTATATAAAAAAGTCAATCCATATTTATCAGCCATCTCTTGACCTATATTTTTAAGAGCTTCATGATTTTGATATGGACTAATTAACAATGTAGTAGAAAAAGTATCATATCCATTCTCTTTAGCATATTTAGCAGTTTGCTCAAGTCTAATTCTATAACAATATTTAACACATCTATTTTCCAAATCATTTACAACATTTTTGCAAAAATCCCTTAAACCATAGTTTTCATCAAAAATTGCATTTATTCCTATTGACTTTGTATATTCCTTTAAAGTATCTCTTCTTGCCTTATATTCCATATAAGGATGTATATTAGGATTAAACCAATATACTGTTGGCTCTATTCCTTCTTCTCTTAAGCTTTTTATGCAATATATACTACAAGGTGCACAGCATGTATGTAATAATAATTTCATTTTTTCCTCCTTGCTAATTTGGGGTCGGTTCTTTTTTTCACACTAACCTAAATATGGATATCCTAAATGTTGATATGCTGGTGGCATAACAATTCTACCTCTTGGAGTACGAGATATAAAGCCAATTTGAATTAAATATGGTTCATACACATCTTCAATTGTATCAATCTCTTCTCCAAGTGACACCGCAATTGTCTCAATTCCAACTGGCCTACCTTGATATTGAGTTATCATAACCTCCAACATTCTTCTATCCACTTCATCTAACCCTAGTTCATCTATTTCAAGTTGATTTAATGCATGTTTTGCAATCTTCAAAGTAATTTCTCCATCTCCCAAAACTGCTGCATAATCTCTAACTCTTTTTAATAATCTATTTGCAATTCTTGGGGTTCCTCTTGATCTTCTGGCAATTTCCATTGCTGACTCATCATCTATCTCAACTCCCAAAATTCTTGCTGACCTTTTAACAATTACCTGCAAATCTTCTGGTGAATACAATTCCAATTTATGAATAATTCCAAATCTATCTCTTAATGGTGTTGTAAGCGAACCTGCCTTTGTTGTAGCACCAATCAAAGTAAATTTCGGCAAATCTATTCTGATAGATTTTGCGCTTGGTCCTGTGCCAATTACAATATCTAATGTAAAATCTTCTAACGCAGGATACAATATTTCTTCCACATTTTTGCTCAATCTGTGAATTTCATCTATAAACAATACATCGAACTCTGAAAGTGTAGTCAAAATTGCAGCTAAATCACCGGGTTTCTCAATTGCAGGTCCAGATGTAATTTTGATATTTGAATGCATCTCATTTGCAATTATATTTGCAATTGTTGTTTTTCCTAATCCTGGAGGTCCATAAAATAAGCAGTGATCAAGTGGTTCCCCTCTCTTTTTAGCTGCTTCTATATATATTTTCATATTTTCTTTTACTTTTGTTTGACCAATATATTCGTCTAGTGATTGGGGTCTTAATGAATTTTCCAATCGTTCTTCTTGTCTATTTTCTAGTTCTGGTCTAATTACTGAATTTTCTTCCATATCAACATGCCTTTCCAATTTTCTTTGTTAGAATTATATCAAAATTGCTTCAATATTTCAATGCATATTTTCACTATTCTCTAATATTATTTATAAGATATAAAGTTGTACTTTTTAGAAAGGATATTGCCTTGAAAGTTTTAAAAGTTTTCATATTAAATACAATAATTTTATTGCTAAGTTCAGTCATTTTACAAATTATCAATATGTTTTTTAGTATATATATTTCAAACACCATTGGTGAAGAAGCTGTTGGAGTATTCACTCTTGTTATGTCTGTCTATATGTTTGGAATTACTTTAGCTTCTGCTGGAATAAATATTTCTGCAACTAGAGTAGTTTCAGAAGAACTGGCATCCAACAATGAACTTGGTGCAAAAAAAGCTGCTCAAAGATGTGTACTTTTTAGTCTGCTTTTTGGTCTATCTGCAAGTGTAATATTTTTCGTATCAGCTGATTTTATCACCATTCATTGCTTACATAGTAAAATCAGCAAAAATGTAATATATCTTATTTGTATAGCGCTTCCATTCATTTCTATGTCATCTGCTGTAAATGGTTATTTTACTGCAGTTAGACGTGTCTATAAAAATGCATTAGCAAAATTTTTCGAAGAATTTGTAAAAATATTATTTACTGCTATTTTATTAAAATCACTTATGCCTGATGATATAAATTATGCCTGTTACGCCCTAATTTTAGCAGATGTAATTTCAGAAGTAACTTCATTTGCTCAACTATATTTTCTATATTTTCGTGATAAAAAAGGTTCACTTTCTGAATCACGTTATCGTGACCTAGATAGTTACAATAAGCGAATTTTGCGCATCACAATACCAGTCGCTTTAACCTCCTATTTGCGTTCAGGCTTATCAACTATAAAACAATTAATTATCCCATCAAGCTTACAAAAAAGTGGAATGAACTCATCAAATTCTTTAATAGCTTATGGAATTGTAAATGGAATGGCCATGCCAGTAATCATGTTTCCTGTAATTCTAGTTACTAGTTTCAGTGGATTACTGATACCTGAATTTTCACGCTTTAATGCTCAAGGCAAAAATAAAAAAATACGAAGCCTCTCAATTCTTATTTTGAGTTGCACTTTTATTTTTTCAGTTCTCGTTGCTATTACAATTTTTATGCTTTCTGACGAAATTAGCACTATAATTTATCATAAATCTGAAATAGCTAAATATATCCGTATCCTTTCTCCTTTAATTGTTATTATGTATCTTGATATTGTTATTGACCGGAATTTTAAAAGGATTGGATGCCCAAGTTGATGTTATGATAATTAATATTTTTGATTGCTTAATTACCATTACTTTTATTTATTTTTTAGTTCCTTTTTTAGGTTTTAGTGGCTATATTATATCTATTTTTATTAGTGAAGTAATTGACTTCTCTTTGAGTGGTTTCAAGCTTTTGAAGAGATTGAAGTGTTAAAAAAGTGACAAGAAAAACACCGACCCCAAATTGACAACCTTGTCAATTTGGGGTCGGTGTTTTTCTTGTCACTATTCCATCTCAATTATAGCATGTAACACTGAATCATCCTCACTTTTTACAGCTACAATATGTTTTCCGTTTTCAAAAGAATATTTGCACTTTACAGTTTCACCTAGCTTAATTTCTCTCTTATATGTAATCCTCAAATTATTCAAATGATTTCCTCTATATACCTCATCTGGCAAAGCCTCATTTGCCAAATCAACATAATTCAAATTATGCATATGATTATTAACATCAATATCTGCTCTTCTTACTTGATAATATGTTTCTTCCTGATATTGTTCAGGTTCCTTTATTTTAGGAAAATCCTCATTTTCGTCAAATGAAAACATCTCTAATTCAGGTTGATATGTACTTAATAAGTCAGCATCAATTCTAACTATCTTTCCTTTTTCTGTATCTACTAACACCCATTTAGTTGTTGCAACTGCAATAACATTATTTTGCTCATCATATAGTTTGAAATCACGGAAAGCATAACATCTTATTGCATTTCTAGACCAAGTTACAGCCTTTATTTTTTCAGCATAATTAGGTCTTCTAATTATTTTCAATTTCCATTCAATTAGTACCCAAGATAAATGTGTTCTTTCGATATCTAAAACTCCATATCCAGCTATATCTGAGTGTTTTCCTCCTACGTCCTCTAAATAACTTAATATTGCTTTATTTGTAGCTTTATTATCTTTTCCTATGTCTGATAATTTTATTCTATATCCTTCTTCTACAATCATTTTGACTCCTCCATTTGTCAATTTGGGGTCGGTATTTTTCTTGACAAACTGTCAAAAAAAACACCGACCCCAAATTATCAAAAAAATAATTAATATCCTGGTTTTTCAAGCAGTTTAAACATATTTTTCTTATATTTTTCTACACCTGGTTGATTAAATGGATTTACCCCTAAAATCATGCCAGACATAGCACAAGCTTTCTCAAAGAAATAGATTAAATGTCCAACTGTTTCTTCAGATAACTTTGGTAATTCTATTACAATATTAGGAACATCACCAGAAACATGTGCATCTATTGTTCCTTCCATTGCCTTTTTATTTACAAAGTCTAGACCTTTTCCAGCAAGATAATTCAATCTATCCAAATTGTCTTCCTCTTCTTTTATTGTTATATCTGAACTTGACTTTTCTATTCTTATTACTGTCTCAAATAAATTTCTTCTTCCCTCTTGGATATATTGTCCCATAGAGTGTAAATCTGTTGTAAAATCTACGCCTGCTGGGAAGATTCCAAGTTGGTCTTTTCCTTCGCTTTCTCCAAATAATTGCTTCCACCATTCTGTAAAATAGTGCATTTTTGGCTCATAATTTACTAATATTTCTGTATTTTTGTATAATTTATATAAAATATTTCTTACTATTGCATATTGATAACATGCATTATATTTCAAATTTGCATCTTCATATTTCAATTGAGCTGTTCTTGCTCCATCCATTAACTTGTCTATATCTATTCCAGCAACTGCTATTGGCAATAGTCCAACTGGAGTTAATACTGAATATCTTCCTCCTACATTATCTGGAATTACAAATGTTTCATATCCTTCTGATTTTGCAAGTGTTTTCAATGCTC
The DNA here is from genome assembly GCA_934155265.1 of uncultured Clostridia bacterium. Taxonomy (GTDB): domain Bacteria; phylum Bacillota; class Clostridia; order TANB77; family CAG-508; genus CAG-269. The sequence continues at coordinate 5,170 of CAKPGU010000004.1, forward strand.
CTTTTTCTTTATCTGTTGTTACATAAATTCTACTTCTTGCTTCTTCAATTCCATATCTGTTTTCAAGCATCTCTCTGAAAATTCTAAATGCTATTGCAGGCTCTGTTGTCGTTCCAGATTTTGAAATTACATTTACTGAAAAATCCTTCGTTCCAAGCACTTCTATTAAATCATTTATATAATTTGGACTCAAATTGTTTCCAACATACAAAATTTGTGGATGTTTTCTTTTGGATTCTGGCAACAAATTATCAAATGTATTTGTCAAACTTTCGATTACAGCTCTTGCCCCTAAATAAGAACCTCCAATTCCTATTACTATAAGCACTTCTGAATCTTCTCTTATTCTTTGTGCAGCTTTTTTTATTCTCTCAAATTCTTCTTTATCATAATTTGTTGGCAATTCTAACCATCCAACAAAATCATTTTCATCATTTGCTCTTTTATGTAGCTCTTTGTGGATTTGCTCTACATTTTCCTTATATTTCATTATTGCTTTTTGATCTATTCCTGTGTATTTTAAATTAAGTTTTAAATTCAACATAAACTTCACTATCCCTTGTATTTATTTAGATTTTTATCGGCTCTACCTATAAACCTTTTTATGCTCTTAATTCATCAACTATAACCTTGTAATCTGATGCTGCAAGTATTGCTGTTCCTGCCACCAACACATTTGCACCTGCCTCTTTAACTCTTTGGGCTGTTTTTAAATTGATTCCTCCATCAACTTCAATATCAATGTCTATATTCTTTTTATCTATATAACTTTTTAATGTTGAAATCTTTGCTAACATATCTGTTATTAATGTTTGTCCACCCTTTCCAGGCTCTACTGTCATTACTAAACAAGTGTGGATATATGGCAAATATTCATAAACCTCTTCTATATTAGTTTCAGGTTTTACTGCAATTCCAACTCTTGCTCCTCTTTCTTTTATTAGTTTGATATTTTCCATTACTTGTTCTTTATCTTTGCAGGCTTCTAAATGAAATGTTATTATATTAGGTTCAACTGTTGAAAATACTTCAATTGCTGTCTTTACATCTTCTACCATTAAATGAATATCCATTGGTAAATTTGAAATCCTTTTAAGATAACTGCTATATTCTACCATGTCATGATATGTGTCTTTCATGACAAATTTTCCATCCATTACATCTATGTGAAAATAATCTATTTTTGATTTTTCTAAAGTCAAAAATGTTTCCGCTTCTCTCCCTTTTTCTACTGTAAGGATTGATGCTGATACTTCTACCATCTTATTTCCTCCTTTTTCCTTTTATGCTTATATTTTACTATTAGATTAGAAAAATAGCAAGAGAAAGTAATAAAAAAGCTATGAGAGTGAAGATTTTCACTCATCATAGCTAGATTTACTGTGCTAATTTAATTATTATTTCTTTTCCCTTATTTGTAAATATGTGCACAGAAATTTCATCTGTTGCATCAAATGTAGTTAAATCAAATGTTTGAGTATAATTGATAATTTTGTTTTCACCTTCTGGCACCCCATATTCATTTGTTCCATTTTGAGCTACCTCAAATCTTTTTCCATCTGATGTTTCAACATATTCTTTTCGCAATAGCATTCTATCTGAAATTTCCTTAACATCATCCGAACGATATAAATCATAATCTACTTCGTCTGTTAACAGCATTTCTGGAATATATATTTTAAATGATGTTTTGTTTATACTTGTTTCAATTTTATTTATATCAATTTTTTCATTATTGCAAGATTTAACTTTATATTCAACTGATTTTCTATTGTAAAATTGCTCTGGAACATCAACTTCAAATTTCCAATCACCGTAATACCAATCATTTAATGGCTGTTCTTTTGCATTTTTTCTAACATGAATCCTTGAACATGTTACATATAATTTCTTGCTTTTTGGAAAATTGATTCCTGATGATGCAGCAGTCAAATGATACATTAATTCATTGCCATTGATTATTTCATCGTCTGAATTCATGCTGTATGCACCACTACATATATTATAATTAGCTTTTGCCTCTTCTTCTGTTTTATATTTTTGCTTAATCTCTTCTGTCTGCAATTCATAAGTAGCAAAAATTGTATTTTCATTTTCGTCTACAACTTTCAAATCATATAAATCCATTCCGAATTTCATATCATTAATATTATATTTTTCACTAAATTTAACCCTAAAATTCATGTCAAAATTTTCGTTATCCATTATGAAGGAATCCACTGAAATCCCAATTCCATCATATTCTTGAAATTCTGAATTTACTTCTGCAACATATCCATTATTTACTGCATTTTCAACACCTTTGCTACTATTATATCCAAACTTTTTAGCAATAATGTCTTTCGCGAATACTCCTCCTGCCACTGTAACCATTAAACAACATGCTATTGCTGAAACTTTTAATATATTTTTATTTGATTTTTTCACCAATTTCTCCTCCTCTTGAAAGCAAGATATAGAAATTGTTGTTTTCACCCTCTCTAATATTTTTTCTTTATCCATCATAACTATATCCCCCTTTTTCTAATTCTTTTTTTAACTTTTTTCTTATTCTGTAAAGCCTAGACTTTACTTTAAATTCAGGAATATTCATAATATTAGCTATTTCTTTTATTTTTCTAGATGAATAATAATATAAATTGAATATTGTGATATCTTCTTGTTTTAATTGATTTGTTGCTTTACGAATAAGCTCTGTTTTCTCCCTTTCTTCATATACCATATCAATATCTTTCAAATCTCTTATTACATTTTCATAATCAGAGATATCGCAATTTATATTAATCACCCTAGTCTTTTCTCTAACTAAATTTCTTGCAACTCCTGCTATATATGATGTAATCTGCTTTTCTTTATCTAATTTTTCTGTATTTTTCCACAAGATAAAAAATGTGTCTGCTATTATTTCTTCTTCATCTTCTTCTGTGATGTTTTTTCCTACCATATTTTTTACAACTTTGTGTACATATCCACTATATTCATCAACTATTTTTTCTAAATTAAGTCTATTATTTTCTATATAATTTTCTATTTTGCTTCTCTCTTCCAATTTAGATCTAAACTCCTTTTCTTAAGATATCTTACACCTTTATATTGATTAAAAAAATAAAAAAGTTACATTTTTTTCAAAATTTTATTGACAATTAGTCTATTTGCCTGTATACTTATATTGATTTTTTTCAAATTTTTAATTCTTATATTTTTTATTTTTATTATTGTTGAATCAAAGGAGGTGATATCTATGACAATTGATCAAAAACTTGATTTAATTTTAAATAAGCTTGAAGGACATGATAAAAGATTTGATGCTATTGAAGATAGGATAGACAGATATGAGTATAATATGTCTAATGATATTTATTTTAAAGTTAAAATATCTGAAATACATGAATATAGTGATCTATTAAATTCATTGAATTCTGCTTTTATAAGATATGAATCAGAAACTTCAGATAAATTCAAAACTTTATTTGATACTCGAAAAGATTTTTTAGAACACAAAAACTTATTCCTTCATGAATTAACCAAATTAAATAAAGATTGCAGTTAGATTTAAAATCAAAATCCCTATGTTAGTTCTTAACCTAACATAGGGTCCTTTAAATTACCATCTATACTTTTCTTTTTCCTTTAATTCCTCATAAATTTTGCAATATCTTTCATATCTTTCTTTTGAAATCTTTCCCGCTTCAATAGCCTTTTTTATCCCACAATTCTCTTCTTTTATATGAGTACAGCCTACAAACTCACACTCCTGTATCTTTTGTTTAAACTCTCTAAAATACTTATCCAAATCAACTGATTCAATTTCTGATATTTCAAAGCTTGAAAATCCTGGAGTATCTGCAATATATGTATTTTTTTCTAGTTCATATAATTTAGTGTCAGTAGTTGTATTTTTACCTTTTTTATTTTTATGACTAATTTCTCCTTCTTGTGTTTTATCTATTCCAAATAATGCATTTATAATACTTGATTTTCCAACACCTGAATTTCCTGAGAATACACTAATTTTGTTCTTCAAGCACTCTTTTACTTCATCTATTCCCTGTTTTTCTTTTGCACTAGTTACAATAACTTTATATCCTACCCCTGAATAAATTTTTCTTATTTGTTCATATGTATCTTGTAAATCACATTTATTTATTATAATTATTGGCTCAATTTTTAGCATTTCTGCATATGCCAATTGCTTATCTAACATTAATAAATCTGGCTTTGGATTTTTAGTAGATATTATAAACACAATCTGGTCTATATTAGCCATTTTAGGTCTTTTTATTTCATTCTTTCTAGGCAATATCTCTTCTATTACTGCAATTTCTTTTACTTCATCTGTAACTTCTATCTCAACTTCGTCTCCTACAAGTGGTGTTATATCTTGATTTTTAAATTTTCCCCTTGCCGTTGCAGTATATGTTTTTCCACTACTTTCTATTTTATAACTATTTGATATGTTTCCAACTATTATTCCCTTCATACTTTTCCTTTCTCATTTTACCTTTTTATACTATAACATATTTTTTTCAAAAAAACAACTTTTTCTATTGACAACTACTCTATTTAGTTGTATGCTTTTATTGTATTTATTCAATATTTTTGAAATTTTTTATTTTTATTCTTAATAATTTATTATCGTATTAATTTTTTCGTAGAAAGGAGTTGATATGCATGGATGTTAATGAAAAGTTTGATTTAATTTTAGACAAGCTTTCTAAAGTTGATAAAATTGATACTGTTTTAGAAAAGCTTGATAATGTAGAACATCGCTTAGATGAACATGACAAGAAATTTGATATGATTTTTGCTAAACTAGATGAGCACAGCCAAAAATTAGCTGAACACGACAAGAAGTTTGATATGATCTTTACTAAACTAGATAAACATAGCAAACAATTAAAAGACATCAATTATAGATTTGATAGACTTTTATTTGAATTAAAATCTGATTTCAATAAAATCGAAGATAAATTTAATGAAGTTGACGAAAGATTTGATGAAATAGATGAAAAATTTGGCAATTTGGCAATTGGAATATCATTAGTACCTTAATAAATAATATTTCTAAAAATTCAAAACCCCTATACTTTGGTTCTTAACCTGTATAGGGGGATATTTTTATTCAATTGTCATTGTTGTTGTCTTTGATAAATCCATATCTACTGTTCTTTTTAAAGTATCATCTATATAAACTTTAATTTGAACTCTTCCTGTTCCACTAACATTATCTACTTTAACAGCAGTATTGTTTTCTTTTACTGAATTTTTGTATACTTGTTCTCCGTCAACAGTAACTTTTAAAGTTACATCTTGAGCTTTATTTTCTTTTTTTACTGTTTCTGTACTTCCAGTGACTGTATTATTATTTTTAGTTGTTTCTTCATAAGTGTCTTGGAACCCTGTTATAGACTTAACATTAATTGTAACAGTACCAGTTTTCAATTCAGCTAATTTATTAACAGTAATTGTAATAGTTGAACCTTCATCAACAGTCTTACCAGACTCAATACTTTGTTTTAAAACAACACCATTTCCTCTAGTTTTATCTTCACCATATTCAACATTAACAGTTAATCCTAAATCTTGAAGAGTTTGTTTAGCTGTTTCTTCATCTTTATATAATACAGAAACAACTGCAACTTGTTTTATACCTGTACCAATGCTTACATAAACTTTTACAGTATCACCAGCATTTACAGTTTCACCTTCCTCTTTTTCTTGCTTAATAATAACTCCTGCTTCAACTGTTTTACTTATTTCATCAACAAATTCCAATTTAATTTTAGCTGATTTTGCTGCATCTTCAGCTTCATCTTTTGTTAAGCCTTTCAATTTTGGAACTGTAGTTGTCTCTGTTCCTAAACTTACAACAACTTTTACATCAGTATTTTGTTTTATTTTTTTACCATATGTTGGATTTTGCGATATTACCTGCCCAGCTGGAACATCAGAATTATATTCTTGACTATCTTCAACATAATTTAATTTGTTTTCTGTTAAAATTTGTTTTGCTTCATCAACTGTTTTTCCAACTAAATTTGGGCTAACAACTTCTTTAGGTCTTCTTGCATTTGAAATTCCAATAGTTAATCCTAATGTAATTACAAATAATAAAATTAACCCTACAATTGATGATAAAACTTTATGATTTTTTATAAATTGTGCAAATTTATTAGGCTTTTTATTATTTTTTGCATTAGTTGATTTTGTACTTCTTTCCTCATCTAATCCTATTGTAGAAATTCTTTGAGTTGGAAAATCTTGATAATCATTGTTATCAACAAAGTCACCATTTGGTTCTTTTAATGCTCTTTTTAAATCTAATAACATAGCTGTTGCATTTTGATAACGTAAATTTGTATCTTTTCTTAATGCCTTCATTATAATATCATTAACAGCTGATGGAATGTTTGGATTTAATTCAATTGGTGGTTTTGCTTCTTCTTGCATATGTTTCAACGCAATTGATACTGCTGTATCTGCATCAAATGGAACTTTTCCAGTTAACATTTCATACATTACAACACCTAATGAATATAAATCTGATTTTTCATCTGTAAATCCACCTCTTGCATGTTCAGGTGAAAAATAATGTACAGACCCAATTGTTGTTCCAAAAGCAGTAATTGTTGAATTTGAAACAGCTTTTGCAATTCCAAAATCAGTTACTTTTGCAACTCCATCTTCTGTAATAATAATATTATGTGGTTTTATATCTCTATGTATAATATGATTTCTGTGAGCTGTCTCTAATGCTGATGCAATTTGACTTGCAATATTAACAGACCATTTCCATGGCAATGGACCTTTTTCTTCTGTAATTATTTCTTTTAATGTTTTTCCTTTTATTAATTCCATTACAATATAATATAAATTTCCGTCTACACCTACATCGTAAACAGAAACAATATTAGGATGTGTTATACTTGCTGCTGATTGTGCTTCCACTTCAAATCTTTTTATAAATTCCTCATCTGTGGTGAATTCATCTCTTAAAATTTTGATTGCTACATATCTATTTAGTACATGACATTTTGCTTTATATACTGTTGCCATTCCTCCACTGCCTATTTTCTCTATAATCTCATATCTGTTTCCTAACAATCTACCCTTTAAATCCATTTTTATATCTCTCCTTATAGGTTATATGTTTTTAATTACTACAACTGTTATATTATCTAACCCACCATTTTCATTTGCTAAATCAACAAGTTTGATAGGTGCTTTTTCTATATTTCCTTTTGCAATCTCAAATATATCTTCTTGTTTTACCATATTTGTTAATCCGTCTGATGATATAAGCAAAATATCATCTCTTAAAAATCCTTTTACTGATACATCAGGCTCAACAAACGCATTACATCCAAGTGCCTTCATCAACATGTTTTTCTTAGGATGATTCTCCGCTTCTTCTTTTGTTATTGTACCATCTTTTACTAATTTTTGTACATAACTATGGTCTTGTGTTAATTTTCTAATAAAATCTTTTCTAATTCTATAAATTCTACTATCTCCAACATGACCAATATATGCCTTATTATTATATATTAAACAAACTTCTAAAGTAGTACCCATTCCTTCAAGTTCTTTGTCTTCTTTTGACTTCTCGTATACTACCATATTTGCATATTCCATACTACTAGCAACTAGCTGAATTAAACTATCTCTATCTTTTGCTACATCTTTAAAGTTATTTTCAATATAACTTCTTGCGCATTTTATTGCAAGATTACTCGCAATTTCTCCGCCTTTATATCCACCCATTCCATCTGCTAATAAATATAATTTAATTGTACTTGATGGTTCTGATATATAATAAGCATCTTGGTTCATTTCTCTAGCTTTTCCAATGTCAGATTTCGCATAAGCTATTATCATTGTTTCACCTCGTATCTTTCTTACAATGTTATATCATAATAGATTTTATTTTGTCAAGTTACACTATTTTAAATTTTTTCTTCTTAATTGACCGCAAGCTGCGTCAATATCAGAGCCTAACTCACGTCTTATAGTTGCAACAATTCCATGATCATTTAAATAATCTCTAAATTTCATAATATTTTCATTTGAACTTTTTGAATAAGCTCCATTTTCTATTTTATTAATAGGTATTAAATTTACATGACATAACATTCCTTTTAAAAGATGTACTAATTCTTTTGCATCTTCTAAATTATCATTATTGTCTTTTGCTAATGCATATTCAAATGAAATTCTTCTATTTGTTTTTGCGATATAGTCTTTACAAGCCTGTAATAATTCTTCTATTGGAAATGCATTATTTACAGGCATCATGCTACTTCTTTTTTCATTTGTAGTAGCATGTAATGAAATAGACAATGTACATTGAATATTTTCATCTGCAAGTCTATAAATTCCTGGAACTAGTCCACTTGTTGAAACACTTATATGTCTAGCTCCTATATTTATTCCTTTCGGATTATTTATTATTCTGATTGCATTTACAACATTATTGTAGTTATTTAAAGGTTCACCTATTCCCATAAAAACTACATTTGAAATTCTTATATTATTATCTCTTTCAACTGCAAGAATTTGTTCAACAATTTCACCAGAAGTTAAATTTCTGATGAAATTAATTCCTGTTGATGCACAGAATTTACATCCCATTTTACACCCTATTTGTGAAGAAACACAAATACTGTATCCATGATGATAACTCATAAGTACTGTTTCTATGGCATTTCCATCTAATACATCAAACAAATACTTTTTAGTTCCATCAGATGATTCTTGTTTTTGTAATATTTTAAAATTATGCATTTCATAATTTTGTTTTAATTTTTCTCTTAAATCTAATGATAAATTTGTCATTTCATCAAAGCTTGTAACTTTTGCTTCATATAACCACTTAAAAACCTGTTCCGCTCTAAATGGCTTTTCTCCCATTTGCACAAACTCTTCTTTTAATGCTGGCAAATCATAATCTTTTATGTTTTTCATTATTTTTTTCTCCTAATAATCCAATCTTTTTCACATTTAATTGGAAGCATCATTTTTACTTTTTGGTCTTTAACACCTGGGCTAACTGCCTCTATTTCTTCATTTGTGTCAACATCCCATAATTTATCAATTGTAAATACTACTGGTTCTAATTGATATGGAACTAAGATTTCCATAGTATCACCTACTTGTAATCTATTTCTAATATCAATAATTGCTTTTTCACCATCATAATCAACAACTTTTCCACCAAATTGATATAATTCATTATATTGATGTCCATCATATTCTTGAATGTCTTTGTTTTTTCTATCATTAAAATAAAATGTTGTTAATTCTCTTGTTTTGATTTTTTCAATTTCTTTCATATATTTTTCTGCATCATAATGTGTTGGATCTTTTTTATAATCATCAATTGCATTTCTGTATACATTTACAATACTTGCAACATAATATTCTGTTTTTAAACGTCCTTCTATTTTTAAACTGTCAACTCCCATATCGATAATTTCTGGAAGCTCTTTTATTAAACACAAATCCTTTGATGAAAATATGCTTGTACCATATTCATTTGTTTCAATTGGCATAAATTCACCTGGATTATTTCTTTCTTCTGCGTATAATTTGTATGACCATCTGCAACTTTGTGCACAATCTCCTAAATTAGCACTTCTGCAAGCTAAGAAATCACTTAAAAAGCATCTTCCTGAATATGCAAAACATATTGCACCATGTACAAATATTTCTATTTCCATGTCTTCTGGCTTGTTTTCCATAATATATCTTAATTGCTCTTTGTTCATTTCTCTAGCCATTATCATTCTTTTAGCACCATTTTTACGCCAAAAATTGCATGCATGTAAACTTACAATATTAGCTTGTGTACTTACATTTATTGCAACACTTGGTGCATATTGTTTTAATACATCTATTACTCCACCATCTGCTGCAATAATTCCATCTGGCTTTAATTCTTCTAGTTTTTTAGCCATTTCTATTATTTCTTCATATTTTTCATCCCATGCAAAAATATTTAATGTTACATATATCTTTTTTCCTATGCTATGTGCATATTTTATTGTCTTTTCTAAGTCATCATCTTGCATGTCTGCTCTTGTTCTTAATGATAATGATGAGGTTCCACAATACACTGCATCTGCTCCATATAAGAATGCGATCTTTGCTTTTTCATATGAACCTGCTGGTGCTAATAATTCTACTTCTTTCATTTTTATCAAATTCCTTTCTCTTTTTAACATCTTATATTATATATTTTTTTATCAGTTATGTCAATCATTTTTCAGGCAATACTGTACTTTTCCGGAAATTTATGGTATAATGTATTAGTATAAGCTTTTTATATACGAAAGGTGAGGTAAGCATTATATGACAAAAGAAACACTAAAACTAATACACCGGAGCTATCAAGAAGCTCTAGAAAGGTCAGAAAACATTCTGGAAATTGTGCAAAATTTGTATAATATCTTGGATGAACTTGAAGTTGCAGAAGAAGATTCTTCTACTTTCGATTCATTCCTTGATGGACTCAGAGGTTGTATCAATTCTCGGAAAAAAACTTTCGAAATCACAAATATGATTACTTATGTGAACATCACATTTATGTATATCATTTTGTGGTTGAACAAAACTCAAAATGTGAACATTGACATCAACTGGTATTCCCGACGCAAGTCTTTGGAAAGCGAACTTTCTAAACTTTTGAGGAAATCTAATTCAAACTTGTCAGCAAATATTCGCGATCGGTTTGGATTGCGCGGTATTCTGCTTAACAACGATTCTGATGAGGTAGTTAAAGATTATATCTATTTGATTTTTGATACTATTTCTGGCATCATTGCTGCTAAAAACCGCAAGGCTCGAAAAGATTTCATTGAATGGATTGATAATAACAAGGGAATAACTGATATTGACAAAAACATTATTGAACAGGTTTTAAAAATTCCTTTTAGCATTGATTATGTAAAGGACTTCATTAAAACGCCCAAAGAAAACAATTATCAGTCTTTACAGTTTACGATGTCCGTCCAGATGTATTCAGATGTTCTACCCGGTTGCCAATTTGAAATTCAGCTTCGCAGTATGAAAATGCACGAAGAAGCTTTATATGGTACCGCTTCACACGAAAATTACAAAAAATACCGTGAAGATGGACTTCAAGAAGAAGACCCAATTTTGAAAGTTTTCTGCGTAGACAATTTTTCTAAACTTCACATCAAAGGTTTCACTAGCTACGATAGCAAAGAGCACGACCAAGATGGAATCCACTTTGCGAAGGAATTCTCTGATAGAAGAATCTCCACAACTCTGGTTCCTCACTAGTCTTAATTGCTCTTAAACCTTTCGCTCCCCCAGAAATATTTTCTGAGGGAGCCCTTTTTATTTTATAAAATATTATATTTTTATTGTACCTTTTAATCTGCTTACAGCAAGTCCATCTCCAACTTCTAATATTTCTGTTTCAAGGTTTGGCGCTTCTGTAACTTCTTTTATGTATTCACGCAAATTTCTTACAGCTGTACGTTGTTTATGTTTATTATAATCACTCATAACATATCCTTTATATAAAATGTTATCAGCTAATATAACACCTGTTGGCTTTATCATTCTTAATGCTTCTTTTAAGAAAAATGGATATTTTCCTTTGGCTGCATCTATAAATGCTACATCATATTCTTCATTTAATGTTGGCAATATTTCTACCGCATCTCCTTCATAAATGTTTATCTTGTCTTCTACTCCAACATTTTTTATATTTATTTTTGCTTCTGCTATTCTTTCTTCGTCTCTTTCTATTGTGTCTATTTTTCCACCCTCTTGAAGATATTCTGAAAAGCACATTGCTGAATATCCTACAGCTGTTCCTATTTCTAATATTCTTTTTGGTTTTACTTCTTTTAATATCTTGTCTACTACTTCTAATGTATCATCCATTATTATTGGAATATGTTCTTCTAATGCTTTTTGTTTTATTTTTTCTAATTCTTGTTTGTTCATTTTTCTTGCTCCTATCTATATTTCTGTATTATTATACATCAATATTGACTTCTTGGCAAGCCAAATAAAATATTTCGAAATGTTTAAACCCTTTTTTATTTATATTGTTTTTGATTATAAATATGTAAAATATTAACCTCTCTTGATTTTAAATTTATCTGATAAATAATAACATAATTTTTGATTATAAATTTTCTTTTTTATTAATTAATTTATATGCTCTTGGAAAAAATTCCATATTCTTTTGCTAGCAATTCCTCCATTTCTTTTTGTGTATAAAACTCCCCTTCATTAATGCTCTTTTCTGCACTAGCAATTCTATTTAAAAACTTTAATCTTTTTTCTGCATTTCCAAATGTCATTTTCCAAGTTTTATCATAAATATTTTCATTTTTGTGACAACTTAGTTTTTTTGTATTTATTATCTTTTTTAATGATATATATTTTAACATTCTATCAACCTCCATGTTTTATATTTTATATTAGATATAATTATATGTCAACCATTTAATTAAAATCTTATGTTTTTTCGTTCGACAAAAATCGACTTTCTATATTTATATGCAAAAAGGATAATTTTTATCAAAACTAAAAATTATCCTTTTTTATTACTTATGCTTTATTAGCATTTCTTGCTGCTCTTTCTCTTTCTTTATTGTCTAAGATTTTCTTTCTTAATCTGATTGATTTTGGAGTAACTTCAACTAATTCATCATCTTGAATAAACTCAATAGCTTTTTCAAGTGACATTTGAATTGGTGGTACTAATCTTAAAGCATCATCAGAACCAGAAGCTCTTGTATTAGTTAAATGTTTTTCTTTACATACATTTATAGCTAAATCTTCTCCTCTTGAATTTAATCCAACTATCATTCCTTCATATACATCAACACCAGGACCTATGAATAATTCACCTTTATCTTGTGCATTATATAGACCATATGTTATTGATGTTCCAGCTTCAAATGCTACAATTGTTCCTCTAACTCTTGCAACAACTTCACCTTTGAATGGTTCATAGCAATCAAATATGCTATTCATAACTCCTTCACCCTTTGTATCTGTAAGGAATTCTGTTCTATATCCAATTAATCCTCTTGCTGGAATCTTGAATTCTATTTTTGTATGTCCTGCTTCAGCTGGTTCCATATTAACCATTTCAGCTTTTCTTCTTCCTAATTTTTCAATTACTGTTCCAACTGAATCATCTGGAATGTTTACAACTAATCTTTCGATTGGTTCACATTTTACACCATCAATTTCTTTCATGATTACTTTTGGTCTAGATACTAATAATTCATATCCTTCTCTTCTCATTGTTTCTATTAATACTGATAAATGTAATTCTCCTCTTCCTGATACTATAAATGAATCAGGTGATGCTGTTTCTTCAACTCTTAAGCTTACATTTCTGTCTAATTCTTTAAATAATCTATCTCTTAAATGTCTTGATGTTATAAATTGTCCTTCTCTTCCTGCAAATGGTCCATTGTTTACACTAAATGTCATAGATACTGTTGGTTCATCAATATCAACAAATGGTATTTTTTCTGGGTTGTTGAAATCACAAATTGTATCTCCAATATGAATATTTGGAATACCAGCAACTTCAATAATATCTCCTGCAGAAGCTTCATCAACTTCAACTTTCTTTAATCCCATATGTGTATAAACTTTTGCGATTCTTCCTTGTGAAACTTTATCGTCTTTTTCACAAATGCTTACAGGCATACCAACTTTTATTGTTCCTCTTTCAAGTCTTCCTACTGCAATTCTTCCAACATAATCATCATAATCGATGTTTGAAACTAACATTTGAGCAGGTCCATCAACTTCACAATTTGGAGCTTGAATTGTATTTATTATTGTCTCAAATAAACATGTTAAATCTCCATCTGGATCATCTAAATTTAATTTTGCAACTCCATTTTTTGCTGAAGCATATACTACTGGAAAGTCTAATTGATCATCATTTGCTTCCAATTCTATAAATAATTCCATTACTTCGTCTAATACTTTTTGAGGTTCTGCACCTGGTCTATCAATTTTATTGATTACTACGATTGGTTTTAAGTTCATTGCTAATGATTTTTTTAATACTTCTCTTGTTTGAGGCATTGCACCTTCAAATGCATCAACCAACAAAAGTACTCCATCAACTGTTTTTAAAACTCTTTCTACTTCTCCACCAAAATCAGCATGTCCAGGAGTATCAACTATATTGATTTTTACTCCATTAAACATAACAGCTGTATTTTTAGCTAATATTGTGATTCCTCTTTCTTTTTCTTGATCATTTGAGTCCATTACTCTTTCTGCTACTTGTTCATTATCTCTAAATACATGGCTTTGTCTTAATAATGCATCTACTAATGTTGTTTTTCCATGGTCAACGTGTGCTATAATTGCGATATTTCTTATATTTTTATTATTCATTTTTAATTCTCCTTCTATTATTTACTTTTTGCTAATTTTATTATTTCATTCATTATTTCTTCTGTAATTTCATCTAATTCATCTTTGCTTCTGCCTTTAAAGTCCATTGGCTTTCCATATCTTATAGTCATCTTGTGGAAAAGTTTCTCGCCCCCACTTATCCCAACAGGAATTACTCTTGCACCAGTTCTTACAGCAAAAAATGCAGCACCATCTTTTACTTTTTCTCCTTTTTCTAGTCCGTTTCTTGTCCCTTCTGGGAATAATGCTATACTTTCACCATTTTTCAAAGCTTTTAATGTTGTTTTTACTGCTGATAAATCTTTAGAATCTCTTTTAACATATATTCCTCCAAAAACAACTCCTAAAAATGCGAAAAATGGATTTTTCTTAAGTTCTTCTTTAGCAAGAAATCTTACATGCCTTTGTGCTGTAACTACTATTAATGGCGGATCTTTATATGTTCTATGATTTCCACAATAAATAAGTGGTTCTTTTTTGTCCTTTGGAATGTTTTCTTTTCCCTCAACTTTTACTCTATAAAACACTAAGAAATATAGTCTTATAAAAAATCTTACTATTACTCTAATTATTTTTTCTACTACTTCTTTCATTTGTTACACCTCTTCCCTTCCAGGTACATAGACACTCTTTGCTACTACATCCATCGAAATTACATTCATCGCTGTTAAATTTTCTATTTCTCTTGTTGCCTTTTCTTTAAATGTTTTTAATGTTTCTTGAATGTTGAATCCATATGTTACAGCAACTTCCATATATATAGTTGGTCCTGCTTCTGTACTTGTTACTCTAGTTCTTATAACTTTGTGTATTGCTGGCATCTCTTCTGCTAAGTATTCTATTATTTGTCTAAATACTGTATCTGAAATTGTAAATTTTCCTAAATAACTAAATGTTGGTCTAATTATTGTCTTTTCTGATATATATGGCTTTTGTCCAACTCCTTTAGATTTGAATATTTGTAAAGGATCTAATAAATATCCTGAAAAATCTTTTTTTAATTCAAATGTTGGTACTGGAATAACATGTTTTCCTTCTGTTACACGTATATGTCTTGCTGTTTGCATCTCTTCTTCTGTTGCAACTTCATTTATATAAGTTGTATCAGATACTTCTGGAAGTCCAAGATTTTTGGCTATCTTTTGAACCATTCCATCAGATGTTCCTAATATTAAGATTTTGTCTGGCTTGTATTTTTTTAAAGCTTTTTCTATCGGCTTTCTTTCTTCTTCTTCATAAAATAATGCATGTTTTACTGTTTCTATCTTTGTTGGTGCCTTTTTAGCAGATAATCCTGCAACAATTTCATTATCCATGATTAATAATCCATCATCTATTATGAAATGTATTCCTTTTTCACTTGCTACCATTTGTGCTCTATAACTTTTGCCTGTCCCAGACGGTCCTACAAATGCATATACTTTTATTTTTTCAAATAACATTTTTTTCTCCTCTTATTCATTGCTTGTTTTCAATGAGAAAGGCACGATTTGTCGTGCCTCTATTTTTCTAATTTTTCTCTAGTGTTAAATCTTTTCTGGTGCTTCTTCGGCATCAGTACTTACTTCTGCAATCTTTATATTTCTAACATGATCAATTTTTTCCCATGTTGTTTCTCTTTTAAATAAGCATTTAATATTAATTATTACCCATGTTCCCATGAATGCTGGATAACATAGTAACCCTTTTATCATAGGTTTTATTGGCTTTTTATCTAATATCATTGCAAGTAAAGCTGTTCCAATTGGTAGTAATAATGTTGGTATTAAATAATTTAATAAATTTACTATAAATTCAGCCCCATTCATTGTTTGTGCTGCATACATTACACAATTAATTAACATTAATACCATTGTTATTATAAGCATTGGTGTTGTTCCAGCAATATATAAAAATCCATCTAAATTCATTAATGTTTTGTGTTCTTTTACTGCTAAGAATAATTCTTTTGTATATCTTTTTATACATTGCATATGTCCAACTGTCCATCTACTTCTTTGTGACCATGATTGCTTAAATGATGTTGGTTGTTCATCATATACAATAGCATCTGTTGCCCAACCTAATTTTTTACCTTTTATAATTCTTTTTAGAGAAAATTCAATATCTTCTGTTAATGTTTCTGTTTCCCATCCATTTGGTTTTACTACATCAAATTTAACCATAAATCCTGTACCATTTAATAATGGTGATAAACCTATATTATATCTTGCTAAATGGTATAATCTGTGCATTGACCAATAGAATAGTGCATATCCTGCTGTAATCCAGTTATCTGTTGGATTCTTGATATCTCTATATCCTTGAACTACATCTTCTCCTTGGCATAATTTCTTGTTCATATTAACAATAAAATCTTTATCAACAATATTGTCAGCATCGAAAACAAAGAATGCATCATAATCAGCATTTTCTTCAATTTTTTGTTTTAAAAACCATTGTAATGCATAACCTTTTGTTTTATGTGCCGGATCAAATCTTTCGAAAACTATTGCTCCTGCTTTTCTTGCAACTTCTGCTGTATTATCTGTACAGTTATCTGCGATTACATATATATCATATAAATTTTTATCATATGTCTGATTTTTTAAACTTTCTATTAAATTACTTACTACTGCTTCTTCATTGTGTGCTGGTATTATCGCCATAAATTTATGATTTTTATTTGTTAAATATGGTTTATCTTTTAATTTTACTAATGAGCATAAGCTAACAACAGTTTGATAGCACCAATATGCTGTTAAAATATAAACCAAGACTTGCTTTAGTATATATAAATATTCCATTTTTTCCCTCTCTTTATTTTTGGTTATACCTATATTTTATTTTTTCACTTTTTATATTATACTATTAATTGATTTTTTTTGCAATATTTTTACCAAAATTTCTTCAATTTATCCAAATCTTAATAATTGACTCTTTCAGCTAATTGTGTTATAATATTTCCGTCGTTTATTTTAAGATTTTCCAACTAACTAGAAGGGAGACTATTTATGTACTTACTCAAAACGCTTTCAACCCGGAATGACGCCGTTGTTGCACAAAACGGAATCAAAATTGTAAACATGTGGTGTTCTCGCCCTACTGCTTTAAAATTTAAAGTTTTCAATACCTTTTGGGGTGATACCGATATTCAAGTTAAATGCACAACTGGTATTGCAAAATTCACAAAAATTGCTCAAAGTCTTTATTTGCTTTCATATGCAAATCACTTTGAACAGAGAGATCTCAAAGATGGCTTTAAACAATTGAATTTTTTTGTAGGAGATTATCAGTCAGAAAATGTAGAAGGTTATATTTTATTCATTGAAAACGAAAATAACATTGAAACAAATGGTGAAGTGATTTTTAACAAGCATCCTCATGAAATTGTAGTACTTCTTAAAGATGGTCAACATTTGGATTTTTCCGGAAAAAGAGCAGTCGTACAAAAAGACACTTTGCTTTTGCAAGTATAATAACTAAATAAAAAAGACAGAGAATTTAAAAGCTCTGTCTTTTTTATTATATATTATCTCATTAGATTCTTAAGATTCCACCAAGATATTTTTTAGTCATACCACTAGCAAATGTTTTAGCTCCTCCTGAAAGAACTACAACATCACCTTTTTCAAGGATTTCTTTATCTTTTAATTTTTGAATTCCTTTGTCAATTGTTTCTTCAATTGTTTCACCAGCATCAACATAGATTGGTGTAACGTTCCAAGCTAAAGCTAATTGACGGAATGTTCTCTTATTATCTGTTATAGCTAAGATTGGGCATCCTGCTCCTAAACCAGCTAATCTTCTAGCAGAATCACCTGTATGTGTATAAGCTACAATAGCATCTGCATTCATGTTTTTAGCTGTTACACATGATGTATATGCAAGTTTTGCTTCATCATCTGATAAAACAATATCTTCGCTGTTTGCGAATCTCTTCCAGTAATGAATTTCTGGTTCAACTCTATTTGCTATTTTAACCATTGTTTTAACACATTCTACTGGATAATCACCTTGAGCACATTCTCCAGAAAGCATGATAGCACTTGTTCTATCATAAATAGCGTTTGCTACGTCACTTGCTTCTGCTCTTGTTGGTAATGGTTGATGTGTCATTGATTCAAGCATTTGTGTAGCTGTTATAGCTGGTTTGAATAATTTATTACATGTTCTAATAATTCTCTTTTGAACTACTGGTGGTTCTGTAAAGTCTGTTTCTGTAGCCATATCACCACGAGCTATCATTTGAGCATCTGCTTCTTCAAGGATAGCATCTAAATTTGATAATCCTTCTATATTTTCTATTTTTGTTATTATTTGGATGTCTTTTCCACCATTTTCGTCTAATACTTTTCTAACATTTCTTATATCATCTAAGTTTCTTGCAAATGAAATTGCAACAAAGTCATAATCATGTTCACAAGCTGATTTTAAGTCTGCAATATCTTTTTCAGCTAAACCTGGTAATCTGATTACTGTTCCAGGTAAGTTCATTGTTTTTCTGCTTCCTAATCCATTTCCATGAACTACTGTTGTAACAATGTCTTTTCCAACAACTTCGTCAACTTTTAATTCAATTGCACCATCATCGATTAAGATTTTTGTTCCTGGTTGTACATCTTTGTATAATTCTTTATATGTTACAGAAACTTTTTCTTCGTCTCCTGTAATATCTTCATTTACTAATGTGAATTTTTGTCCATCTTTTAATTGAATTTTTGTATTTTTACCTGTATATAACATTCCTGTTCTTATTTCAGGACCTTTCATATCAAGTAACATTGGGATAGGTAAATCTAATTCTTCTCTTAATCTTGCGATTGTTTCAGATTTTTCTGATTGTTCATCCCAACTTCCATGAGAATAATTAATTCTACATACATTTAAACCTGCTTCAAATAATTCTTCTAATTTGTTTTCACTAGCTGGACCTATTGTTCCTACTATTTTTGTTTTTCTTAATCTTTTCACTTTTAATTCCTCCCTTAATTTTACAACTTTGTTTATTATATCACTTACTTATAATAAGTCAAGTTATAATCTTTAACGCTAACATAACACGGCAAAAAACGCCCTACTATTACGGCGTTCATCTGCTTACTATTCTTCTACTTTTTTTGCAACTACTTCTTTTCCATCATAATATCCACAGTTAGAGCAAACTCTATGTGGTAATACTGGTTCATGACAATGTGGGCAAGTAGCAAATTTTGGTTGTTCTACTTTCCATGTTGATCTTTTTGAATGTGTTCTAGCTTTTGACCATCTTCTTTTTGGTTGTGCCATCTTAATCCCCCCTCGCATTAAAGATATATTTATATATCTATTCATTTTTTACAATTTATAACGACAAACATTTTTGTCACCTTAGAATTATACTAAGATTTTTACAATTTGTCAACATTTTTTCGATAATTTGTGCATATAATTTGAAATAGGAGGCTTTTTATGTGTGGAATTGTTGGATTTGTTAATTATAAACAAGATATTTCTAATTACAAAAGTATTTTATTACAAATGAATAATACTCTTTCTAGACGTGGTCCTGATGAAGAGGGAAATTTTATAGCTAATCATGTTGCTCTTGCTCACAAACGATTGATAGTTATAGATCCTGATGGCGGAAAACAGCCTATGCGAAAAAAAGGACCGACCCCAGATTCGTATTTTACAATTGTATATAATGGTCAAATTTACAATACAAAAGAATTACGTCAAATTCTTGAGGAACATGGTTTTACTTTTGAGAGTCACAGTGATACAGAAGTTTTATTAAAAAGTTACATATATTATGGAAGAGATGTTGTTAATCATCTAAATGGAATCTTTGCTTTTGCTATTTGGGATTCTGAAAAAGAAGAGCTCTTTATGGCAAGAGATCATTTTGGAGTTAAACCTTTATTTTACACAATGCAAAATAATTCTTTTATATTTGCATCTGAAATAAAGGCATTATTCCAATATCCTGGTGTTCAGAAAATTTTAGACAAACAAGGGATTTGTGAATTATTTGGAATTGGTCCTGCACATACCCCAGGAACAACCATCTTTAATAATATATTTGAATTAAAACCAGCTCATTTTGCAATCTTCAACCGTTCTGGATTACACATTGAAAAATATTGGAGTTTAAAAAGTGAACCACATACAGAAACATTTGCCCAGACTTGTACACATCTAGACTTTCTATTAAAAGATGCTATTACAAGACAGCTTGTTTCTGATGTTCCTTTATGCACTTTTTTATCTGGAGGCTTAGACTCTAGCATCATTACTAAATATGCTGCAGATTATTGCTATGAAAATGGCCTACCTCCACTTGATACTTATTCAATTGATTATGTGGATAATGATAAGAATTTTGTAAAGAGTGATTTTCAACCAAACTCTGACAACTATTATATTAATTTGATGGTTAACCGTCTGCATACAAACCATCACCCTATTGTTATTGATACTCCTGAACTTGCAGAATATTTGGAAGATGCAATGATTGCACGTGATATGCCAGGAATGGCTGACATAGACTCTTCTCTACTTCTCTTCTGTAAAAATGTAAAACCAACTGCAACAGTATCTCTTACAGGTGAATGTGCAGATGAAATCTTTGGGGGATATCCTTGGTTCTTCCGCGAAGATGCCCTTCAAAGCGGAACTTTTCCATGGTCTATTGCAATCTCAGAGCGTCAAACTTTATTGCATCCAAGCATTGCAAAAAAAGTAGAACTTAAAGATTATATTAATTATAGATATCAAGAAAGTCTTTCTGAACTTGAAATTTTGGATACAGATTCAATTGAAACTGCTGAAAAAAGGAAAATATCATATCTTACCATGAATTGGTTCATGCAAACTCTTTTGGACCGTTCTGATAGAATGGCTATGTATAACGGTTTTGAGCTTCGTGTTCCTTTCTGTGATTATAGATTGGCACAATATGTTTGGAATATTCCTTGGGAAATAAAAGCTCTTAACGGTAGAGAAAAAGGGTTACTTCGCTATGTTTCTCGAAAATATCTTCCTGCTGAAATTGTGGATAGAAAAAAGAGTCCTTATCCAAAGACTCATAATCCAACTTATTTACTAAAGGTAAAATCTATGCTTTCAGATATAATGGCAAATCGTCAAGCTCCAATTAATTATCTTTTAAATAGAGAATATATTTTAAATATTTTAGAAACCGATGGCAAGGCTTTTTCTCGCCCTTGGTTTGGTCAGCTTATGACTGGACCTCAACTTATGGCTTACCTTTGTCAGGTTAATATGTGGCTTGAGAAGTATAAACCTATCATTAAAATGTAAATTTGGTGACAATTTGGTGTCGGTGTTTTTCTTGACACTCTGTCAAAAAAAACACCGACACCAAATTGTCAAAATTATCACATATAATATACCGCAATCCCTATCAAAATAAGTGCATTGCCCAAAACTTTCTTTTTAGTTATTTTTTCTCCTAAAAGCCTATTACTTAGTATCATAACAAAAAGATATCCTAAAGACTCAATTATTGGTTCATTTTTATATGGAACTCCTTTAAGTCCTAGCACAACCAAGACTGTAGAAAGTACCATAAGACCATATCCAGTTATCACATATATATTTAAATATTCTTTTATAATTGATTTATATGTTTTAGAAGCACTTTTCTTCAAAATTATTTGAGAAATTGAACTTACTAAAACAGCTAATATTAATAAAAACACATATTTATTCATCTTCACTATTTACTATCATTGTTCCTATTATTACAATGACTACTCCTATCACATTTTTTATTGTTACTGTATCTTTAAATATCAAAATTGCCCAAACTATTGACCACAATAACCCCATGGCTTTGTTCGCATACGCAACTGAAATTTCAAATTTTTTGATTAATTGTTGCCAAACTATTGCATATACTCCTAAAATCATCATTTCTAATCCATAATATAATATAAATTGAAATGACATAAATTCTTGGCCTGATGCAAATTTGGCACAAACAGTTGATAATGTATATATTGCAATAACTATTTGAAGAATAAAGATGTCTCTTAATTTTGTCTTCTTTTTTACTTCTACTAATTTTGTTTCTTTCTCTTCTTCGTTCATTAGGAATTATTTCTCCTTTTCTAGAATTTCAAAATTTCATACCCATATCTTGTTGAACTATCAACAATTTTATGAGAATTTATTTTATCTATTGGACTTGCATAATAAAGATATTCAGGATGTTCTTCATTTATTTTATTTAATTCATCTATATCATTTTGAGTAAATATAAATCTAATTTCTGCATTTTGTGGTTTAGATACCTGGATAAATTCCGGTGCTTTTCCTAAAGCTACATCTATAACCATTTTTAAGAAATCATATCCTGTTGAAATCTTTACTAAGTCTGAACCTATGCAATCTCCACCCATTCTAGCTCCAATTTCGATTATTTTTACTTTTCCATCAGGTGTAATTTTGAATTCTGCATGTGATGCTCCATTTGTAATTTGTAAGCTATTTAATCCTGCAAAAACTTCTTTTTGAACCTTTTCTAGCATATTGTTATTAATTCCAGCTGGTTGAATATGCCCTGTCTCTATAAAATGTGGTGCACCTGTTGTTCTTTTTCTTGTTACTGCTAATAAAGTGTGTTTTCCTCTATATGAAATACTTTCAGCACTGAATTCTTCTCCATCTATGTATTCTTCAATAATCGCCTTTTTCTCAAATGAAACCTCAGTAGCCGCTTCTATTGCTTCTTTTAATTTTCCAGATTCTGCTTCTTCCCAATTCTCTATTTTATTAATTGACCTACTTCCAGACCTGTCTGTCGGTTTTACTATAATTGGCATTGAAAAATCTTTTATTTTTGCTATTTCTTCTTCACTTGCTCCTGCAACTTCTGCAAATTTGGGAACTGATACTCCATTTGCTAAAAATGCTTTTCTCATTTCATATTTGTTTGTAGATAACCTTGTACATTCAAGGCTGTTTCCTACAAGGCCTAATTTGTCTGCTAAATAGTTTACTGTTAATGTTGCCAAATCTGATGCAACTGAGATAACTGCATCTGGCTTTATTTCTTTGCATTTAGCTAATATTTCATCTTTTTCTACTATACTTATTGGGTAAAAGTAGTCTGCAAAAGCTGCCCCGACTGCTCCTTCTGCCCAAGCAAATACATGTGTTTCATATCCTAGTTCTTTAGCTTTGATGATAAGTGGCATCTGAAAATTATTTGCACCTATAATAACAATCTTTTTCATTTAGAAACTTCCTTTCTTACTTTTGGCTACTATGCTGATTAATTTTTTGCATAGAATTCTTTTATTGCTTTTATTACTTTATCTTGGTCTTCTTTTGCTAATCCATAATACATTGGTAATCTTACTAATTTTTCACTCTCTGAAGTTGTATATTTATCTTCTCCATTGAATCTTCCAAATCTCTTTCCAGCAGGAGAATCATGTAACGGAATATAATGAAATACTGCTTGAATTCCGTTTGCCTTCAAGTATTTGATTAATGCTGTTCTTTCTTCTAAGTCCTTTGCTTTTAAGTAAAACATATGTGCATTATGAGTGCTATACTCTGGAACATATTGTAATGTTATTTTTCCTTCATCTTCTAACTCTTGTAAGTTTTCTTTATAATAATTCCATGATGATAATCTAGCATTATTGATTTCTTCAGCCTTTTCAAGTTGAGGATATAAATATGCACAATTCAATTCACTTGGTAAATATGATGAACCATAATCTACCCATGTATATTTATCAATTTCTCCTCTAAAGAATTTATTTCTATTTGTTCCTTTTTCTCTTATTATTTCAGCTCTTTCAACTAACTCTGGATCATTTATTACAATAGCTCCACCTTCTCCCATGCTGTAATTCTTTGTTTCATGGAAGCTATAACATCCAAGGTCTGCAATTGTTCCTAAATATTTATCTTTGTATTTAGCCATAAATCCTTGAGCTGCATCTTCTACAACTTTTAAATTATGTTTTTTAGCAATTTTCATAATTTTATCCATATCTGGAGAAATTCCAGCATAGTGAACTACTGCAATTGCTTTGGTTTTAGGAGTTATTGCCTCTTCTATTTTTTCTTCATCAATATTCATTGTTTTAGGATTTACATCTACAAAAACTACTTTTGCTCCAACCATAATAAACGCATCTGCTGTTGATACAAATGTATAAGATGGCATTATTACTTCATCTCCTGGTTGCAAATTCAACAAAATTGCAGCCATTTCAAGAGCATCAGTACAAGATGTTGTTAATAATACTTTTGCAGCATTAAATTTGTTTTCCATCCATTTACTACATTTTTTAGTAAACTCTCCATCTCCACAAATTTTTCTACTTTTGATTGCCTCCTCTATGCAATCTAATGAACCTTCTATATAAATTGGTATATTAAATCCTATCATTTTTATCCTCTTCTTTCTATTTCACTCTATAAGCTGGTATTACATATGCGAATATCGCTTTAAATGATATTATAATAATTAATAGCATTAACGCTATTATTATGACATTTCGTATTTTTTCTGATTTTATGAATTTTTCTAGCACTGCTTGAATTCCAGTCACTAAGAAATATGTAAATGGTACTATTATTCCCATAATATATCTTCCTTGAGGTTGGAAATCACTTGCATATGAGTAATACATACTCAATAAAATCGGAATTATAATTGATACAATAAATATATAATTTAAAAGATATTTGTTTTTTTCTTCTTTTTTATATACAAATAATTCTTTAAATTTCATTAAACATCCAACTATTCCTACTACCCAAATTGCTAGATAACAGAAATAAATTTTATGCGACATTACTATGCTATGATATCCAAAAATCCCTACAAAACTTAGTGCTGTAATTACTATCCACTTCATTCCGAATAGCATATATATTAATGAACTTCCTTCTTTTTGAACAGTCATCCTAGTTGATGGTTTAAATTTATCTAATGCATATTTGTCTCCACATTCATTTTGAGCAGTTATTCCCAAAATATCTCCATTGTACAGCACTGCATTTCTGATGAACCACCATCCTGCAAATGCAAATGCAACAAGCCCCACAATTAAGACTTTTTGCCAGATATCTTTTGACTTCATTTTATTTGAAGTTACAGATACTAAGCAAAGTATGATACTGCATAATATGTATCCATATGCATTATAATATGTAAGTGTACAAAATCCAATTGCTAATCCCAGTAACACACAATGCTTTGTTTTCCAATTGCTTTCCAAGCCTAGAATCCATAAATAAATAATCATAGTTGTTGCCAGCACTGCTGTTGAATCATTATTTATGTACGATGCTAAAAATGCTGTTAATGGTTGAAATGCAATAAACACAACAAATAGTATTTTATAAATTTCTTTATCTTTGAATAATTTATCTGCTATTTTTATTACAAAATAAACCGAAAGCGTCATGCTTAATGTACTTACAAGTCTTGCCGCTACCACTAGTGAAAATTCATCCATTGTAAAAATCGATGCCACTTTCATAAATCCAGCACCTATCATATATGTCAAAATAGGTTGAAATGCATATGAGATTCCCCAGATTTGATTTCGAATTGTCTCCTCTTCACCTCGTGGAAGTTTATTATTTTTAAAAATATATTTACATATATCCCATTTCATAGATTCATCTGGACACGAATTATATGGTTGAGATGTTGTCCAAATAAAATAATAACAAAACAAACATACTAAAAATATTGCAATAATTACACTTTTGTGTTTCTTACATTTTTCAAAAACTTTATCCATTGTTAGATTTTTCCCCTTTTTCTATCTTTTCTATAATATATGGCGGTCTATTCCTTGCTGCATCATATGTTCTCCACAAATACTCACCAATTATTCCTATTGATAACATTATAATTCCAAATGCCATCAGCATTACCATTATAAGTGATGTATATCCTTCAACATCAATCTTTCCAACAAATTTTCTATGTATAATAATTAACAATAAGATTATTGATCCAAAGAAACTTAAAAAACCTACATTTGTTATCATTTTAATTGGGAAATATGAAAAACTTATAAGTGAATCATATACTAATTTAATTTTTTTAGATAATGTCCATCTTGATTTTCCTATTTCTCTTTTCTTTCTAACATATGGCACAGTAGCTGTTTCAAACCCTGCCCATAAGATTTGACTCATTAATGACGTATTAGATTCTTGCATTTTTACTAAGAAATCTATTACTTGTCTATCAATTAAAAATGAATCAAATCCGCCTTTTGGCATATTATGCAAAGCTAATTTTCTCATTAAAAACGCATACAAATTTGAAAATGCTTTTTGCATAATTGGCTCTTCTCTATCAGCTCTTGTAGCCAATACCACTTTATATCCTTCATCATATTTTTTCATCATATCTAATATCATTTCAGAAGGTTCTTGCAAGTCTGCTGCTTTTCTTACAGCACAATCTCCTGTACATTGTGACAAACCTGCTAGAATTGCAGCATGTTCTCCATAATTTCTAGATAGATGAATAATTTTTATGTTTGAATCTATCTTTGCTAAGTCCTGCATTACTTTGTAAGAGTTATCTTTTGATCCGTCATCTACCATTATTAACTCATATTCTGTATTTGTATTTTCTTTTAATTTGTCAAATACTTTTTCTTTTAAGTCTGCATATAATGGCAAAAGATTATCTTGATTGTAATAAACAGGTACTATTATTGATATTTTTTTCATTATTTTTTCCCCTTTTTTTTTTACTTTTTGGTTCATTTTTTATGCCAATTTTTTTATCTTTCTTAACATGTGCAATTCTATCACATTATTGCGATTGGGTCAATGTTTATTTTATTAATTTTGACAATTTGGGGTCGGTGTTTTTTTTGACAGGGCTGTCAAGAAAAACACCGACCCCAAATTGTCACCATCCTATAAATATTTCTTCAAAAATTTTCCAGTATAACTCTTCTCATTTCTACAAATTTGTTCTGGTGTTCCCACAGCAACAACCTCTCCTCCAGCGTCTCCACCTTCTGGACCTAAATCAATAATATGATCTGCTGTTTTTATTAAATCTAAGTTATGCTCAATTACTATAATTGAATTTCCTGTATCTACAAGTCTTTGTAAAATATCTACTAATCTATGAACATCTGCAATATGTAACCCTGTTGTAGGTTCGTCTAATATATACAAAGTCTTTCCAGTAGCACGTTTTGATAATTCTGTTGCAAGTTTAACACGTTGTGCTTCTCCACCTGATAATGTTGTTGATGGTTGTCCTAATTTGATATATCCAAGTCCAACATCATATAATGTTTGAATTTTTTGCTTGATTTTTGGGATATTTTCGAAAAATTCTAATGCTTCTTCTACAGTCATATCTAAAACATCAGCAATATTTTTGCCTTTATATTTTACTTCTAGTGTTTCTCTGTTATATCTCTTTCCTTTACATACTTCACAAGGTACATATACATCTGGTAAAAAATGCATTTCAATTTTATGAACTCCATCTCCATTACAGCTTTCGCACCTTCCACCTGAAACGTTGAAACTAAATCTACCTTTTTCATATCCACGCATTTTAGCTTCATTTGTTCCTGCGAATATGTCTCTTATCAAGTCAAATGCACCTGTATATGTTGCAGGATTTGAACGTGGTGTTCTTCCTATTGGTGATTGGTCAATGTTGATGATTTTATCTATGTTATCTAATCCTTTTATTTGCTTGCATTTTCCAGGCTTTTCTGTTGCTCCGTTTAATTGTTGTGCTATATTTTTATATAACACTTCATTTACTAATGTACTCTTTCCTGAACCTGATACTCCTGTAACACAAGTAAATACGCCTAATGGAAATTTTACACTTATATTTTTTAAATTATTTTCAGTTGCTCCAACAACTTCGATACACTTTTTATTTCCTTTTCTTCTTTTTGATGGTACATGTATCTGCTTTCTACCACTCAAGTAATCTCCTGTAATTGAACCTTTTACTTGCTTGATTTCTTCTGCAGTTCCTTGTGCCATAACATTTCCACCATGTACACCCGCACCCGGACCGATATCTATAATCTGATCTGCAGCATACATTGTATCTTCATCATGTTCTACAACTATTAATGTATTTCCTAAATCTCTTAACTTCTTCAAAGTTGCAATTAATTTGTCATTATCTCTTTGGTGAAGCCCAATGCTTGGCTCATCCAAAATATATAAAACTCCTGTTAGCCCTGAACCAATTTGAGTTGCTAAACGAATACGTTGAGCCTCTCCTCCTGATAATGTTCCTGCACTTCTTGATAATGTTAAATATTCTAGTCCAACATCAATTAAAAATTGAAGCCTTGCATCTACTTCTTTTAAAATCATTTCTGCAATCATTTTCTGAGAATCTGTTAATTCAAGATTTCTCAAAAATTCTTGAATGTGTCTAATTGACATATCTGTCAACTCATTGATATTTTTTCCTCCAATTTTGATGCACAAAATCTCTTTTTTCAATCTGGCTCCATTACACTCATCGCAATGCATATTGCTCATATACATTTCGTAGAAATCTCTCATTCCTTGAGATTTTGTTTCATTATGACGTCTTTCAAGTGTTGGAATTACACCTTCAAATGGTGCTGTAAACTTTCTTGTACCTGCATATGATGAATATTCAAAATCAATTTCTTCATCACCAGTTCCATAAAGAATTTTATCAAGAAAATCTCTTGGCAAGTCTTTTATCTTCTTATTTTTGATGTCTACTCCATAGTGTTTTCCGATGCTTTCGAAATACATTCTAGCCATAGTGTCGCCTTTTTTCATTGTACTTGACCCAAAAGCTTTTACACCATCATATAAAGTTTTATTCTTATCAGGAATTATTAAATCCTCATCCATTTTCATCAAATATCCTATTCCGGAACACTTTGGACAAGCTCCATATGGATTATTAAATGAAAACATTCTTGGAGTTAATTCTGGAAAACTGAAACCACAATCTGGACACGCATAATTACAACTATATAAAATTGTTTTATCACCTACAACGTCAATTAAAACTAAATTATCTGCATGTTTTAATGCAACTTCAATTGACTCTGTAAGTCTGGCTGTAATTTCTGGCTTAATAACCAATCTATCAACAACAATTTCAATTTCATGTTTTTTATTTTTATCTAGTTTTATGTTTTCCATATCAGTAAGTTCATAGATATCTCCATCTACTCTTACTCTTGCAAAACCATCTTTTTGCAAATCTTCAAATAGCTTTGTATACTCACCTTTTCTGCTACGAACGACTGGTGCCAAAACTTGGATTCTAGTTCCTTCATCTAATTTCATAACATTATCCACAATTTGGTCAATTGACTGTTTCTCAATCTTTTTTCCGCAATTAGGACAATATGGCACACCTACTCTTGCATATAAAAGACGAATATAATCATAAATCTCTGTAACAGTACCAACTGTAGAACGAGGATTTTTGGAAGTCGTCTTTTGATCAATTGAAATAGCTGGTGATAATCCTTCTATTGACTCTACATCTGGCTTTTCCATCAATCCTAAGAATTGACGTGCATATGAAGACAAGCTCTCTACATATCTCCTTTGCCCTTCTGCATATAATGTGTCAAATGCCAATGAAGATTTTCCAGAGCCAGATAATCCTGTTATTACAACTAATTTATCCCTTGGTATCTCTAAATTTATATTTTTTAAATTATGTTCTTTTGCGCCTTTTATTATTATTTTGTCGTTCATTATTTTCACTCCTTTTGTCAATTTGGTGTCAATTTGGTGTCGGTGTTTTTTTTGACACCTCTGTCAATTTGGTACCGGTGTTTTTCTTGACATCGTTTTAGCCTATTATACTACAATCCCTTGGCTTTTGCAATAAAAAAAATTGCCAAAATCTATTTACATAAGGTATTTTTTGTAGTATAATAATATTTGCTTTTAGCAGAAAAAAACATCACTCATGACATTATGGAGGTAAGTATTATGACAGAGTGTAATTCGAGAATGAATCGTCGCATCGAAGAGGTTGAAAGGTTCTTGGCAAATCCTAAAGCCGAGTCTTTGCCTATGACCATGTTTTCTGGTGAAAAACGGCGGCTCGAAAAATGTTTCAGCGGTCGTATTGTGATCAACGCTATCGCTAAAACCGATATCGAAGGCCTGATTAAATGTAAGATTGAAAAAATCAGGTAAAATGTTTTTGGGGAGATACATTAATTGTATCTCCCCATTTTTATGCTCAATCTTCAAATTATAAAATCCGCAATTACAACTGACAAATAAAATGATACCGGGGATTTCTTTGACATTTTGTCAAAAAAATCTCCGGTACCAAATTAACAAAAACTAATATATACTTACTCTGAATCCTACACTGCTGTAAGAGAACGTTGGAGTTGCTACTGTTCTTGTATTAGCATTATTTTCTGATGCTGTACTTTCATAAGCTCCACCTCTTATTGTACATGGACTTGCTGTATTTCCAGAATACTCTAATGTGTATTCCCAAACATTTCCCGCAAAATCAAATATGTTTTGTTTTGCAAATGTTGTTAAAGCCCCTGTAGTTAAGAATATCTTATCTGATGTTGATGTCTTACTAAATGGTATTGTAGTTAGCCAATTTGCACCATTATTTAATGAATATTTTACATTTGAATTCGTCAATTCGTACAATGTTGATTGATAATTTCCCCAACTTGTACTGTTTTTCTTTAATAATGATTGTGCTGTTAATAAGTTTGATCCTTGAGTTATTAACTTGGTTTCTATATATTTTTGTACTAAATCCCATTGTATACCGAACATTAAGCTACTTGTCTTTGACGTTCCAGATGCTACCTTTGTTGCTAAGCTTTGTGCATCACTACATGTTACCCAGTTTATTGGATATTGATTTGCCTGTGATTTTGGAACTATTCCACTTATTGATGAATGATTTGTTCTTGTTGCTGTTGATCCTGCTTCATATTTTCCTATGTAGAATCCTCCATTTTGGTATACACTCTTTAACATCTTCTTTTTCAACTCGTCATAATTTGCACTTGTCAATCCAGTTGCCTCTGTTGAATAATATTCATCTGAAAATGATATTACATTTCTGTCTACTCCAGCAAATGTATTTAAGTCTACTTCTATTTTTGCATATTCTTCATCAGTAAATTGTTTGATATTTAAGCCTGCTGTCTTATATGTACTTCCTAATTTTGGAACTTCTATCCATACATATTGATTTCCTGCTTCATCTTGTATTGTTAAACCATTATCTAAATTCGTTCCTTCTACAAGTTTGTAACTTGAACTTGGTAAATATGGTCTACTTCCTACTGTACTTGGTAATTCGCCATCGCCATTATTTATTTCACTTTCAGCTTGATATGAATCTATACTTATTGATAGGCTCATTGCTGAAGTTTCACCAGGATTATCCATAAAGTATTTTCCAACTTTATATCCCCACTCTGAATCTAGTTCATCATTATCTCCAGTCCAATTAGCTCTGACTGTAAGATAGCCTTGTTCCTTCGGCAATACTTGCAGAGAATGTTCAATCTCTAATGTGAACGGAAATTTATCTGTATCATTTATGACTTGGCCTTTTGCTATATATTCTCCTGTTTCAGGATTTTGCTGAGTTATAGGCGTTCCTACTCTTATAAAATTGCTTGTAGTAGGCGTTTGTTGATCTGTAACAATTTCATATGTTTGCCCTATAATTGTTATTGCTTCTATATGATAATCGAGCTCGACTATCGCCTCACCATTATTTTTTATATCAACCGTTATTGTTTGCTCTGGCATCTGCGGGTATAATGTTGTAAAATCTACTCCTATTGGGTTTTCTTTCTTTTCCCCATTTATAAAGTACTCCATGTCCCATGCTGCAACATGTATATCCAAATACGTATTCAATACTTTCGAATACGCAAACCATGCAAATGTTGTCATTATTAAAGAGAATAAAAATAATATGTATTTTCTTGATTTCTTTTTATTTTTCGATTTTCTATGTACACGCAGAATGTTCATATTAATTTTTCTTCTCCTTTCTTTTGTAATTTTTATTATATTTCATTTGTACAATTCTATTTTACACTATTTTTATTTTTTACGCAATATTTATAAAAATTTTTTTATACCATTCCCCTCCTATCACAAAATGAAACTTTTGTGCAATACAAAAGACTAAAAAATGTTTATAAAATTTTAAAAAATATAAAAATTTGAAAGAAAAGGAAGGAAAAAAGAAAATGAATGAAAACAAACAAAAGAATTCAAGAAGAAGATTAAATTCTTTAATATTGCTAGTAGCATTTACAGCAATAATGTTGATAGTATCAACATACGCATGGTTCTCTACACAGAAGAACGTATCATTAAGTGGTCTAGAAGGAACAGTAAAGGTAGCAGAAGGTCTACAAATTTCTTTAGACGCAAAAACATGGAAAAATGGAATAGACTTTAAAGATTTCACAGAGCAAACTTTCATTGATACATATGTACCAGGAGCTACATTAGAAAATCCATACAAATATCCAAATACAGATACCGCTACAAATACAGAAACACCTATGTTAACAGCAAAAAACGTATTACCAGATGAATTATTACCAGTATCAACAACAGGAGCTGGTGAAGATATTACAGGTGCTAACTCTAAAACAATGGCAATGTACAATGGTGAAAACATAAATGGTAATCAATTAGTTTCTATTACCAAAATGGCAGAAGAAAAAGCATCAGGATATTATGCAATAGACTTATTCTTACAAAACTCTTCAAAATCAACAGTAGAATTTGATCCACTACAATTACAAGCAGGATCAGTATTAACAGTAAAAAGTACAACAAAACAAACAACAGGATTACAAAATACAGCCAGAGTTGCATTAGTACAATACAAAAACTCTAATGATGCTAAAGTAAAAGTTGACTCAACACCATCAACAGAAAATATTATAGCAGGAACAACAAATACAGATATAGAGAGTGTAGCAATTTGGGAACCAAATGCAAATGCTCACGTTCAATACATAGTAGACTCAAACAACAACGTTACTTGGAAAAAAGTTGATGTAACAGGAGAGAGCAATCCATTAAAAGATGATGAGTTATTTAAAGCCGTATCATGGCAAGGTTCTGATACAGAAAAGAAAATCAAATTTGGATTAACATCACAAGTTCCTACATATGCTTTAACAGCAGCTTCTTTAACAAATAAAGAAGTTACAGGAACAGGTATAGATGATTCAAAAGGATCTATAGCAGATATTTACAACTGGGGTAATGATGCTTCAACAAGTTTAAAAAAGCAAAATGTATTACAAACAACAACAGCTGAAATTGAAGCAGATAAAGCATTTGTATCAGCAGCAGATGGTTCTTCACCATTCCAAATTCCTGGAGGACAATATGTAAGAATGAGAATGTACATATGGTTAGAAGGACAAGATGTTGACTGTACAAACTATGCTTCACTTGGTGGAGGAATCAAAATTGACTTTGGATTCAGCAAACCAGGAAGTCAATCTTAATATATTATAAGTTAAATGATAGCTTAACATATAAAAAGACAGAGAATTATAAAAAGTTCTTTGTCTTTTTTTGTTATATGTTTTTATTTCTTTATATTAGATAACCTATGATAAAGGTGTTTCAAATTTTTTTTTATTTTTCTTTCTTGTCTTTTTGATTTGAGAACAATAAAAATTACACGAGACGATTCACAAACTCCCAAACAAGTTTCATTATTTCTGGACAGTATGAATTTTAATATTTATTTATTCTACGCAAAAAATAGGAGAAGTTAATAGCTTCTCCTATTTCAATTTATAAAATTCTATTTAATCTTCTAATTAAGATTGACTTCCTGGTTTGCTGAATCCGAAATCGATTTTGATTCCTCCACCAAGTGAAGCATAGTTTGTACAGTCAACATCTTGTCCTTCTAACCATATGTACATTCTCATTCTTACATATTGTCCTCCAGGGATTTGGAATGGTGAAGAACCATCTGCTGCTGATACAAATGCTTTATCTGCATCAATTCCAGCTGTTGTTGTTTGTAATGTGTATTGTTTTGCTAAGCTTGTTGAAGCACTTGTACCCCAGTTGTAAATGTCTTGCATAGATCCTTTTGAAGCATCTATATCTGCTCCTGTAAGTTCTTTATTTGTTAAGCAAGCTGCTGTTAAAGCATATGTAGGAACTTGTGATGTTGTTCCAAATTTAATTTTCTTTTCTGCATCAGAAGCCCATGTTACAGCACTAAATATATCATCATTTTCTAATGGTGTACCTGTTGATACATCAGCTTTTTTCCATGTAACGTTGTTGTTTGAGTCTACTATGTATTGAACGTGAGCATTTGCATTTGGTTCCCAAATTGCTACACTTGTTATGTCTGTATTTGTTGTTCCTGCGATAATATTTTCTGTTGATGGTGTTAAATCAACTTTTACTTTCTCATCATTAGAGTTAGCATATTGTACTAATGCAACTCTGGCTGTATTTTGTAATCCTGTTGTTTGTTTTGTTGTACTTTTTACTGTTAATACTGATCCTGCTTGTAATTGTAATGGATCAACTGTTACTGTTGATTTTGAAGAGTTTTGTAAGAATAAGTCTATTGCATAATATCCTGATGCTTTTTCTTCTGCCATTTTTGTAATAGAAACTAATTGGTTACCATTTATGTTTTCACCATTGTACATTGCCATTGTTTTAGAGTTAGCACCTGTAATATCATCACCAGCTCCTGTTGTTGATACTGGTAATAATTCATCTGGTAATACGTTTGTTGCTGCTATTTTTGTTCCATCAGATTTTGCTGGATCTGGATATTGATATGGATGCTCTAATGTAGCTCCTGGTACATATGCATCAATGAAAGTTTGCTCTGTGAAATCTTTAAAGTCTATTCCATTTTTCCATGTTTTTGCGTCTAAAGAAATTTGTAGACCTTCTGCTACCTTTACTGTTCCTTCTAGACCACTTAATGATACGTTCTTCTGTGTAGAGAACCATGCGTATGTTGATACTATCAACATTATTGCTGTAAATGCTACTAGCAATATTAAAGAATTTAATCTTCTTCTTGAATTCTTTTGTTTGTTTTCATTCATTTTCTTTTTTCCTTCCTTTTCTTTCAAATTTTTATATTTTTTAAAATTTTATAAACATTTTTTAGTCTTTTGTATTGCACAAAAGTTTCATTTTGCCTTATCTTGTTGTATTTTATCTATTGGTGTTTTGGTCATCTTGTGCTATATGCTCTTCAGTTAGTGTCATATGCATCTTGATTTCTCCGCCAATCAAGTCATCTGTACATTCTGGATCATCCCCCTCTACCCAAATAACTATAGTATACTTATCAATGTCTCCAACTTTAAAATTCTCTGTTTTTTCAAGCATTACTGTTTCGTTATCTTTAAAAGGTATAGTATTTGGTTCAGGCTGTTCAGTTGTTCTATTGTTTTTGGCGTATATAACTTTGTTTCCATTTTTTATTACCATTACTCTAATTGCATCATCTACATTTTTTATTACATCGTCAATTTTTATTGTTGACCAATAATTTATTGTATCTTGTCCCATATTTTCTGCATAAAATGTATAAGCAATATAGTTTTTTCCATTGTGAGAGCCATCACCTTCGTTGTCAATATTTTCAGGTAACCAATCTACTGATATATCAGTAAAAAAGTCTATATCTTCTGAACGTAGGAATGTTCTCGTGTACTTGTTCTTATCTTCGTAAATTACCAGTCCACTTTCTCTTCCATACTCGCTGTCTAGTGTTACTGTAAAGTTTTCCCCTCTGTAAATTAGTGCTAAAATAATATATATGTTTATTAAAAACAGTATAACTACTACTAACAATATTTTAAAGATGGTTCTTCTGGCTTTTTTCTTTTTTTCTTTTTTTGCTTTTTCTTCTAACTTCTGTCCTGCTGTTGTTTCATCAATTTTGTCTTCTACTGTTTCTTCGTTCTCTTTTGCTTCATTTGCCATATTCTCACCCAGTTCCTAAAAATATTTTTTCAACAAATTCTAATATTATTATACTTAGTACGACATCTTTTGTCAACAAATTTTATATTACATTTGTATTACATTTATATTACATTTTTAAAATTTTTAACTAGGATTTTTTAGCATACTACTTGTTATTCTTACCATTATTTCAATTGCCTTCTTTGAATCATTATCACTATTTTGATAGAATTCATATGCATTTTTTCCAAACTCTGTATCTAACATGTCTTTAGCTTGTTTTTCTGCATCATTGTTTCCTTCTTCATATGTCCAATTTGCATTAAATTTAATTGTAGCTGCAGCATTTGGAGTTGTGATATTATCAACATATACTCCATCAAGCCTTAACCTATCTGCTGTATAAGTAATGTTAAATGGATATTTTGTTTTATCTGCTAATATGCTAGTTGTCATTCCCTCTGTTACTATTCCATTTTCTGCTTTTACTTGATCTACAATCTCTTCTCCAAATAATTTTATTGATATTACTTCACATTTTATTGATGTGCTTGTCTCACCTAAATTGTATATATGCACAACATCTTCCTTTTCTGGCATGCCTGGATATAATTCATCAATTGTAAATATTGCAGTTTGGTCTAAAATTTCATTTTCATCATTATTAACATAGTATGAAACATCCCAAGGCGTTACATCTGCTTCTAGACCTCCTAATTTCATCTCTTGGTTTATCTGAAACCAAGCATAGGTATTTACTATTAATATTACAGAAAATACTAGAAGCAACGTTATTCTGACAGGAACACTTTTTTTGTTAATTCTTCTGACTTCACGTAATATATTCATAAAACCTCCATTCTATCTTTTGAATATTTATATGTCTTTTCTACTCTTCATCATCAGAGTCAGACTCTTCATCTTCTGTTTCTTCTTCGTCTTCTTCATATTCCTCGTTTTCATCATCATCTTCGTCATATTCTTCATCTTCATCGTCATCGTCTTCTTCGTCATCGTCATCTTCGTCTTCGTCAAGTTCTTCACTAGCCTCTTTAAGTTGTTTTTTCTTGATTTTTTCTGGAAGACTAAATGATACAAATACATTAAATGCTAAAATTGTAATTATTACAAATGAAGTATATATATTTGTTGCTAAATTATACAAAACAGTTAAAACTCCAGCTTTTAATTTTACTACACCATAAATCTGATCTGCTTTAATTTGTGGGTCTTCTATGCTGTTAGTATTTAAACCTTTTGCGTGGAAATTTGAATTATTTCCTTTTTCATCTTTATCAATACCAATAACTTCGTGCATGATTATCTTTCCATTGTACTCACCATAAGTTCCCATGTAAACAATATCATCACCAACTTTAATTTTATTTGGATTAATTTCTTTACTTATAACAACCTCTCCAACATCGTATTGTGGAATCATACTTCCTGTAATTACTCTAAATATCCTGTATCCTGCAATAGAACCATTGCTATTAGTTACTTTTTGTAAAACAATAATTAATATTAATATGAAGCATAATACAATAAGTATTTGATATAATATCTTAAATACTAATTTTATTGCTTTTTTAAATATATTACTTTTTGAATAAATATCATTCTCCATTTTTAATACCTCTTCTATAGATGATAATTGTCTCTTATTTTCTTTATTTCGTATTTTTTCCTTTTAATTTTTCTACTATTTTTTTGCTTATCGTTTAAACTAATAAGCACAAAAACTATTATAGCAAAAATTACTATATTTATAAGACCTCTTACATTTTGTATATAACTTACAATATTTCCAATTTTTTTAATTTTGAAAACAACTTTTCCATACACATCAGTTCCCTTAACTGGATCAACATCTGCTACCTCATTGTTGTCTCCTTTTGTTATAAATGAAATATTTCCATCTCTAGCTATTCGTATGATTCTATGAGAAATTGTTCTATCGTCATGATTAAATGTTATAATATCACCTACTTGTAATTCTTCTGGTGCACATCTTTTGACTACTACTACGTCATTTTTTTCAAATGTAGGCACCATACTTTCAGATATAATATTAAATACATAAAATCCTAATATATGCGTATCTTCCTCAAATGATAATATCAAATTTATTATAAATAAAATAATTAAAATATTCAATATAATATACTTAAATATTTTATGTTTAATCCTTTTATTTCTAATTTTATTAGAAATTTTCTCTACATCATATTCCACTTTTTCTCACCTAATTATTTTTTTAGCATTCCTTTTACTGTTACAACATATTGTAATTCGCCAACAGAAATATTGCTCTTTTGAATATCATTATAATTATTAATTATTTTTACCTTTTTAATTAAATCATCAATATTATCTTCTTGGAAATTTTCTTTAGAAACTTGTATTCCAAACAATTTATATTTATCTTTTATAATTACAGCTAAGTCTTTTTTATCACTAATTTGTACATAATTTATTACAGAAAATCTTGTAAAATCAATGAAATCTCTAATTTCTTTTACTAAATCTCCTAACTCTTTATCTGTAATTTCATCATTTTTCTTAATAATTGCTTTTGCCATAAATCCATATTCACTACTTCCAAGTTTTAATACATCTAATATAGATGATGTATCATCTATTGTTTGCATTATTTTTTGCTTTATTTCTTCTTCATCTAAATCCATATATGCTTTTTTTAGATCTAATATTAAATTATTTCTTTGTAGTAATATTGTACTTTCTTTTTTGTCATTTGCAGATAACTTTTTGAATAGTCCGTCCTTTTTCTGACTTTTCTATTTTTCCATTTATTTTAAATATCTCCACAGTTAATTTCTTGACATTTTCCTTTAAAATATCATATTGTGTCTTTTTAACTTTTTTATCTTTATCTGCTTCAATTCTTTTTAATTCTTCTTCTCTAATTTTTAGCACTTCATCACTTATAAATTTATATGCTACAAATTTTGAGTATTCTTTTAAATTTGAATTTAACTTCTCGATGTATTCATCCTTTTCAGCTTTTTCAGCTTCTGATAATTCTGAAACATCCTTAGAAATTAACTCTAGATACATTTTTTTGTAATTTTCACTTTTGTAATCATTTATATTACATGCACCATTAAAGAAATTTCCAAGTATAATTTTATTATCTATATCTTCAAGTTTTTGTTTTTGTCTTATCAAATCATTCTTCTTTTCTGTTACTTGCTCAACTGTTAAATCTAATTCTTTTAAAATTTCTTCTGATTTATTTTCATAAAACTTACGAATATGCTCTTCATGAACATCATATATATGTCTTATATTTGCATATAAATGTGAAACCACTTCAGAACATTTCCAATATACTTTTTCAAAAGCATCTTTAATTTTTTCTGAATTTATATTTCCGTTATATGCTTCTTCTAACAAAACTTCCATATATTCTTTTGAATATTCACTCATATTAAAATCTTCTGCTGTTATATTAATTCCAACAGCCTCGAATTTTTTAACACATTCTACTAATTCACTATTTAATCTTTGTAAATCACTCTTATAATAACCATTTACATTGTAGCAAATTTTATCAAGTCCCATTTTTTCAAATGGTGTTCTATTGTCTAAAATTTTCTCTGCAGAAACATATTTTTCAATTTCTGCTTCTAATTCAGAAATCTTAGGATTTGCTTCTACACCTGTGAGTTTGTTGTATCTTTCCTCTATATCAGCTAATAACTTTTCATTTAGTTTTTCATATTTTGCAATCATTTCATTTATTGTTTCTAATAGAGTTTTTATTGCTTTTATTCCATTTCTTGGTAAAACTGATATGACATCTTTATCTGTACTTATTTGTTTTTCAATGCCTTCAACTAATTCTTTCATGCTTTTTCCTCCTCTAATTTCTTAACAGTCTCCTGTTCGCTATTTAGAAATTTCAAAAAACTTTCTACTTGTTTTTGTACATCCAATAATTCGTCATTCTCTAATTTTTCTGTTTTTACATTTTTTATTTCCAATAAACTCACCTCACATTTCAAATTTTATCATTAGCTTATTTGATTATCAACATGTTGTATAAATGTTATTGTTGCATTGTAATTTAATACTTTGTGTAATCCATCTGCATCACTTGCTTGATTTGTTTCTCCAACAAATTGAGTATCTTCCATATTGCTCATTGTACTGCCTTCCCCATCATTCCATCTGAACCATACTTTTATTTCTCTACTTTTTTCGTTATTGACATTAGTATCTGTTTCTGGATTTATTGTTCCTGTTATTTCTTTTGTTTCTACAATATTATCTTCATCACCATCAACTATTGAATATCCAAAAATTTCAAAGTCAGTTAATTTATTACTGTTTTGCTGGTCAATTTTGAATTTATAGTCAAATGCTAAATCGACATATGTATAATCAATTTTCATGTCAAAATAACCAATTCTTCCAGGTACTAATGTTGCATTACTATTCATATTTTCATCTTCAACAAGCACAGGTTGTACAATTTTACTAAGTGTATCCTTTTCATGAATATTGCTATCATTTACTCGAATTACCCACTTTTTGATATTTGTATTATATGTTGTGCCTATTTTTTCAAAGTACTTTGCATAAGTTCTTTGTATAGAAATAACTGTAAGCAATATTGCTAATATTAACAATATTTCTATTATTCTCAATTTGTTTTTTAATTTCATTTGTTATTCCCTTTCTTCTTTTCTAGAGTAGTTTGCTTTAAACACTCTGAAGAAAATGTATAGTGTTAAAGGTAATACTGCTCCAAAGTAAAAGATATATTTATTATTTAATAATGTACAAATTAATGTTAATATTGGCATCTTGAATTGAACTACACCATTAATTTGACTTCCAGATACTACAGGGTCCTCTAGATTATTGGCAATACCTTGTGTATGGAATTCTTTCTTTCCATCTACTTCGTCAATTTTTATTACCCTGTGGGTTATTATCATTCCATTTACACTACCGCTAGCACCAAGATATGTTACATCATCACCAACTTTTATTTGGTCAACATCTTTTTGTTTTACTAATATAACATCACCTATTAAATACTTCGGAATCATACTGCCTGTTTGTACTCTAAATATTCTATATCCAAAAAATGATTCTTTATTATTAGTAACTTTTTGCACTACAATTATTATTGATATAAGTACTATTATTACAGCAATTATTTTTACTATAATATTCCAGATAATCTTCACTATCTTTAATTTACTACCTTTTTTACCACTTGCTTTTTCTTTAGCTTCTTCGTTTTCCATCTATTTTAACCTCACTTCTCTTACTTGTGTCATATATTGAGAAATTACCTCTTTGAATCTATCTTCAATTGGTTTTAGAGAGACTATTTTTCTTGTTTTCATAACTAACAATTTTTCTGTAATCATTTCTTTTAATTCTTTATCTGTCAAATCTGGGTTAAGTTCTATTATTTTTTCTATCAATGCATCGGTTAGTTCTTTTGTCATCTTCTTATCTTCAACAGTTGTTTTTGCTTTTCCTTTTAATGTGTGATCAACATTTGTACTTTTAAATATAGAATGCATTAAAAATATATCTTCATCTATTAATCTCTTTATGATTCCTTTTTCTTCAAATTCACTACTTTCATTTACTGCCTTATCACTTATTTCCATTTGTTCACTTAAGTAATTCCATAGCTTAACTGCATATTGGAAATTTACATTTTTAAGCAATACATTTGTCATTTTTAGTGGTGACTTAACATATGTTGCTTTTTTAGCAACTAAAGTCTGATATACATCAGTCTGTTTTAACATTTTTAAAGATTTTTTTATTTCTGCAATTCTTTCTGCTGTTCCATCTGTTTTTTTAATTCCTGTTATCATTTCAGAATTGTACTCAACATTTACATTTATCTTTTCTTTTTTTAATTTTATAGCAGCTTCATAATTTGCCTTTTGATAATTTTTTCCTTTATATTGATTTGGAGATTGCTTTTCCCTTAAATATATAAAGTCTTCAATTAATTTTATAAGTGTATATAAGAATCTA
The DNA here is from genome assembly GCA_934155265.1 of uncultured Clostridia bacterium. Taxonomy (GTDB): domain Bacteria; phylum Bacillota; class Clostridia; order TANB77; family CAG-508; genus CAG-269. Next base: position 47,626 of record CAKPGU010000004.1, read on the forward strand.
TTTTCATATGTTAAAAATGTTTCTTCCTTATAAGCATTCAAAATTTTCTTTGGAATAACTTCTCCACTCTGTTGATTATATTGGTCTACAAGGTTAACATTTTTTGATAAATGCTTTACACTTTCTACTGTAACTTTTTTTATTAATTCTATTTTAATAATTTCTTCTTCAGTAACAATATTTTTTATTTGTTTAGTTAAAGCTTTTTCTAGATATGGCATTGTAAATTCTACCATTTCAATCCATTCATCATTATCTATTACTCTACTTTTACTAACATCCATCAATAATTTAGAATCCATTTTTCCAAGAAACTTTATTGAATTATCTTTTTCCATATTTGCTAATTTTAAAATATTTAAGTCAGCCATTTTATTACTCCTCCGTTAAGCACTAAGACATCTTCTTAAGTCTTAATAAAAATTCTATGCATTCTGCCATTTTACCTTTTCCAAAGTTCTTATCCAAGAAATCTATGTATCCATCAATTTCATCTCTAATTAAAGTTAAGTTCAATCCTTCGAATTTTCTTAATACCTTTTTAGCCATGAAATAATCTACAGCTTCTGTTTCATCTCCACCGCAAGCTACATATACTGGTACGAATTTTCTCATGTGTTTTACAATACGGTTACCAAAAGCAACCCTAAAGTGCTTAATTGTATAGTTATCCATATCATCTATTTTCTTTAAAGTACTTGCAGATATTGCGTAATCTACCATTGCTTTTTCAAACAAACCATTTAAATATGAATAATTTACATCTAATGCATCTATATCGTCTGGTTCAAATGCAATACCTTTTTCGTTGATATCTATTGGCATAGCTCTATCGTATACCTTATCTGTTACCATGAATGTAGAGTCATCGTTATTGATTGTTCCTATATACCATGCATTTGGTGGAATTTGTAATTTTCCTCTTACTAATTTCTTTGGATCTGTTGGCCATGAACTTTGTACAACCTCTATTTTCCAATCTTTTGTACTATGCATTTCTAGAATTGATAGCATTTCAGCGAAATAATACTCAACACGCGCCAAGTTCATCTCGTCTAGTATTACTGTATATATTTCATCTGTATATCCAGCTTCATATAAGTATGCTAAGAAGTCTGTTTCATTAAACTTTTTAGTGAACTCGTTTAAGTACCCAAATATATCTGTTCTATCTCTCCAAGAGGGTTGAACTGAAGCAACACATGATGGGTGCTTTACAAAGTTACCCCAAGCCAATGAAATAGATGTTTTACCAGTACCAGATATACCTTGTAGAATTACTAATTTTGTTGATGCTATAGCTGATACGAATAATCTTATCATTTTTTCACTATAATACAATTTTAATTTGCTTGCAGCAAAATTTCTAAATCTATAACAAAATTCTGGTAATGTAAATGTATTTCCATAATCTTTTTGTTTATATTTTGCATATTCTTGGTCTATTAAAGTAAGCTTAGAAAATCTGCTTTGTTGATTTGGATCAATTTGCTCTTCATTATTTTCTTGTGATTGTGCTGTTGCAAAAGCTGCTTTATTAGTAGTTGCTACAGCAGGATTTATACCACTTCCATTTATTCCTAATTCTGGTGTTTTCATTGATAATAATTTTAATTTTTCGTCAACTAATTCTTCAACCTGATTATTTAATGTATCAATTTGTTTTAATAATTGTTCTTGATCAATTATCTTTTTTCTCCATTTCATATGTCTTTTTAAGAAGAATACTATAATACCAGCAATAGTTCCTATTACTAATACTAAGCAAATAATTGCAAGACCAGTTAATAACCATTCTGACATTTTAAAATCATTTGCATAATTTTTTATAATGTAATAGTACTGTGGCAAATTGAATATATTAATTATTCCTTTCCATAATCCTCCAAAAATTTCTCCAAATCCTGAAAAAAACTGATGTAAGAATTCAAATAAAAATCTACCATATGTCTCCATATTTCTCTCTCCTGTTTCTTATTATTTATATATTACATTGTCTAATATATCTCTATTGCTCTTTAGCTCTCTGTATAATACTAAATTCTTTGGTGCAATAACTATTTTAAACATTTTTAATTTTTCTACATCCTCTATGCTCTTTATAGAATTATCTAATGTTATTACAAAATTATAACCTTTTTTAGTGTATTCCAATACTTTCTTTTGATTTTCCATATAGTCTGAATAATATATATTCAAACGTATTTTTTCTTGTAAAGCTTGATTTTCTATTATTGACAATATACTATCTAATTTTTGTTTTTTCTTTAATAAAGTACTTGTAAATTCTGCTATATATGTATCTTTAAAGTTTCCATTTATAATATCTCTAAGTGCTACTGCGCTTAGTAATACATATTCTACTTCTAGTTTGTCTTCTGCAATTATACCTTCTGTATAAACTTTTTCTATTGCAGTTCTACTAAATTGCATTGGCATTTTTATATTATATAATAATTCTGCAAAATATAAATCATCTCTCATATCACTATTTTCAAAATTCAATGCAAATTGGTCTGTATCAAATTTATCTAAGAATAAATCTTTTTCCAACATATCACTTTTTACTTCTTTATATAGCTTGTCTACTGTATCTTTAGAAGCTTTTACTCCTAAACTTTGCTCTATGTCTTCTGTTACTCTTTCAATTATTTCTTTTATGCTGTCAATTGTTTTAAAATTTTCAACATTTCTTACATTATCAAAAAATAACATATATGAAAATGCTTGTTTAGTTCCATTTATTGTGTTTAATTTTCTTTGCTTATCATCTAGAGTTTCAGTCTCTTGCTCACATTTTTTCATTAAAATATCTTCTTTATATTCTAACTCTTCCAATATTCGCAAGTAAAAAGCCCTTGCTGGCTTTTCTGAATTTTGAATATTATAATATCTGGCGTTTACATAAGTTTTTAAAAATTCACTTACAATTTGTTCATCATAATATTGAACTAATATTGCTCTCATATATTTTTTTATTTTTCGCTCTGTAAAATTTAAATATGTATCAACTAAATTCTTCATGTTTTACCTCTATTCTTCTACTATTTGTTTTGCCGTTAAATCCAATTTTATATATTCAACTAAATCTGCATATTCAAGGTTAGTATTATTAGACTTTGGAAATTTAACTTTTATTACAAATTCATCAGTAATATCTGTTCCTTGTCTCATTACTAAATCATTATCATCTGTGTCTAATGTGATTTTTCTAGTGTATGTTCCATCAGAATCTCTAACCAATTCTTGCTTAGCTCTACAAGTACTACCATTTTTAGTTATCTGATATTCTAATGGCAAATTAGTTGTTGTAGTTAACACTATATTATAGCTTAAATCTGTTTCTGCTTTTTTGTTATTAATAAAATTTGATACATTAAATGTATAATCATATGTTGTATCTGCAGGATAAATATTATCTATTAATATCTCATTTGATTCAAATGTATTGTCTACAATCATAAAAGCAACATCAACATCTTTTTCAGAAGTTGCATTAGTCTCGTATCTTGCTAATGTGTTTCTAATTAAAATAATTGCTCCTATAATAATAGCTATTAAAAGTAATATTATTAAAAATTTTCGTAATCTCTTTTTATTCAACATTTTCATCACCTGTTTTTTCTTTGTATAAAACTAATACTATAAGTAAAATAATGGTAATGCAAATTGGTACTATTACTTGCATATCTGAAAATACTTTTTTCCATACTTCTACATTATTAAAAATATAGACTACTTTTCCTATTACCATGTCTTTTTCTATTGGATCATCTTCTGTGTTGTTATTATCTCCTTTGGCAATAATAGTATTTCCATCAATTTTCTTTATTCTATGTGTTATAATTGCATTTCCACTTTTATATGTTATAATATCTTTTTCATTTAACGTATTTTCGCCTAATTTTACAATTACAATGTCACCTTTTTCAATTGTTTTAGACATACTTCCAGTTTCTGTACTAAAAATAGAATATCCAAATATATTTACATATTCCTTGTGTTGAATACTAACTTGAACAAATCCCCATATTACAATAATAGCAATAATACTTAATAAAATTATTATTATATCTGTTATTATTTTAGCTAGATTTGTTCGTTTCATTATTTATCCCTTCTCCTGTATATTGTTTTAGATTTATCTCTAATGGTATTTTTATTTTAACATTTTCAGTATTTCCTAATATTGAATCGATTTCATCGTTCTCATCAGAATTTATCCATTCAAAATATACTTTAATATGATTAATATATTTATCATTTATTTTTTCAATTGGAATAAGTGCAGTTTCTGTTTCTTCTCCCATTTGAGCTGTTTCATTAGTTACTTTTTCTTCTTCACCATCTTTTTGAAAATAGTTTTCTATTTTTACTAATTTCATTGATGGAGCCACACTTTGCGAATTATCATCACCAACTTTTATAGTTGCTAATGATAACTTTATACTAAGTGTATATAGAATAGATACATCTGTATCTGATGGATCTATTGCAATTTCAAAACAAGCTTGTCCTCCTGGGGCAATTTTCCCGTTTTTTATCAATTGAGAATCTATATATGTCAAATTATTTTCTGACATATCAAATGTTAAATTCTCTCCACCTGAAGATATATCTACTCCATTTACTTTTATTGACCATATACCTAATAAGTTGGCATATTCACCTTGTAATTCTTCTTTATATAATGCGTACATATTGGCTATTTGAAAAAAAGATATAATTAACATTATTAATAATAAAATTGTTAATAATTTTTTCATTTATTCTTCCTTTACATCTTTTTGATTTTCTGCATTATCTTCTTCTACTACTTCGCTTTCAACTTCTTTTGGTTCAGCTACTTTCTTTGGAGCTGCTTTTCTTGTTGTAGTTGTTTTTGTTGCTGTCTTAGTTGTTGTTGATTTTTTAGCTGTAGTTGTAGAAGCTTTTGATGTTGTCTTTGCTGTCTTATTACCTTTTGTTCCTCCACCATATTTTAATTCCATTGCTAATTCAAATGCTTCTTGTAAGAATAGCAATAATGATACTATAACGATGCAGAATAAGTATCCCCATTTTGATTCTAATAGGCTTAATAAATATCCCCATCCGCTAATAACTACTGTATCATCAGCTTTTCCTATAAAATAATCACTTGCGTAGTTTTCTTCTTCTGTTGTGCTATATACAAGATGTCTTCCTTGTTGAATTTTCTTATCCAATTTAGCAGTTATAACTTCATATTCTTGACTGCTAAGAACCTTGTACATGAACATCTCGTCCCCTTCTTGTAAATTCTTGTCACTTGTGTGTTTAATTAACAATATAGATCCTTGTTTGTACTCTGGTTCTAACGAATCGTCTTTTACAATATATACTGTATATCCACCAATTTCGCTACAATTATAATCATTATATGATAACAATAATACTGTAACTGTTATTGCTATTATTGAATATACTACGAATAATATCGTTCCTAGCGTTCTCTTCATATATTTTCTCCCTTTCACTTTTGTTTCTCTAATTAATTATTGCATTTTTTCTAATTTGATTTGTTTTGTTCCTGTTAAATCTCCCTTATATATTACACTTATGTTATGTTGTTCTCCTACATCTAAATTAGAAATTGTTGTATATCCCATTTGTCCTAATACATTCTCTTTGTCTCCAATAAGAATTGTATTAAATACTTCTTTTTCTACTTTTTGAGAAGTTGTATTGGTTACTGTCATTGTTATCATTGTTTCATTATTATCTTTTAGATATTCCATATATATATTTGAAACTTCCATTCCACTATATGTTGTTTTTGGTAATGCTATTACTTGATTATCTTCTTCTGTTGGTGTACTTGGTTTATTATTTTTTCTTACTTGTACAACAATAAGAATTATTGCAATTACCACTATTACTGCTATTAATGCTGTAATCAACATTTTTTTACCTTTTCTTACCTTCTTCATCTTTTTCCTCCTTTTTCTCTATTATAATTTATACCATATCTATTTTTAAAAGTCTATACTTTTTTTAATAAATTTTTTTAGATAATTACATCAATTTCACTCGAAGCCTCACCGTTTGGGTACTTGTAGCTTTGAGTCTTATCTACCTTGTAAAATTTTACATATTTTGTAGATTCTGCTTCCATTTTAAATGTTATCTTTTTTATGTATTTATTACCATTTATTGTAGTTGTTTCTGAACTTATATTGTTCTTATAAATTTCATCATTTAAATCTAATCTCAACTTTGTTGGATCAAATTCTAATGTCGTTTGTGTTGCACTTTCACTTATATTTTTTAATTTTAAAAGTGCATATTCACTATTTTCTGAATCTTCTATTTCATATGAATTTCCAAGTAATTGTACTACTTTTAATGTAATTTCACATGAAATTTCTTTTACATATGGTACCTCTGTTTTTGCTTTTATTTTTATTTTTACTGTTTCACCTTTATTTATTTGAACTAAAGGTGTTACATATATCGCAACATTGCTTGTATTAGTTGTTTTATATATAATTCCATCTTGAGAAGTTGGGCCATCCTCTGAACCTATTGTACATTTTATCTTATCAGATTGAACCGCTTCACATGAAATTGAATATTGTAAATCATAATCTAATTTCATAAGTTTATTTTCATAACTATATAAAGCTACATTTATTTCGTAAGTATCAAGTCCTCCCCAATTCTCGTAAGTATAAGTTTGACCACCTAGGGTCAACAAATTACTTGTAAAATAAAATTGTTTAGACCTAAAATATGCTTCTCTTATATTGTTATAAAAATATCTACCAAAAACAGTTATATTTATCAATAAAACAATAAGAAATATGGTTATACCAACTTTTACTTTATTTAGTTTTCTACGTTTCTCCATCTTTTGCATTCAATCCTCTCTTTTATTATTACTTTGGGCACGAGGTCTTCGTGCCCAAGTATTTTTATTCAGTAACTACAAATGTCTTTCTTATTGATTGTACTAATGTATTTTCAGAATATGTCTTAAATACTAATTTGTATTCACCTGTACTTATACCTTCTTTTATTTCTTTATTAAATTCAATTGTCTTTTCATCTAGTAAAGAACTATCTTTAGGCATAATTACATATTCTGTTGCTCCTTCTGAAGTTACTAATCCATAATCTTCTGGTGTTTTCCAATCTCCGTCTAAGATATCTTTTAAATCAACTTTAGTATATTGTGTGCCAGTATATGTTATTGTTCCATCTTCTGCTAATTCATAAGTTGTATTACGTTTATATAATTCAGCTCTTATGTTTATATCTGAAGTTGGTGTATTTACTTTAACTGACATTTCTAATCCTTGACTTCCATCAAAATTTGTACCTGTTGTTTTATTAATAATTCTGCTCTTATCATTTGTCTCTAGTCCTACTGTTCCTAATAACTTATTAATAAATGTTATATAGAATTCTTTTTCTAGTACAGTTCCCTCACCATAATACAATCCGTCATCTGATGTAAAGAAGTATACTTTTACACTATATTTTCCTGCTTGCACATTATATTGAGTTAATGATAATTTGTATTCTTCATTCAATACTGCAAATCCATCTGATAATGGAACTCTTATTACTCCATTTTGTCCTGCAGTATATTCTTCACCTGCACTATTTACAAGTTTTAGGTTTTGAACTTCTGGTGCTTTAATTCTAGCTCCAGCTTCATTTACAATTTCGATTGCCATTCCTACTTTCTTATCGTAGAACTTAGTATCTTTTATAATTGCTCCTGCAGCTGTTGTCTTTTCTTGTAGCACTCCTGCAAAATTAAATGGTATTGTTAAGTCTTCTACTATTGAGTATGAACTTGCTTCATTACTTATTGACTCAGTAAATGTTGCATTATTATTATATAAGTTATATTTTATTGTCTTATCTCCATTGCTGTATTTCAATGTTCCTGATGAATTTCTTAATTCTAGATATGTTTCTTGTGCTAATTGCTCTGTATTTACATTAGTATCTCCTAAGTCTATTGAGATATTGTATTTTTCAAATACATATGAGTTGTGATAATATTTACTATTATCATCTGTATATTTAGCACCTGTGCTTATGCTACCCATATCTATAAATTTAGATAATCTATAAATATATCTTGTACTTCCATCAGCAGTTTCAACTGAATTATAATCTGTATCACTTGTAACATGATAATAGTAAATCTTGTTTACACTATCACCTTGTCCGTAATCTTTCATTGTCAATTTTGTTCCTGCTGGTAGTTTAGTTGTTGTTGATATTACTCTGTAATCATCATTTGCATAGATTGTTTCAGTTACATCATTGTATAAAACATATGTTAAATCAACTCTACTGTCTGTTGTGTAATTCAATTCTTTTTCTATACTATCTGTAAACATTGGTACATATTCATCTTTACGATCTTCTTTCAATGTTTGTAGATTTACAGCTATAATTACTCTAAATACTCCACCTTGTGTTGAATCTTCGCCTGTTCTTGTTTTACCCATAAGTATAACATTTACAAATCCAAGATCTTTATTTTCTGAAATATTTATTGAATTATATACTCTAAAGATTAATTTTCCTGGTGTTGTAGTTGAATCTGTTTGATATGTCTTATCACCTGTGTATGAACCATAGTTATCGCTTCCTGCTAACATTATTGTCTTACCTGCTTTTGTCCAACCAGTTGTATCTGTTTGCATTGTTAATCCTAATACACTATTTGCATTTGTTGAAATTGTTGGTATTTCTTTTGGATCTATCAACTGTATTGTTTCATCTAATGCGTTAGCACTAACTCTGCTTACTGAATAGGTTGCATTTGGCATATATTTGTAATCTAATTCTAATTCTGACATTGAATATGTTGAATATGTTGATGCTATCAATGATGTTGAATAATTTACAACATCTCCACCAGCAATCCAATCATAATATGTTCCATAATCAGCTACTTCTATGATTTCAGGTACTACTGTAATATTATTAGGATCTGAATAATCTCCTACATTTGTATAGAATCCATCTACTGTAGTATCATGATTTGCTTTGTGTCTTCCTTCTACATATGTTCCATTTGCAAAGAATCCTTCTACTGCACCACCTGTATAATTTGGTGCATATATATCAAATTCTTTTTTAGATGTTACACGATTTGTTCTATACATTCCGAAGAATGCCATTCCTTCAATATCTCCCCAAATATCTTGGTTAGCTTTATTGTAGATATTTCCTTCTTCTTTAGCAAATACTAAGTTTACACCTTCATAAGTATATAATCTATTATCAACATTTCTTGTTACTTTGTCATTCTCAATTGTAACTGTTTCTTTTGTTGTGCTATTCTCTCCAGCTAATACGCTTGAGAATCCTCCAACCATGTTAAATGCTCTTCTTGTAAATAATGTTGAATTGTTTTGTAATTCTAATCCGTTTGTTACTCTATTTAAAGTATAACTTGTATTAGAATAGTAATTTGCTTTATCTTTAATACCTGTTAACTCTAAGTATGAATTATCTATATATACTTTTCCAGTTCTTTGAATTGATACCATTCCATATGAAGTTGAACTTGTGCCAAAGTTTCTAATTGTAACTGTTGATTCATCATTTGCAGTATTATTTGTTGAATAATTTCCTGCATTTCCAGCTCCATATATATTCTCTCCAAAGAATATCTTGTTTCCTGAGTTATCTAATGTTATGTGAGTATTTCCAAATACAGTTACTGTATTGTAGTCATATTCAACCAAATTTGTATGTGCTTTATATGTATCTCCTGCACCATAGATATTTCCATTGATATCAATTTCAGCTCTAACTAATGAACCTACTGTTGAAGCATCACTTCCAACGTTAACATTTGTATCTCCATAAACAAATCCGTCTTTTGAACCACCGTTTACGTTAGTATCTATAATTCCTCCAACTATATTCATTGTTGTAGATCCTGAATTTCCATCTAATCCTACATTTGATTCATATCCTCCACCATACAAATCTCCAGAAATTTCAGATTCACCACTAATATTTACTACTGTACGCATTGTGAAGCCACCATTTGCACCTCCACCATATACATTTCTAGCTTTAGTCTTAACAATATTTACATTTGCAACTACTACTTCTGATTCATCATAACCATTAGCATTATTTCCACCAAAGATGTTTCTTACAGAACCACCTTGCTTTGTTACATTTGCAGTTGTTACAAGAACTTGATTTTGGCCTCCACCATATACATTTGTTGCACTTCCTTGTTTGATTAATACATTTGTTTCTGTTGTAGTACCTCCGTTCTTAGAACCACCGTAAATTGCACTAACATTCATTGTACTTCCATCTAAGGTTACATTTGCATTTGCTACTCTAACTTCTCCATTATATCCTCCACCATATACATTTGTTACAGTTCCAGAATTTAATGTTACATTAGATGTATCTGCACTTCCTGAATTATTAGGACCACCAAATATATTAGTTGCTGTTGCCTTCTTATCGTCAACACCTCTTAAGCTTACATAAGTTGTTGTAACTGTTCCTCCGTAACCAGCACCATAAACATCTTTTACTGTACCAGATTGTAAGTAAATCCTTGATGTTGTAACTGCTCCAATTCCGTTTGAACCACCATATATTTCATTTAATGTCATACCGTTTAGGTATATCTTTGTTTCAGTAGTTACACCAGTTACTTTTGAACCACCGTAAACTGTTGGGGTTGTTTCAGCTTTTACCAATTGTATAGTTGCAATTCCTACTCTATCGTAAGATCCGCTTCCATAAACTGTTCCATTTATTGTTGGTGTTGAATCTAAACTATTATCACCAATAACGACATTTACATTTTCTAATGAACTATCGCTATTTAATTGTGCTTGTGAAGTTAAGATATTTGCACCATACACATCATTTACTGTTCCACCTAATAAATTTACATTTATTGTAGTTCTTACTTGGTTTTGTCTAGCTCCACCATAGATTGTACCTGTAACTTGACCATTGTTGATTGTAATATTAGCAATATCTGTTATACCACAATTATTACCACCACCATAAATGTCTCCAGTTACTTTTCCGGCATTTAATGTTACATTTGAGCTTCCTGTAATCAATCCATTTGATGTATTTATTGAACCATCATTAATTATTCCATTGCTTCCACCATAAACATTTCCTGTTATTGTAGAAGATGTACTATTTAATGTAATATTAGTATTTCCTGTTACTTTTCCTTGTCCAACTGTTGTTGCATTTGAACCACCGAAGATATTTCCTGTTATAGCAAATATTCCTTCGATAGAAATTTCCGAACCACCAATTGAAGCATCATTTCCACCATGTCCAAAGACATTTCCTGTTATTTTTCCTCCATAGAAGTTCATAATATTAGTTGTTTCTTCTTCATGTGTTGTTCTTAATCTTGCACCTGCATAAACATTTCCTGTAATATCTCCTCCATACATTTCAAAATCAGTTTTACCATCATTTAATCCGTTGATAGATCTCAAGTAAATGCTTGCATCTTCAGAAGCTTTAGCAAATTTATTTTCTCCTGTGAATGTTCCACTGTATAATTTAGTTATTGCATAATTTCTGCTATAACCTAATGCAGTGTCTTGTGAACCAGAATTGTTATATGGATAACATTGATCTTCTAGTTCTCCCATACTTAAATATCCTGTTATTGTTAAGTGGTCATTTCTTGATATTGCAGCATCTTTCATTGTTCCTATTGTTACTTGATGTGAAACATATTTAACTTTTGTTGATTGTCCACCTGATGTAAATGCACTTCCAACTATGATGTTGTTATATTTTCCAGCTTCTACAATTACTGCATGAATTCCAATTTCACCTGCTATTGTTTCTTGTTTGTATTCTCCTCCGATTACAGCTCCAAATGTATATTTACCATCTGGTGTACTAATTCCTCTTCCTAGAACTACATTTCCATAGTTTGTAATTAACATATTGTTGTATGAACCATTTGCTAAGTAATCTTTTCCATTGCTTACTGTTGTAGAATTTGAATATAATTTGATGTTATCAAACATTATATTACCTTTTACTTGCATATTTGAAGAAATCTTCAATTCTGCATTTTGTTTTCTATAATCAACACCTGCATATAAGCTTGTTATAGTTGCATTTCCTGTTAGAACTGTATCACTATTCCATTCTATCTTATCCATGATTACAATTACATTTGTTTTCATAGCTCCAGATGAATTTAGCTTACCATATGCTGTTTCAATATCTTTTACTGGTGTTTCTGGTGAAAGTCCATCATTTGCATTATTTCCATCTTTTGATACAAACACTACAGTAGCTTGTTGCCATACAGCTTTTACATTTGTTATTGTACTTGGAATGTCCTCATATAATCCATAGATTGTAGCTCCTGTTTCATCAGATAAGATCGTGCCATTTGCATCAATCAAATGTCCGTTTTCATTTGCTACTCCCCATCCTTTAAAGCTATATGCTGTTTGAACTCCATTTTCATATTTAAATGGTTCTGCGAATGGTGTATTTTTACCATCATCATAAATTTCACCAATTGAACTTAGTCTATATGTTGTATTTTCAAAGTTCGTACCTGTTTTATTTACACTCATTAATTCATGTACATATGAACGATGTGTTTGTTCAAAATCAGGGCTTGCATGATATGTTACTGCTGTGTAGTTATTTGTATTTGATGCAATTACTGATTTAGAGAATGAAATTGTTGTTGTATTACTTTCATTTTCAAATTCATCTATCAATGTCTTTTCTTCAAATACTAATGAGTATGTTCCGATTTCTGTTAAATTTGTAACATCAATTTTATATGATTTAGATTTCTCTGTATCATCTTGTCCTAAATAATTTACTGTAATTCCAACATCAGCTGTTATATCTGTACCATCTCTAAATACTTTTAAGTTTGAATCTTGTAATCCGCTCTTTGTTAAATTTAAGAATTTATCTTGACCTTTAACTGTAAAGCTTATCTTTCCTTCCTCTTCAAATGTTGAAGTATCAGTACTTATATATTTCCAAATTGGTTTCTTATTATCAAGTCCAACAATAATTTCTGTTTCTTCATTCATATTTCCTGATGTATCTGAAATCTTGTTAGCTGCAATTACCAATTTCATCTTATATTCTTCTTCAAACTCATTTAGTCTAATTACAAAATCATATCCATAATCATTTTTTACAGATCTTATTGTAATTGGTAATGTTGTAACCTCTATATATTCTCCAGCATCATTTTGTTGATATAATTTGACATCTTCTGGTAGTAATTTTGTATCAAAGTCATAGAATCTATCTGTTCCTTTTACTGTTACTTCTGCATATCTCTTATCCCAACTAATGAACTTACCATCATAGAATAATTTTGGTTTGATAAAGTCTACATTTATAAAGTTGTTTTCATCATCACCATTGTCATTATCAACAATGATATGTGTTTCTCTATTTTCGTTTCCAGATGTATCTTTTACTTTTCCTTCTGAAATTATTAATTCAATCTTTCCACTATGTCTTCTGAATATTTCATCAGCTAAGTTTTCCTCTAACTCAAATCCTGATAATGTTAATGTGTATTTTACACCATTTTGTTTTTCTGTATCTTCTTCATCCATAATGTCTGAATTTTCTAATTTCTTTTCTAAGACATCTGTTACATCCTGACCATCAACAAGTATTCTAATGTCATTTAATCCAATTAAGCTTTCTAAGAAGTTTGTATCTGTTGCATTAAATGATATTGAAACTTTACTGTTTTCACGGTCTAATACTGGATTTACATTTTCAGCATATTGATAAGTAACTGTTGGCTTGATAAAGTCTACTATACTATTTCTAAATGCTGTATATTTTGGATTTGTAGAATCATCATTAATATCTGTTTCAACCCAATTTGTATTTCCAACTTCGATATCTGTTTCTTTGTTTCCAATTCCAGATGTATCTTTAATTGTATCAGAATCAATTTTGATTGTTACTTTTCCATCATGTGTTCCAAAGTTTCCTAATGTTAATGTATATCCTGTATCTGCTCCATTTAACTCAGATTCATTTGTAATCTTTGTTAATGTTTTTGTAATTGTTGTTACTGGCATATCTGGATTTTCACTATTTGCTACATATACTTTAATATCTTTTTCTGTCAATGTATCTTTTAAGTAATATGTATCGCTTCCTAGTATTTTTAATGTTACTGTTCCTGTTTCTCCATCTCTGTCTCTTCTTATACTACTTGTAGAATATTTCCAAGTTGGTCTTGTGAAATCTACAATGCTATTTCTGAATGCTGGATATTCAGGATTTGCAGCATTATCTCCAGTTTCTAACCAAGTCTTATTTCCTACGAAAATTTCTGTTTCTTTGTTTCCATTTCCTGACTTATCTACAATTACTCCTTGAGGTATTATAATGCTTGTTATTCCTTCATTTCTTTCAAAATTACTTAATTTTATTTGATATTCAACATATGTTGGTTGAGTTGCTGTTCTTGTAGTTGTTTTACTAATTGTTGTAACCTCTTCTTTCTCTGTTGAACCAGGTCTTTGTATCATTACTTTAATGTCAGATGTTAATTTATTAATATCTTGACTATTTCCTGTTATTTTTGCTAAGTCTAAGTATTTATCTGTTGCTTTTAATTTAATGTATACATCTCCTGTTTCTGTATTTAAGTCTCTTGAAATACTATTTTGTGAATTATTTACACTATAGTTATCCTCTGTTTTTTCGATTAATGGGTCAATTACATCGACTATTATTGGATTGTCTGTATCATCACCATCATCTGTATCTATTGTGATTGTTGTTGCAACATTTTTATTTCCTGATGTATCATCAATCTTTCCTGCAGCAAAGTCTAATTGAACTTCACCACTGTAATCTTGATATCCATTTGCAACATCATATGCTAATTCAAAGTTTGAAACTACTAATGTATATTCCTTACCTTGAGTTATATCTGCTGAAGTTATTACTGTATGCAATCGTTCTGTTATATCTTCTCCTGCTACTCTTATTCTTACTGCATCTGTATTTAATGTTCCATCAGCATTTATTATTGTGCTTTCTAATAAATATTTATCTGTTACAGTAAATTTAACTGTTAATGTTTTAGCTACATAATCGATATTTGGATTTACAGCACCTTCTACATTTGAATATTTGTATTTAATTGCTGGATTTATGAAGTCTACTATGTCATTTCTGAATGCTGGATATCTTGGATTTTCTGCATTATCACCATCTTCAGTCCATGTTGTATTTCCTGCTGGTATTTCTGTTTCTATGTTTACGTTGCCACTATTATCTTTGATTGTTCCTGCATCTATAACAACTTTTGTTGCTCCACTCAATTCGTTATAATCTTTTAATGTTAATTTATATATTACTCCAACATTTTTGATATTTTTAGCTTCTGCTTGTTCTACTAATGTAGCAAATTCCTCACTATCTTTATCTACTTCTGTTAGTTCTTTAGTTATTGTAGTTACTTCTTCATCTGGTGTCTCACCATCTGTTAAGTAAACTCTTGTCTTTGCTGTTGTTAAAGTATTTGAATTATAGTATTTATCACATCCAAGTATTGTTATTGTTACTGTATCATTCTCTCTGTCTATACTACTTGTTAAGTATCTCCATACAGGGTTTACTACGTCGACAATTGTAGGATCTTTATGATTATCATCTTTTGGTTCGTTTACACCTAGTGTAATTGTCTTAGCATCACTTAAGTTTCCTGAAGTATCTTTTGCAATACTTGCTGGGAATTCTAATGACATCGGACCACTGTATCCCTCACCATCTGATGTTTCTAGTCCTCCAACTATTAATTCATATCTCTCTCCAACTTTTCTATCTTTGTAATATATATCTCCATTTGCTTTATAAGTTATATCTCCATCTTCGATGTCAGCATCAAATGTTTGCTTTGTTAATTGTTTTGTTAGCACTGCTCCTTCTGGCATTTCTGACCAGTCTATTTCTATTCCGATATTTCTAGCAATTTCATCAAGTGTCATTGTTAAACTTTCAAAATATTTATCTGTTATAGCAAATCCAATTTTTACTAATTTTCTGTCATAATCAATTGTTGTTCCTGATGATTGATATGTGAATTCTGGTTTTATATAATCTGTAAACATTGTTCCATTTGTGTTTTTATTTACATCTTCATCTTTTAATTCAATGTTTATAAATTCTCCTTCTTCATTATCTAATGCTTGTAAATTTTTGTTTCCATATTCATCAGTTAATGTTCCTCTAGTTGGTTGAATTGCTATGTTACCACTCCATTCTTTAAAGTTCTTTCCGGTTTGACGTAATTCTTCTTCAAAGTTTGATAATGTAATTGTGTATTCTACAGTTTTCTTTCCTGTAGATGCATCTGTTGTTTCTCTTACAGCACTAATTGTTTTTGTAACACTTTCTGCTAATTCCCCGTCAATATATACATTTAATAATTTTGCTTGTTCCTCTGTTAATTGACCTTCTGGGAATTGTCCATTTGCATTACTGCTGTAAATGTCTTTGTCAACAAATCCTTTTACTACAATACTTATCGTCTTGTTTTCTTCACTTATTGAACTTGATATCTTTGTCCATTCAGGTTTGTATTTAGGATTTATTGTTCCTTGTGTATATTCTATTGTTGTTTCTGAATCTGTACTTAGTTTAAAGTGTGTTCTATTGTTGTATATTGATTCTGGTGCATATATTATTGCTCCAGTTTTTCCTGCATTTGTAAATATGTCTGTATTTACATCTGCTATCTTAGTAAATGCTGGTCCTAAGTCTAATGTTTCCATTGCAGTTAGACCTGTTCCATTAAACATTTCTGTCATATCTGTTACTTTTGAAGTATAGAATTTGATTCCTAAATTTAATTCTGTCATTGCTGTTGCTCCTGCACCTGCAAACATATGGCTCATATTTTCTACATTTTTTGTATCAAATTTATCACCTAAGTTTAATGCAGTCATTGCTGTTGCTCCAGTATTTTCAAACATATAACTCATATCTGTTACTTTTGCTGTATCAAATTTAGTTCCAATGTTCAATGTTGTCATTGCTGTTTTTCCAGTATTGCTAAACATATAACTCATATCTGTTACTTTACTTGTATCAAATTTTGTTCCTAAGTCTAAGCTTGTCATTGCTGTAGTTCCTGCATTTGTAAACATATGGCTCATATTTTCTACTTTACTTGTATCAAATTTATCTTCTAAATTCAATGTTGTCATTGCTGTTGCACCTGTGTTGTTAAACATATAACTCATATCTGTTACATTTGCTGTACTGAACTTAGCTCCTAAGTCTAAACTTGTCATTGCCTTATATCCAGTATTACTGAACATATAGCTCATATTTGTTACACTATTTACATCTAATAATTCAATATTTGTAATTACCTCTGTTGCTGTACATTTATCTGAAGATCCTATGTAATTAAATAAGTAACTTGAATTTTGATTTGCAAATATTTCAGTATTAGTTATTTCTGAACCACCAGGTACTTGTTCATTTGTTGCAATATGTATCTTGTAAGTTCCATTTTTTATTTCGCTATCAACATACCATGCAATAATTGATTGGTCACCTTGTGCTGAAATATCCCAAGCTCTTACATTATCTGCAATCTTCTTTTCTATGTGATTATATATGCTGTTTGGAATACTCTTTTCAAATGTTACATTATATATATTTTGTCTTTCAATCTTATCATTTCCTAAGAATCCACTTGTTGCTTCTTGTTCTGTGTCTGTTTTTCTCAATGCATTATATACAATTAATTCTGTTTCTTTATTCTTATTGTTTTGACTTGAAGCATCATCTTTATCTGTTACAACTCCTTCTGGAATTACAACTTTAACTTGATTTGCTTCTGTGCTATATCCAGAAATTTTTAATGTATATTGTACACCATATTGTACATTTGTTGTTGTTCCATTTACTGTTCTTTCTTCTTTTAATGCTGTTCCTGTACTTAATTCTTTTGTAATAGTAGCTGTCACATCTTGGCCATTTACTAATACTTTAATATTATTTTTAAGAACATCATTAGTCATTTGAACTTTATCAAAGTATTTATCTGTAATTTTGAATGTTACTTCTGAAGTTTGTCCTACTGCATATGCTGTTGAACTTATTTTTTCTACTAATGGATTTACTACATCGACTACTCCTGCATCTGATGCATTTCCACCTGGTAAATTAACTCCTGATGTAATTGTTGTTTTATTGTTTTTATTTCCAGATGTATCTGACATTTTGTTTGCATGGATATCTACTGTAACAACACCACTGTATGCTATATAATTTCCAGATTCATCCTTTGTTTGTAATTGTTCTAATCCTGATAATGTTAATGTATAACGTCTACCAACTGAAACTTCTTTGCTTACTGCTGTACCATTTTCAGTAACTTTTACAGTATTTTTTCTATCTGTTGTATCTACTGTTAATGATTTTGTAACTTTTGTCCAATCTGGCTCTTTACCATCAATCTTGATTGTTAAATCATTAATTGTTAGGTCTGTTGACTTAGTTGAATCATAATATTTATCTGTCATATCAAATACCATTGTATATGTTTTTCCAGATTTATCTATATTTGCTTCTGAATGTTGATATGTTACATTTGGTTTTATGAAATCTACAAAGTCCCCATCTAATGTTGTTTCTTTGCTTGTATTTCCATTTGTATCTGTAGCAACATCTGCGTCAATTTTTATTGTTACTTTACCACTCCAATCAGAATATTCTCTATTGTAATTTATGCTTGTTCTTGCTTTTTCGAATGTTGATAACTCTAAAGTATATCTATATCCTACAGTTTGAACTGTTCCATTTATAGTAGCTGTTAACTTATCAACTTTTGTATAAGTTTTTGTAACACTATCTGCTGCTTCGCCATCCACATAAACATGTACTTTATTTTTATTATTATTAGCTTCTGCAACTGTTGTTCCCAATGTTGAAGTTGCTAAATATTTATCTACAACATCAAATACGAATGTTTCTTTATTTGTTGTAGGATTTTTGTTTGAAGAAACTTTAATTATTTCTGGTACTAATGTATCTATATGGTCTAATGGTATTTCAAGTTCTTTGTTTTTATTTCCATCGTTGTCTTCCATTGTTTCTGCTGGTATTATCAACTTCATGTTACCACTATATTCTCTATATAATCTACCAGTAGCTGGATTTGTTTTATATTTAGCTCTTTCTGCGAAGAAGTCTTCATCAGATTCTTCTAAGTTCGCTACTGTAAACTTATAATGAACTCCATATGTTACTGTTGTTCCATTTCTTACTTCTTTTAAGTCTTCAACTTTTGTTAATGTTCTTGTAACTTTTGCATTGCTTCCTGTTGCTGTTATTTCAACTCCATCTACCCATAATTGTATTTGCTCTGCTGTTAATGTATTTGTTTTATAGTATTTATCTGTTCCATAGATGTCCATCGTAGCTGTAATCTTTCCTGTTGTTGCATCTATTGATTTTTGAATATCTCCAACAACTCTCCATACTGGATCTACAACATCAACTATCTCTTGGTCTCCTGTTCCATCTGGTTCATTTATACCAATTACTATTGATGTACCCACATTAGCATTGTTTGACTTATCTTTTGAAATCCCTGCTGGGAAATCAATTCCTATAGGACCACTATAGTTCTTGTATTTCCCATTTGCAGTTATTTCTGCTTGTTCTAAGCCACTAATTACTAATCTGTATTTTTCTCCAATTTTTACATCTGCTTTTCCATCTACTGTATCAGTTACATCTGATACTTTTGTTATTGTCTTCTTAATTTTGTCATTTGCTATTTGAACATTTTCATCTAGCAAGTTAACTTTGATATTATCTACATTTGCAATTACATCTGAACTAGCAAAATATTTATCTGTTACTGAGAAGTCAATTGTTAATGTTTTATTTTCTTTATTTATATCATCTGAAGAATAAATGTAAGTAAATTCTGGTTTGATAAAGTCTGTAAATAATGAATTAGCTGTATTTTTATCTACTGCTGTTGTTGTAATATTGTTATTTGCTCTTGTTCCATTTTCAGCTAGTTCCATATTCTTGTTTCCATATGTGATTGCTTTTGTTACTCTGTTGTCTGCTGGCCCTGCTGTGAATGATGGGCCTGTTGTATCTTTTAATGTTCCTTGAGCAACTTCTACTTTAATATTACCACTCCATTCTTTGTAACTCTTTCCTGTTCTTCTTGATGCTTCTTCAAAATTTGTTAGTGTTAGTGTTTGTAATACATCATTTGCTCCTGTTGTTGCATTTGCTGTTGTTGTTGCACTTCCTAATTCTTTTGTTACTACATCTGTTATATCTACACCATCTACATATAGTTTGATGTCACTTACTTTTAATGCACTTTCTAGATTACTTATGTAATCTGTTCCTGCTTCTGTATTTGTTCTTCCTCTTAATGTTACTTCTATTTTTTGCTCTGCTTCTGTGTTTGTTACTTTTGTGCTTTCTTTTACCCATTCTGTTCTGTATTTTGGATTTATTGTTCCTTGAGTAAAGTTTATTGTTGTATCTGAATCTGTGCTTAACTTGAATGTTTTGTTGTTTTCAAATATTGCTTCTGGTGCTTGGATTACTATTGTATCTGCTTTTCCTGTAAGATAAAATATGTTGTTATTAGATGCTTCTGATATTTGAGTAAAGGCTGGTCCTAAGTCTAAAGATGTCATTGCTGTTTCTCCAGTCATATCAAACATAGCAGCCATTCCATTCTTCATAGTCTCTTCATCCCTAATTGCTGTTGCTGCTTTAGTTGTATCAAATTTATCACCTAAATCTAAACTTGTCATAGCTGTATATCCTGTTCTCCAGAACATTCGGCACATATCTATTACATTACTTGTATCAAATTTATCTCCCAAATTTAATTTAGTCATAGCATTCACACCTGTCTCCATAAACATAGCGTTCATATCAACAACACTACTTGTATCAAATTTGCTGCCTAAATCTAAACTTGTCATGGCCAAATATCCAGTTTCTTGAAACATATTGTTCATCTTTTCTACATTGCTTGTGTCAAATTTATCTCTTAAATTTAAGCTTGTCATTGAGCTCCATCCTGTTTCAGCAAACATAAAACTCATATCAGTGACATTACTTGTATCAAACTTATCTCTTAAGTCAAAACTTGTCATCGCTATATATCCTGTTTCTTGGAACATACCATTCATACTTGTTACATTACTTGTATCAAATTTATCTCCTAAATCTAAACTTGTCATCGCTGTATATC
Organism: uncultured Clostridia bacterium; assembly: GCA_934155265.1. Classification (GTDB taxonomy): domain Bacteria; phylum Bacillota; class Clostridia; order TANB77; family CAG-508; genus CAG-269. The sequence goes on from CAKPGU010000004.1 coordinate 68,921, forward strand.
CTGTTTCATAGAACATACCGTTCATATTTTTTACATTGCTTGTATCAAATTTATCTCCTAAGTCTAAACTTTTCATGGCTTTCTTACCTGTCCAATTAAACATAGCCCTCATATTTGTTACACTGCTTACATTTAATAATCCAATATTAGTTATTGCTTCTGTTGAAGTAGCTTTATCTGAACTTCCTATACCTGAGAATAAGTAACTTGAATCTATATTAGCAAATATTTCATTATTGCTTACTTCTGCACTTCCATATGCTTGGTTATTATTAGCTATATGAACTTTATAAATTCCATTTCTTATTTCACTATCTACATACCATGCAACTATTGATTCATCACCTTGTGCTGACACATCCCATGCTCTTGTTGTATCTGTTATCTTCTTTGTATCATGGTTATATACACTATCTGGAATACTCTTTTCAAATGTTATATTATCAATGTTCTGTCTTTGAATTGCTTTTCCTAAGAAATTACTTGTAACTGCTTTCTCTGTACTTGCACTCTTCAATACATTATATACAATCAAATCAGTTGCTTTATTCTTATTGCCATGCTCATCAGTTACAGCACCTGCTGGAATTCTAACCTTAACTTGATTTACATCATTTGTAAATCCTGAAATAGTAACTGTATATTGAACTCCGTATTGTACTGTTGAAGTTGTTTCTCCTACTGTTCTCTCTTCTTCAAGAGCTGTTGCTGTACTCAATGTATTTGTAACTCCACTTGAAACTGCTCCATTTACCAAAACCTGAATATCTTTATTTGCTAAAGTAACTTTAGTTTTATCAAAATATTTATCAGTAATCTTAAATGTAACTTCTGCTGTTCCAGCTTTACCATTAGCCTTAGTACTTATCATTTCTACTAATGGATCTACTACATCGACAATTGTCTCTGTACCACTTCCACCTGGAAGCTCAATTCCTGAAGTAATTGTTGTTGCAATATTTTTGTTTCCAGCTGTATCTAACATTTTATTTGCTGGAATTTCAACTGTAACTACACCACTGTAATCTGCATAATTATCACCATTCTTAGTTTGTAATTGCTCTAAGTTAGACAATGTTAATGTATAGTGTTTTCCAACCACTTTGCTTTCTGTTACAAATGCACCATTCTTTGTATATGTTACTGTATCTGTAATATCTTCTACTCTTAATATTTTTGTAACTTCATTCCAATCTGGTTCTTCATTATCAATTTTGATTGTTAAATCTCCAATTGCTAAATCTGTTGATTTAGTTGAATCATAATATTTATCTATCATATCAAATGTCATTGTATATGTTTTATTTATTTGATTAATATCTGATTCTGAATGTGTGTATTTAATTTCTGGATTTATCATATCATTAAAGTCTTTTAATGTAGTTGTTTCTTCATTTATTGTATTTCCTCTTCTATCTCTTGCAGCATTTGCATCAATCTTAACTTCTAATGTACCACTTAGTTCTCTATATTTCTTTCCAGATGCTTTAAATTCATCTGTTGTTTCTACTATACTTCCAACCTCTAATGTATATTGATGTCCTACTACTCTTACTTCATTATTTATTTCTGTCTTAATTTCTACTGATTTTACCATTGTTTTTGTAACCTGGTCATCTACATTTATTCCATCCATAAATATGTGTAGCTCATCTGTTGTTATTAAGTCTTCTGCATAATAGTTTTTATCAGTTATATTAAAGATAAATGTTTCTTTATTATTTGCAACATCTTTTGTTTTTTGTACATCATAGATTTCTGGTCCCGTTGCATCGATATCTCCTACATATACTACTTGTTCTTCTGTTTTATTAGTATATTTATCTGTAATTACCCCTGCAGCAATTTGTAATGAAATGTTTCCACCATTTTCATTCTTATATTTTGCAGTTCCACCAACAATTGGTTCTATTGGTGTAAATTCTGTGTATTCTGCTTTACCTGGTGCTAAATTTGATAAAGTTAATGTATATTCATAAACTTCATTTGCTACTACTTCTACTGGTCCTTCTAGTGTTTTTACTATGGCTGTTGATTCTTGTCCATTTACAAGTATACTAATATCATCTTTAGTTAAATTAAATACACTTTCATTTTTTACTAAATATTTATCTGAAACTCTTAATTTGATAACACCTGTTTCTGCATTTACACTAAATATTGACCAAACTGGTGATACAACATCAACGATTTCTTTATCATTATCTGAACCACCTGGTTCTTGTTTTCCTATCATTATTGTTTGTTTAGCACTTTCGTTTCCAGATTTATCTGTTACAGTTCCGGCTGGGAAGGTTAGTGAAATATATCCACTATATTTGTAACCATCCCCAACTCCATTTTCTTCTCTCTTGTCTAAGTCTGAAATAACCAATTTATATCTTTCACCAATTTTGGTTTCTGCTGTTCCGTCTCCATCACGGTCTTCCATTATGTCTTTTACTTTTGTTAATGTTTTTGTAACATCTGCATTTAACTCAGTTTCATCATATTCATCCATGTTGATTGTTACTTGATTTCCATTTAAGTTTGATAGTTTTGTACTTGCGAAGTATTTATCTGTTACATCAAATTCTACTGTTAATGTTTTATTTACATGGTCTATATCTTTGTCTGCATATACATATGTGAATTCTGGTTTGATAAAGTCTGTAAATAATGAATTAGCTGTATTTTTATCTACTGCTGTTGTTGTAATATTGTTATTTGCTCTTGTTCCATTTTCAGCTAGTTCCATATTCTTGTTTCCATATGTGATTGCTTTTGTTACTCTGTTGTCTGCTGGTCCTGCTGTAAATGATGGTCCTGTTGTATCTTTTAATGTTCCTTGAGCAACTTCTACCTTGATGTTACCACTCCACTCTTTGTAACTCTTTCCTGTTCTTCTTGATGCTTCTTCAAAGTTTGTTAATGTTAGTGTTTGTAATACATCATTTGCTCCTGTTGTTGCATTGGCTGTTGTTGTTGCACTTCCTAATGATTTTGTTACTATGTCTGTTATGTCTGTTCCATCTATATATAATTTGATGTCACTTACTTTTAATGTACTTTCTAGGTTACTTATGTAATCGTTTCCTGCTTCTGCATTTGTTCTTCCTCTTAATTGAATTTCAAACTTTGGCGTTGCTGTTGAGGTTGTTGCTGTTGTGCTTTCAATAGCCCATTCTGTTCTATATTTTGGATTTATGGTTCCATTTGTGAATGATATTGTTGTTGTTGATTCTGTGCTTAGTTTGAATGTTTTATTGTTTTCAAAAATTGCTTCTGGTGCTTGGATTACTATTGCTCCTGCTTTTCCTGTGCCTTCAAATATATCTTTACTTGTATCTGCTATTTTTGTGAATGCTGGCCCTAAATCTAGACTTGTCATCGCTGTTTGTCCTGTCCAATAAAACATGCCATGCATATCTGTTACATTACTCGTATCAAATTTATCTCCTAAGTCTAAACTCGTCATTGCTGTATATCCTGTACCCGCAAACATGCCACCCATATCTCTTACATTACTTGTATCAAATTTATCTCCTAAGTCTAAACTCGTCATTGCTGTATATCCTGTACCCGCAAACATGCTAACCATATCTGTTACATTACTCGTATCAAATTTATCTCCTAAGTCTAAACTCGTCATTGCTGTATATCCTGTACCCGCAAACATGCCACCCATATCTCTTACATTACTTGTATCAAATTTATCTCCTAAGTCTAAACTCGTCATTGCTGTATATCCTGTACTATCAAACATGCCACGCATCTGTGTTACATTACTCGTATCAAACTTATCTCCCAACTCTAAGCTTGTCACCGCTGTATACCCTGTTTGATAGAACATATCGTTCATATTAGTTACTTTGCTCGTATCAAATTTATCTCTCAGATTCAAACTCGTCATCGCTGTATATCCTGTTTCATAGAACATAAACCACATAATAGTTACTTTGCTCGTATCAAATTTATCTCTCAGATTCAAACTCGTCATCGCTGTATATCCTGTTTGATAGAACATATAGTCCATATTAGTTACTTTGCTCGTATCAAATTTATCTCCCAACTCTAAGCTTGTCATTGCGAAATAACCCGTCGAATAAAACATAAAGCCCATATCTGTTACATTGCTTGTGTCAAATTTATCTCCTAAATCTAAACTGGTCATTGCGTAAAAACCCGTCGAATAAAACATCGCATGCATACTAGTTACATTGCTTACATTTAATAATCCTATATTAGTTATTGCCTCTGTTGATGTCGACTTATCAGAATATCCTATAAATGCAAATAAATTCCTTGAATCTTGATTTGCATATATATCATTATTTGTTATAGTTGTCTGTCCTGGTACTTGATTATTATTAGCTATATGAACTTTATAAATTCCATTTCTTATTTCATTATCAACATACCATGCAATTATTGATTTATCTCCTTGTGCTGATACATCCCATGCTCTTGTTGTATCTGTTATTTTCTTTGTTTTGTGATCATATACGCTATTTGGAATACTCTTTTCAAATGTTATATTATCAATATTCTGTCTTTGAATTGCTTTTCCTAAGAAATTGCTTGTTTCTTTTTGTTCTTTCATTGCACTTCTTAATACATTATACACAATCAAATCTTTTTCTTTATTTCCGTTATCTGACTCGTCTTTTACAACTTTAGCTGGAATTCTAACCTTAACTTGATTTACATCAGCAGCAAATCCTGAAAGCTTAACTGTATATTGAACACCATATTGAACTGTTGTAGTTACCCCATTTACTGATCTTTGTTCATTTAATGGAGTGAAAGCAGATATTTCTTTATTTATACTACTATTTACAGTTCCATTTACTAAAACTTGTATATCATTAATTGTCAATGTACTATTTGCAAAGTACTTATCAGTAATCTTAAATGTAACTTCTGCAGTTCCATTTTTACCACTTGCTGTTGTACTTAGCAATTCTACTAATGGATCTACTACATCGACCACTGTCTCTGTACCTTCTCCACTTGGTAGCTCAATTCCTGAAGTAATTGTTGTCATATTATTCTTATTACCTGCTGTATCAACCATCTTATCAGCTGGTATCTCTACTGAAACTACTCCACTGTATGAAATATAATTTCCTGATTCATCCTTTGTTTGTAACTGCTCTAAATTATATAATGTTAAAACATAATGTTTTCCTATCACTTTACTCTTTGTTACAAAACTGTTATTTTCAGTATATGTTACTGTTTCTGTTATATCAGTTACTTGTAATCCTTTAGTAACTTTCGTCCAATCTGGTTCTTTGCCATCAATTTTTATTGTTAAATCACCAATTTCTAAATCTGTTGACTTAGTTAAATCATAGTATTTATCAACCATATCAAATGACATTGTATATGTTTTATTTGTTTTATTAATATCTGACTCTGAATGTGTGTATTTAACTTCTGGTTTTATCATATCTACAAATTCACTTAATGTTGCTGTATCTTCATTAATCTTATTTCCTTTTAAGTCTCTTGCAGCTTCTGGATTTATCTTAACTTGTAGAGTTCCACTTAAATTTCTATAAGTTCTTCCACTTGCTTTAAATTCCGGATTTGTCTCAACTATACTTCCAATATCTAAAGTATATTGATGTCCAACTGTCTTAATTTCTCCATCTATTGTTGTTTTAATTTCTACTGATTTTACCATTGTTTTTGTAATTTGGTCATCAATATTTATTCCGTCCATAAATATGTGCATTTCATCAGTTGTTATTAAATCTTCTTTATTGTAGTTTTTATCTGTTATGTTAAAGATAAATGTTTCTTTGTTATTTGCAACATCCATTGTTTTCTGAACATCATAGATTTCTGGACATGTTGAATCTATAGTTCCTAATTTAAGTGTTTGTTCATAAGTTCCATTTCCGTATTGATCTGTTACAGCTCCTGCATTAATCTTAATTGATATATCTCCACCATTTTCATTTCTATATTTTGCTGTTCCTCCAACAATTGGATCTATTGGCGTAAATTCTGTATAACCTCCAGTTGATGGTTCAAAGTTTGATAAATTTAATGAATATTCATATACTTGGTCTTTTACTATTTCTACTGGACCTGTTAATTTTTTTACTATCTCTGTAGACTCTTTTCCATTTACTATTACTTTAATTTTGTCTGTAGTTAAATTAAATTTACTTCCAGTTCCAAGATATTTATCTGTTACTCTTAATTTTATGCTTCCTGCATCTGTATCAACATCATTTGTTGACCATACTGGTGATACTACGTCTACTACTTTCTTGTCGCTATCTGAACCACCTGGTTGTTGTTTTCCTATCATTATTGTTTGTGATGCACTTTTGTTTCCAGATTTATCTGTTATTGTTTCAGCTGCAAATTCTAATGATAAATATCCGCTGTATGTATAACCATCAGGTAAACCGTCTTGTCCTTTTTGCTCTAGCCCTGATATTACTAACTTATATCTTTCACCGATTTTTACATTTGTTTCTCCGTCAACTGTGTCTGTTAAATCTTTAACTTTAGTTAATGTTTTTGTTATTGCATTATTTAATTTTGTTGTATCATAATCATCAATATTTACTGTTATTTGGTTTCCATCTAAATTTGATAATTTTGTACTTGCAAAATATTTATCTGTTACATCAAATTGTACTGTTAAAGTTTTGTTTGTGTGGTTTATATCTCCATCAGCATATACATATGTAAATTCTGGTTTTATGAAGTCTGCAAATAATGAATTATCTGTATTTTTCTTTACTGTTGCTGTTGTAATGTTGTCATTTGCTCTTGTTCCTTCTGCTGTTAATTCCATATTTTTATTTCCATATGTGATTGATTTTGTTACTCTGTTGTTCGCTGGTCCTGCTGTAAATGATGGTCCTGTTGTATCTTTTAATGTTCCTTGAGCAACTTCTACTTTGATGTTACCACTCCATTCTTTATAGCTTTTTCCTGTTACTCTTCCTGCATCAAAGTTTGTTAATGTTAATGTTTGTAGTACATCATTTGCTCCTGTTGTTGCATTTGCTGTTGTTTTTGGATCTCCTACAGCTATTGTTACTACATTTGTTATATCTGTGTTGTCTATGTAGATTTTTACTTGTTCTTTTATTTTTGCTTGTGTTAATAAGCTTTGTAGATTACTTACATAATCTGTTCCAGCTTCTGGATTTGTTCTTCCTCTTAATGTTATTTCTATCTTTTGTTCTGCTGTTGTGTCTGTTACTTTTGTATTTTCTAATTTCCATTCTGTTCTGTATTTTGGATTTATTGTTCCATTTGCGAAAGCTATTTTTGTTGCTGAATCTGTGCTTAATTTAAATGTTTTATTGTTTTCAAAGATTGCTTCTGGTGCTTGGATTACTATTGTATTTGTTTTTCCCGTATTTTTGAACATATCAGTATTGGTATCTGCTATTTTTGTAAATGCTGGTCCTAAGTCTAGGCTTGTCATTGCTGTATGTCCTGTTCCATTAAACATTTCAGTCATATTTGTTACATTGCTTGTACTAAATTTGTCTCCTAAATCTAATGTACTCATGGCTGTATATCCTGTTTCTTTGAACATATCGTGCATATTTGTTACTTTACTTGTATCAAATTTATCTCCCAAGTCTAAACTTGTCATTGCTTTATATCCTGTTCCAGAGAACATTTCAGACATTACTGTTACATTACTTGTATCAAACTTATCTCCTAAATTCAAGTTTGTCATCGCTTCTGATCCGGCCATTTCAAACATTCCAGGCATTTCTGTTACTTTGCTTGTATCAAATTTATCTCCCAAGTCCAAACTTGTCATTGCTGTCATTCCTGTAAAATTAAACATTCCATCCATAGTTGTTACATTACTTGTATCAAAATTGTCTCCCAAATCAAAATCTGTCATTGCATTCATTCCTGTCATATAAAACATCATATTCATATTAGCTGCACTACTTGTATCAAATTTGTCTCCCAAGTCTAACTTTGTCATTGCTGTTACTCCTGTTGCCATAAACATTCCTTGCATATGTGTTACATTACTTACATTTAATAATCCTATATTTGTTATTGCTTCTGTCGCTGTAGCTTTGTTTGATGAACCAATAAATGCGAACAAAGTAGTTGAAATTTGATTTGCATATATATCATTACTTGTTATAGTTGTCTGTCCTGGTACTTGATTATTATTAGCTATATGAACTTTATAAATTCCATTTCTTATTTCACTATCTACATACCATGCAATTATTGATTTATCTCCTTGTGCAGATACATCCCATGCTCTTGTTGTATCTTTTATTTCCTTTGTTTCATGATTATATACTGTATCTGGAATGCTCTTTTCAAATGTTATATTATCAATGTTCTGTCTTTGAATTGCTTTTCCTAAGAAATCACTTGTTTGTCCTCCTTCATCTTTCCCCCTTAATACATTATAAACAATCAAATCTTTTTCTTTATTTCCATTATCTGATTCGTCTTTTACAACTTTAGCTGGAATTCTAACTTTAACTTGATTTACATCAGCAGCAAATCCTGAAAGCTTAACTGTATATTGAACACCATATTGAACTGTTTTAGTTACCCCATTTACTAATCTTTGTTCATTTAATGGAGTAAAAGCAGATATTTCTTTATTTATGCTACTATTTACAGTTCCATTTACTAAAACTTGTATATCATTACTTGTCAATGTGCTATTTGCAAAGTACTTATCAGTAATCTTAAATGTAACTTCTGCAGTTCCATCTTTACCGCTAGCTGTTGTACTTAACATTTCTACCAATGGATCTACTACATCGACTACCTCTGCATCTGATGCACTTCCACCTGGTATATTTATTCCTGAAGTTATTGTTTTTCCTAAGTTCTTATTTCCAGAAGTGTCTACCATCTTGTTTGCTGGTATTTCTACTGTAATAACACCACTGTAATCTAAATATTTTTCCCCTTCTTTTAATTGGAATTGTTCCAATCCAGAAAGTGTTAAAGTATAACGTCTTCCTATAACCTTATTTTCCTTAACAATTGTATTGCCTTTTGTATAATTAATATTATTTATTCTATCTTCTACTTGTAAAGATTTTGTTACCTTTGTCCAATCTGGCTCTACACCATCAATTTTGATTGTTAAATCACCAATCTCTAAATCTTTTGAATTTGTTGCATCATAATATTTATCAGTTACATCAAATACCATTGTATAAGTTTTTCCTGTTTTATCAATGTCAGCTTCTGCATGTTTATATGTAATCTCAGGTTTTATATAATCAACAAAATCACATTTTAATGTTTCCGCCTTACTTGAATTATTAGAAGTATCTTTTACAGCTCCTTCTGCAATTTTTACTTTTACAGTTCCACTCCAATCTGTAAATTCTCTATTAAAGTCTATTGTTGTTCTTGTTTTTTCAAAATTTGATAAAACTAATTTGTATTGTTGAGCAACTACTTTTGAGCTTCCATTTACTAATGCTGTTTTATCATTTCCTGGTACTCTTGATAAAGTTTTTGTTATTCCTGTTGTTTCTTCATCATCAATTGTTACTGTAATGCTATCTGCAGACATCACTGATGAAGTATTTATATATTTATCTACAACATTGAATATTATGGTTTCTGTTTTAGCTGTTTCATCTTTTGATGTTGATTCAATTTCAATTCTTGGTTGTATTAAATCTATATGTCCTAATGAAAATTCTTGTTCATTGCTTGTGTTATTGTATTGATCTTTTAATGTGTCTGCTGCAATTTTTATTTTGGTTGTACCACTCCACTCAAGGAATGTTTTTCCATTTTGTTTAGTTGCTTCTTCCCAATCAGAAAGTGTTAATGTATATTTAACACCATATTGCACTGCTGTCGTTGTTCCATTTACTGTTCTATTTTCTTTTAATGGAGTAGCCTCACTTAGTGATTTTTTAACATTAGTTGTTGTTGTTATTTGCTCTCCATCAATTGTTACCGTTATTTTATCTGTTGTTAAAGTATTGCTTAAATAATATTTATCAGTTCCTATTAAATCTACTTTTACAACTTTATTATTTTTATCTATTTGGATATTTTCAGCTTTCCACATCGGATCTACAACATCGACTATTTCTTTATTTCCTGTTCCATCTGGTTCATTTATACCAATTACTATTGATTTTCCTTCATTTGCATTATTTGACTCATCTGTTGCCATTCCTGCTGGAAAATCTATTCCTATTGGGCCACTGTAGTCTTTGTATTTTCCATCTTGTACAATCTCAGCTTGTTCTAATCCTCCAATTACTAATCTATATCTTTCTCCTACTTTCTTGCCTTTATAATAAATATCTCCATTTGCTTTATAAGTAATATCTCCATTTACTTCATCTGCTGATAATGTTTTTAACATTAATGTTTTTGTAATTTTATTATTTGCAATTTTTACACTTGTATCTAATAAATTTACTGCTATATTATCTGCATTCTCTAGCACTCTTGATGTTTTAAAGAATTTATCTGTTACTGAGAAATCTACAGTTAATGTTTTTTGGTCACGATTTATATCAGTTGATGAATATTCATATGTGAATTCTGGTTTTATAAAGTCTGCAAATAATACATTATTGGTATTTTTTGTTGTTTCTTCATCTTTTATTTGAACATTTACCCATGTTCCAGTTTCTTCATCAGTTTCCATCATGTTTTGGTTTCCAAACTCATCTGTCAAAACATTTGCATTATATGTACTTGAATCTTTTCCTCTACCTAGTATCTTTAATGCTACATTTCCTGAGATCTCTTTATAAGGTACTCCATTTTGTCTTGTTCCTTCATCAAAATTTGATATCGTTATTGTGTGTGTAACTTCTTTCTTTTGTGTTGTTTGGTTTGTAGATATTGTTCCTAATCCAACTTGTATATTTAACCCTGTTGCCTTTACACCATCTACATAAACTTCTACGTTATCTGCTGTTAATGTACTTTCTACATCACTTGTATAATTTATATTTACTCCTACATCACTTTTTTGATTTGCTGAACCTTTGACTGTAACACTTAATGTTTTATTTGTTGCATCAAATGTACTAGATACTTTTTCCCATTTTGGCCTATATATTGGATTTATCTTCCCATAATTTAATCCCAATGTTGATGCTCTTGCTGCTTTTAAGGTTGGTGCATATGCTTCTTTCGTTACTTTACTGTATTTTATATAAAAACCTAATACTGCTATTAAGGTTATTAATATGATTACTATTTTTCTTACTTTTTTTCTATCTTTTAACATGTTTTTCCTCCGTTTTTTTTCGCAAAAATCCTATCTTAATTCTCTATATAATTTATATCATAACAGAGTATTTTTTTCAACATTTTTCGTCACTTTTTTTGAAAAAAAAAGCACCAATTTTGGTGCTTTTTTCTAGCTTTTTTTGTTCATTTTTGGTCGGTCCTTTTTTCGCATATTTCAAAAAGGACCGACACAAATTTATCATATTAAAATTCGTCACATAATAAAAAATCTATAATATTCATATGCTTAACTTTATCTGTTGATAAACATTTCTTGTCTAACGACAATACATATTTAGGATTATCATCATCAATAGCATCAAATGCTTCAAATTCTCTTTTTATTGTTTCTTCTTTATCCAACTTATATGATACCTGTATATATTTAAGTTCTTTATCCTTTGTAGCAATAAAATCCACTTCACCTTTTTTAGTTTTTCCTATATAAACCTCATATCCTCTAGTTATTAATTCATTATATACAATGTTCTCTAAACAAATTGAATAATTAATCTCTTTGTTATTTGTTTTTATTTTTTTAACACCTAAATCTGATGCATAAAATTTATTCAAAGTCTTTAATACTGATTTACCATGTACATCATATCTATAAACTCTATTCACAATAAATGTAGAACATAAGCTATCTATATAATTATATAATGTTTCTGTTGAAATTTCTTTATGTTCATTCTTTAAATATTCGATTATATTAGTAGCTGAAAATTCTCTTCCTTCAATTTCTAATAGGTATTGTAAAACTTTATTAAACGAAGTTATATCTTTAATATTCATCCTTTCAATAACGTCTTTTAATAATATTGAATCATATACATCTGATATATAATTAAGTTTAGTTGCATCATTTTTAAAAGAAAAACGTTGTGGAAGTGAACCCCATTCCATAATATCAAATAGTAATTTTTCATAGTCTTCCTCTTTTGTATTCGTTAATTCAATAATTTCTCTAAAATTTAATGGATTAACTCTAAAACTCACATATCTTCCAGATAAATCTGTTGATAATTCCATAAATGTCATCTTGCTATTTGAACCTGTTATAAAAATACTAAAATGATTTGTAATTCTTAAAGAATTTATTCCCTTTTCAAAGTCATCTATTTTTTGAATTTCATCTAAAAAAACATAATATGTTTTTTCATCTTTTTTTAATGACTTAATATATACATCTAAATCTTTTGCACTATTTATAAAACTAAAATCCAAAGACTCAAAGTTCATGTATATAATATGTTCATCATCTATTCCTTTTTCTTTTAATTCATCCATTATTTGTGTTAAAATAACTGATTTTCCAGATCTTCTTAGTCCATATATTATTTTTATAAGACTGGTTTCATCATAAAAATCTTTTATTTTATTTAAATATATTTTTCTTTTTATCATAAATATCACCTAAATATATTATATACCATTTTAATTTTTTTGTAAAGTTTTTTTGATGTATCGAAAAAACTTTTTTACTCATTTTATGTCATTTTCACTTAATCCTGTTATTTTTATTATTTCTTCTATTGGCATTTTCATTTCCAATAATTTCCTTGCAATTTCTCTTTTTCCTTGTTTTAAGCCTAGCTCTTGACCTCGTTTGGTGCCATTTTCTCTTGCACTAGCTAAAGCAGCTTTTTCTTCCAAATCTGCCATCAACTTTATTTCGGCTAATCTTTTTACTTCAGCGTCACCTGTTAAAACTTCATAATTTTCTACAGCCTTTTTCACCTTTTCATTCTTTTTCTTAGCCATCTCTAACAAATCCCCTCTCTCCATGTCTAGAAAACTTAACCACTGATTCAACGGATTAGTCATATCTGGATTTTGTTCTCTAAACTTGCTTAATTCTATATAATAGTATTTTACCATATTGTTCAATTCATAGTCCCTATGTCCTGTTGCTACTCTTACTGTTTCTGTTACATATTCTGGTAAATCTATATAATCATAATCTAGAATCGCAATTATAATTACTGGTTGTAACATTATATAGTCTTCCCCTGAATTCAACTGTTCTGTTAATTTTTTACTTGCATAAAATGTTGTTCTTTTTTCTATGTTTTTAAAATTTCTTAGTTGTATTTCAACATTTATAAATTCTCCTTTTTCTAATTCAACCCCTAAATCTAGTACCCCATATTTTTGCTCTCTTGCTAATTGCTCTAATCTTGCATCGTGCGTTACTTGTTTTATTGTTATTTTTTCCCCTAATACTGCTTCCAATCATTGTACATTTTTAATTTGCTTTTTGCAATACTTTGGTATTTTATTTTTAAGTATGCTTAATAAACTTGCATACTTATAGAAACAAGCATACACATCACTCTCCGTTCTTTATAAAATTTTCTAAATACTGATTTTTCTTCTTGAATTAATAATTTGAGAAAATCAAAAATTTAAAATAAAAATATTTCTGAAAAAAACTAAGTTGTAAATGTACTACAAATTGAGTACGTTTATATTCTACTATATTTTACTCCATTTGGCAAGAGCTTTTCCTAAAAAAAGTAAAAAATTAATTTAATCTTTTTATACGAAAAAGAGAATTTAGTAAATCCTAAATTCTCTTTTACTTCTAATTCTTTTTAGTAAAGTATCCTGGTGTACTTGCTGTGTCTATTCGTGCATAAGTTGCATCTTTATAGCTTGAATTATATTTGGTTCCATTTCCTCCTACTAGTTTAGTACAGAATTCAAACATCCTTGATGACTCTGTTACATTTATTGTTGTCCATCCTTTTTGGGTTGCTGAATTATATTCGCTTACATATAAGCTTGTTAATCCTCTACAACTCTGAAACATATACTTCATACTCATTACCTGGCTTGTATTAAAGTTACTTAAATCTAAGCTTGTTAATCCGCTACAATCATAAAACATAGAGTTCATATTCGTTACCTGGCTTGTATTAAAGTTACTTACATCTAAGCTTGTTAATCCGCTACACTGCCAAAACATTTGACCCATATCCGTTACCTGGCTTGTATTAAAGTTACTTACATCTAAGCTTGTTAATCCGCTACAATTATAAAACATTGAATTCATATCCGCTACCTGGCTTGTATTAAAGTTACTTACATCTAAGCTTGTTAATCTGCTACAACCAACAAACATAGAGCCCATATCCGTTACCTGGCTTGTATTAAAGTTACTTACATCTAAGCTTGTTAATTTTCCACAACCCAAAAACATAAGTGCCATTTCCGTTACCTGGCTTGTATTAAAGTTACTTAAATCTAAGCTTGTTAATCCGCTACAATCATTAAACATATAATTCATATTCGTTACCTTGCTTGTATTAAAGTTTCTTAAATCTAAGCTTGTTAATACTCTACAATTATTAAACATAGATTTCATATTCGTTACCTGGCTTGTATTAAAGTTACTTACATCTAAGCTTGTTAATCCTCTACAATTATAAAACATTGAATTCATATCCGCTACCTGGCTTGTATTAAAGTTACTTACATCTAAGCTTGTTAATCCTCTACAATTATAAAACATATAGCTCATATCCTTAACAACGTCAGTTTTAAAATTCGATAAATCTATACTTGTTAAATTTGTCAAGTCATAAAATAAATAACTTGAATCTTTATTCGCATAAATTGTTCCTTCACTCATAAATGTCAAATCATACATTCCATCATTATTGTCATCTGTATAATATCCCATTATACTTCCATCTCGTTTCTCTGATGCATCAAATTCTGATTTTATATCTGCTGTTATATCTGATTTTTTACCTTGCTTGAAGCTTATTGTAACAATTTTTGATCCATATATATCTCCTCTTAAATATTTAACACTTCCATATGCAGAACTAGCTATCATCCTATTTGATTCTTCATTCTTAAACTTTGTAATAGATGCATAGATTGCCTCTGGAGCATATATTATTATGTCAGTTGTGCCACAATTCTTAAACATATCTGTATTACTATCTGCAATCTTAGTAAATTGAGGTCCTAAATCTAAAATAGTCATAGCATAACGTCCTGTTTCTTCAAACATAGCATCCATACACTCAACTTTACTTGTATTGAATTGATCTCCTAAATCTAGTGTCGTCATTTTTGAGTAACCTGTTTGATAGAACATTGAGCCCATATCAGTTACATTACTTGTATTAAATTTATCACCTAATGTTAAAGTCGTCATTGCTGTATATCCTGTTCCTAAGAACATTTGCATCATATCTGTTACATTAGTTGTGTCAAATTTGCTACCTAAATTTAAGCTTTCAAGTGCTCCATATCCTGTTTCCTGGAACATACACATCATATTTGTTACAAGTATAGTATTAAAGTTATTACCTAATGTTAATGTTTTCATAGCATCATGTCCTGTTCCCCAGAACATAGACGACATATTAGCTACATTTTCTGTAAAGAATTTATCTTTTAAATTTAAACTTGTCATCTTTTTAAATCCTGTATTACGAAACATATCACTCATGTCTGTTACAAGACTTGTATCAAAGTTATCTTCCAAATTTAAAGTTGTCATTGCTGTATATCCTGTATCGTAGAACATTTCACTCATATCTGTTACATTCTTTGTATCAAATCCACTACCCAAATCCAATGATGTCATTTTTCTATATCCTGTTACTTTGAACATACCTTTCATATTTGTAACCGCTTTTACATTTAGCAATCCTAGGTTAGTTATTGCCTCTGTATTCTGTGATTTATCTGAATATCCTATATAGCTAAACAAATAACTTGAATTTGGATTTGCATATATATCATTGCTTGTTATTTCTTTATAAGTAGGAACTTGGTTGTTATTTGCTATATGCACTTTGTAAATTCCATTTCTTATTTCGCTATCAACATACCATGCAACTATTGATTGGTCTCCCATTTCTGATACATCCCATGCTCTTGTTGTGTCTGTTATTTTCTTTGTTTCATGGTTGTATACACTACTTGGAATAGATTTTTCAAATGTTACATTATCAATATTTTGTCTTTGTATTGTTTTTCCTAAGAAGTTTCCTGTTTGTACACCTTCTCCGCTTGCACTTCTTAATATATTATATACAATCAAATCAGTTTGTTTATTTCCATTTCCATACTCATCTTTTACTGAATCAGCTAGAATTCTTACTTTAACTTGTTTTGCAAGTGATGTAAATCCTGAAATATTAACTGTATATTGAACTCCATATTGTACTGATTTAGTTGTTCCATCTACAATTCTGTCTTCTTTCAATTCTGTTGGACTACTTATTGTTGCAGTCACTCCACTAACTTCACTTCCATCTACTACAACTTTAACCTTACTTGCAGTAAATGATGTGCTTGCATAATACTTATCTGTTGCTCTAAATGTAACTGTTGCTGTTTGAGTATTTACATTAGCCGTAGTGCTAATCATCTCAATTAATGGGTCAACAACATCTACAATTTCACTGTCGCCTGTGCCATCTGGCAAGTCAACTCCTGAAGTTACTGTAGTTCCAACATTCTTATTAGAAGAAGTGTCAGATATTTTATCTTCTGGAATTTCTACTGTTACTACACCACTGTATGAAATATAATTTCCTGATTCTTCTTTTATTTGTAACTGTTCTAAGCCTGATATCATTAATGTATAACGTTTTCCTATAACTTTGCTTTCAGTTACAAAACTTCCATTTTTCATGTATTTTACAGTATCACTTATATCTTCTCCACCTGCTGGACTTAATATTTTTGTAACTTTCGTTAAATCAACATCTTTTCCATCTACTTGAATTGTCAAGTCATCTGCTGTTAATCCTTCTGACTTAGTTGAATCGTAA
Organism: uncultured Clostridia bacterium; assembly: GCA_934155265.1. Taxonomy (GTDB): domain Bacteria; phylum Bacillota; class Clostridia; order TANB77; family CAG-508; genus CAG-269. The sequence continues at coordinate 85,963 of CAKPGU010000004.1, forward strand.
TATTTATCAACTATATCTATAAGCATCTTATATGTTTTATTAGTTTTGTCTATATCAACTGCTGAATATTTATAAGTTACTTCTGGTTTGATAAAGTCTACAAAGTCTGTTAATGTTGTTGTTTCTGGATTTAATGTATTTCCTTTTCTGTCTTTTGCTGCATTTGCATTAATCTTAACTTGTAATGTACCACTTAACTCTCTGTATTTTCTACTTGATGTCTTAAAGTCTACTCCAGATTCTTCAAATCCTTTTACTTCTAATGTATATTGATGTCCTACTACTCTTTCTACTCCATCAATTGTAGTCTTTATTGCAACTGTTTTTGTAATTGTTTTAGTTAATTTACTATCAACTTGTACATCATCCATCCATAATGTCATTTCATTCGTTGTTACTAAATCTGTTTCGTCATAGTTTCTATCTGTTACGTTGAAAATAAGTGTTTCAACTTTAGTTGTAGTATTTTTGCTATTCTGAACATCATACACTTCTGGTCCTATTGAGTCAACAGTTCCTATACCGAATGATTGCTCATTTGTTTTATTCTTATATGCGTCTGTTACTACTCCCGCTTCTATTTTTATTGAAAGTGCTCCACCGTTTTCAGTTCTGTATTTTGCAGTTCCTCCAACAATTGGATCTATTGGGGTAAATTCTGTATATTCTTTCGTTGATGGTGTTACATTTGTCAATGTTAATATATATTCATATTCTTGATTTGCAACTATCTCTATTGGACCTGTTAATGTCTTTCCAATTGCTGTTGATTCTACACCATCTGATATTACTTTTATTTTGTCTACTGTCAAACCAAATACACTACTATTTTTTATTAAATATTTATCTGATACTCTTAATTTAATTTGACCTGTTCCTAAGTCAATGCTTGGTGCTGTCCATACTGGTGATACTACATCGACAACTTCTTTATCTCCATCTGAACCTCCTGGTTCTTGTTTTCCTATAAAGATTGTTGTTCCACTGTTTTTATTTCCTGATTTATCTGTTATTGTTCCTTCTGTAAATAGTAATGATAAATATCCACTGTATGTGTATCCATCTGGTAATCCGTCTTGTCCTTTTTGCTCTAAGTTTGATATTACTAATCTATATCTTTCTCCGACTTTTACATTAGTTTTTCCATCAACAGTATCTGTAATATCTTTTAATTTTGTTAATTGTTTCCTAATTGCATTGTTCAATGCTGTTTCATCATAAGAGTCAATATTTACAGTTATTTGACTTCCGTTTAAATTTGATAATGTTGTATTTGCAAAGTATTTATCTATTACCTCAAATTCTACGGTTAATGTTTTGTTTACATGGTCTATATCTCCATCTGCATATACATATTTGAATTCTGGTTTTATAAGGTCTGCGAATAATGAGTTATTCGTATTCTTATCTACTGTTGCTGTTGTATATGTGTGATCTGCTCTTGTTCCTTGTGCTGTTAATACCATGTTTTTGTTTCCAAATGTGATTGTTTTAGTAACTCGGTTATCTGCTGGTCCTGCTGTAAATTCTGGTCCTGTTGTATCTTTTAATGTTCCTTGAACAACTTCTAACTTGATGTTACCGCTCCAATCTTTGTAGTTCTTTCCTGTTCTTCTTGTTACTGCATCAAAGTTTGTTAATGATATAGTTTGTAATACATCATTCGCTCCTGTTGTTGCATTCTTTGTTGTTGTTGCTCCACCTAATGTTATTGTTATTAAATTTGTTATGTCTGTATCTTCTATATATACTTTTACTTGACTCTTTATTTTGTCTTGACTTAGTAAACTTTCTAGATTGCTTATATAATCTGTTCCTGCTTCTGGATTTGTTCTTCCTCGTAATTGAATGTCAAATTTTGGTGTTGCTGTTGAAGTTGTTGCTGTTGTGCTTTCAATAGCCCATTCTGTTCTGTATTTTGGATTTATGGTTCCTCTTGTAAACTCTTTTGTTCCTACTGTGCTATTTTCTAAATCTGCTACATTTTTGAATGTGTTTTTGTTTTCAAATATTGCTTCTGGTGCTTGAATTACTATTTCTCCTGCTTTTCCTGTTTCTACAAACATCCACTCATCTACTTGGCTTGCATATGATGTTTCATCTAGACTTGAAGGTTGCGGCATATCTCTTTCCTTTATCAACTTTGTAAATGCTGGACCTAAATCTAAATTTGTCATTGACATATATCCAGTTTGATAGAACATACCATTCATATATTCAACATTATCTATATTGAATTTATCTCCTAATTTTAAGCTCGTCATTGCTGTATATCCTGTTTGGTAGAACATATATTGCATATAACGAACATTACTTGTATCAAACTTATCTCCTAAGTCTAACCTTGTCATTGCTGTATATCCAGTTTCTCCGAACATATAATGCATATCATCAACATTGCTTGTATCAAACTTATCACCTAAATCTAAACTTGTCATCGCTATATATCCAGTTCCTGAGAACATACTACTCATATTTGTTACTTTACTTGTGTCAAATTTGTCTCCTAAATCCAAACTGGTCATTGCTGTATATCCAGTTTGATAGAACATACCACTCATATTTCTTACATTACTTGTATCAAACTTGCTTCCTAAGTTTAAATTTATCATTGCTGTGAAGCCAGTTTCTTCGAACATTCGCTCCATACTTGTTACATTGCTTGTATCAAATTTATCTCCTAAATTCAAACTTGTCATGGCTGTATATCCTGCGCTTGCAAACATTCTGCCCATATCCGTTACACTTATTGTGTCAAATTTATCTCCTAAATTCAAACTTGTCATTGCTGTATATCCAGTTTCTCCGAACATACTATTCATATTTGTTACATTACTTGTATCAAACTTACTTCCTAAATTTAAACTGGTCATCGCTGTATATCCAGTTCCAAAAAACATAACATCCATATATTTTACATTACTTACATTCAAATATCCAATATTAGTTATTGCTTCTTTTGATGTTGACTTGCTTGAATATCCTATATAAGCAAATAGGTGACTTGAATCTTGATTTGCAAATATCTCATTGTTTGTAATAGCAGACTGACCTGGTACTTGATTATTATTAGCTATATGAACTTTGTAGATTCCATTTCTTATTTCACTATCAACATACCATGCAACTATTGATTCATCACCTTGTGCTGATATATCCCATGCTCTTGTTGTATCTGTTATTTTTCCTTTTTCATGATTATATACTGTATCTGGAATGCTTTTTTCAAATGTTATATTATCAATATTTTGTCTTTGAACTTTTCCATCTAAGAAATTACTTGTATCATTTTCAAACAATGCTTTTTTCAATACATTATAAACATAAAATAATTTCAATTTATTTCCATTACCAGATTTATCTTTTACAACATTGTCAAAAATTGTAATTCTTACTTGATTTACATCAGCTTTAAAACCTGAAATCTTCAATGTATATTGAACACCATATTGTACTGTTGTAGTTACACCATTTACTACTCTTTGCTCTTTTAATTCTGTAGCATCACTCAATGTTTTTGTAATTCCTCCTATTAATTCCTCATATGTTCCATCTACAAAAACGTTTATTTTGCTACTTGTCAACGTACTACTTTCAAAATACTTATCTGTAATTCTAAATGTAACTTCCGCAGTGCCAGCTTTAGGATCTGCTGTAGTACTTAATAGTTCTACCAATGGGTCTACAACATCGACAACTGTAGCATCAGATGCACTTCCACCTGGAATATTAACACCAGAAGTAATTGTTGCACCGTCATTCTTATTTCCAGTAGTATCAGAAATCTTATTAGCTGGAATTTCCACTGTAACAACACCACTGTAATCAAGATAATTATCGCCATCTTTAATCTGTAATTGTTCTAATTTTGAAAGTGTCAAAGTATAACGTCTTCCAATAACCTTGTCACCTGTTACAATTGCATCATCTTTAGTATATTTAATGTTATTAGTTATGTCTTCAACTCTTAAAGATTTTTCAACTTCATTCCAATTAGGCTCTTCGCCATCAATTTTGATTGATAAATCTCCAATTGCTATATCTGTTGATGTTGCTGCATTATAATATTTATCAGTTACATCAAATACCATAGTATATGTTTTACCTGACTTATCAATATCTGCAGCAGAGTGTTTATATGTTACATTTGGTTTAATAAAATCTACAAATTCTCCTGTTAATTTTGTTTCATCATTTACATTATCTGCTGTATCTTTTATTGCACCTGCTGCAACTTTTATTGATACTGTACCACTCCAATCAGAGAATTCTCTGTCTGTGTTAATTGTGCTTCTAGCTTTTTCAAAATTTGATAGAACTAACTTATATTGTTTTCCAACAACTTGTTCTTTGCCATTAACAGTTGTAACTATTGTTCCATCTGTTTTATAAGTTAAATCCCAAACTTTTTGTTCTGCATCAATAGTATTTAAAGTTAAATTCTTAGTTAATCCGTCAGCTTGCTCATCATCTAAAAATACTGTTATATTGTCTGCTGTTAAGTTAGTACTTGTATCCAAATATTTATCCATTACATTAAATATTATTGTTTCAGTTTTTAAATCATTTCTTCTTACTGATGATACTGAGTTTATTACTGGCTTGATAAAGTCCACTTGGCCAATTTCAACAATTTCTTCTTTACTTGTATTTGTATATTTATCTTTTAACAATCCTTCAGTCAATTTAATCTCTGTCAAACCACTATATTCTCTGTATCCTTTTTTACTAGCATTAAATGAATCATCTGTTTCTACAAAGTTAGAAAGTGTTAATGTGTATTTTACACCATATTGAACTGTTGATGTTACTCCATTTACTGTTCTTTCTTCTTTTAACTCTGTTGCTGCACTTAATGTTTTAGTAATATTTGCTTTGCCTGTTGTATCTTCGCCATCAACTATTACTCTAATTTTATCTGCAACATTATTAGCTGTTAATATTGAACTATCAAAATATTTATCTGTTCCAATTAAGTCCATAGTTACTCTTTGGTTTACTTTATCTATATTAATATTTTCAACCTTCCATGATGGATCTACTACATCTACAATTTCACCATCTGTATTTTTGTCTGGTTCATCATTTGGTCTTATGTTCCAAACATTGTATGTTTGTTTTCCACCATATGTGTCCATATGACCACCTGTTAATGTCTTTGTTGCAACTCTTTGTGATGTTAATAATGTACTTGATGACAATGTAATTAATGGTCTAACACCCATTGCAAATGCTGCTGAGCCATAAACAGAACGGTTTGTGTTTAAATAGAAATACATTGAATTTGCTGAGCTTGCTGCTTGTGTTAACCAGTAATGTGAGTTATTGTCAATTAAATTTTGATATTTAATATATGGCTCTTCATATATTTTTCTAAATGTATTTGTTGTAACTACATCTGCATAACTTTGAATATATTTGCTATACCATGAATCTAATCTATCTTTTGTCAAAACCGTAACACTTTCTGCATTTTGGTTTGAGTTTAAATACATACTCCAATTTCTCTTAGTAAGTCTTCTTGCATTTGTTGAACCTAATATCCAGTCTGAATTTATATTTCCTGTTAATATGTATTCTGCTTGATATCCTGTTGCTGATAATCTTAAGTTAACATTATAATCTTCTGGATTTCCTGCTGATATTAATGTAATTTTATCTCCATTAATATCAAAAACTCTCCATCCTGTTATCGCTTCCTCTGTTGATGCATCAATAAGATAATTATCCAATCCTCCACTCGATGTTGATGAAGCTAAATATGCTATTGCATTTTCATTCCTGCTCATTCCAGCTGTAAATCCACCAAATTGATGATTTCCTGTTGGTAATGTTGTTGTTCCAGTTGCTGTCTGCAAATTTGTTGATGAACCTGTTCTTATTGATCTTATTTCTGATGATGTCCATGTTCCTGCATCATAGTTTATAAAATCTCCTATATGTAATCCATTACTATCAATTCCATCTGCATCATAGATTTCTGATGGTTTTGCATATTCTGTCTGGTCATTTTGATCTTCTACCCCTATAACTATTGTTTTTACTATGTTATAGTTATCAGATTTATCTTTTGCAACACGTGCTGGTATTACAATTCCTATTGGTCCACTATAATTTTTATACTTGTCTCCATCAGCAATTTCTGCTTGTTCTAAGCCACTAATTACTAATCTATATTTTTCACCAATCTTTGTTTCTGCATTTCCGTCTCCATCTCTGTCTTCCATAACATCTTCAATTTTTGTAAGTGTTTTTGTAATTTTATCTTCAGCAATTTGTACGCTTGTATCTAACAAATGTACTGTTAATTTGCTTGCTGCATCAGCATCACTTAATGTTGAACTTTCAAAATATTTATCTGTTACAGAGAAGTCTACTGTTAATGTTTTTGCATCATGATTTATATCATCTTGTGAATAGATATATGTAAATTCTGGTTTTATAAAGTCTTCGAATAATTGTCCTTCTGTATTTTTATCTACTGTTGTATCATCTTTTATTTCAAAGTCTACCATTTCGCCTGATGTGTCTATTGCAGACAAGTTCTTGTTTCCATATGTTGTATCTGTTAATGTTCCTGCATCAAGTTTTATTACAATATTACCACTCCACTCTTTGTACTTCTTTCCTGTTTGTCTTGCAACTTCTTCAAAGTTTGACAATTTTATTGTTGTTAGCACATCATATCCTCTTGGAATTGTTTCTACTACTTCTTTTGTTACGAAGTCTGAAATATTTGTTCCTTCCATGAATACATTGATATTGCTTTCTGTTAATGAAGCCGTTACTTCACTTTGATATCCTGATGCATCAGGGTTTGTTCTACCTCTTAATGTTACTGTTATTGTCTTTGTTGTTGCATCAACTTCTGTAGTATCTTTTACCCACTCTGTTCTATAAATAGGATTTATTGTTCCTCTTGTATATGAACCTGTTACTGTTGTGTCTGTTTCTTCTACTTTCTCTCCATCATCAGTTGTATCATCTTCTGATACTGTACTTGCTGTTGAAGTTACTTTATATGTATTCTTGTTTTTGTATATTGCTTCTGGTGCATATATTACAGCTCCTGATTTACCTGTATTGTTAAATACATTATCACTTAAAACCTTAGTAAATGCTGGTCCTAAGTCTAAGCTTGTCATTGCATTATATCCCATATATGCAAACATTGAATTCATAGATGTTACATTACCCATATCAAAGTAATCTTCTACTTTGTAGCTTGTCATTGCATTATATCCTGTGTATGCAAACATTGAATTCATATTTGTTACATTTGCAACATTTAATACATTCAAGTTTGTAATTGTTTCTGTTGAAGTACACTTATTTGAATATCCTACATATGCAAATAAATAACTTGAATTACTATTTGCAAATACTTCTCCATTAGCTCCTATATGAATTTTATATGTTCCATTCTTTGTTTCACTATCTACATACCATGCAATAATTGATTTGTCTTGTGCATATGAAACGTCCCAAGCTCTTGTTGTATCTGTAATTGTGTTTGTTGATTCATCAAATATATCTGTTGAAATTTTATTTTCAAATGTTACATTATCAACATATTGTCTTTGGATATTAGAATTTCCTAAGAATGCACTTGTACTACTTGTTTCTGAAGAGGTACTCTTCAAAACACTATATAAAATCATATCAGTTTGTTTGTTTTTATTTCCAGATTCGTCTGTTACAACTCCTTCTGCCACTCTAACCATTATTTGATTTGCAGTTGTTGGCACTCCTGTTATTTCTAAAGTATATTTAACTCCATATTGGAAGTCTACTTCTGCTCCATCTACAGTTCTTTTCTCTGTTAATGCTGTTGGTTGACTTAATGTCTTTGTAATTCCTGATGTATATACACTTCCGTCAACTACTAAATTGATATCATTTGCTTGTAAAGTATTATTTGCAAAATATTTATCTGTAATTTGGAATGTAAGTGTAACTTTTCTATCTGATAGTTTTCCAACTCTTGATGTTACTCTTTCTACTACTGGATCAACAACATCCGCAATTACTGCAGAACCTGTTTGTTCTGGTAAGTTAATACCCATTGTAATTGTTGTTTTTACATTAGTATTTCCAGAATCATCTGCAACTTTTCCTGCTGCGATTCCAATTGTTAAAACACCACTGTAGTCTGCATATTTGCCATCTATAGCAATTTGAGTTTGCTCTAAGTGTGACAATGTTAATGTATATTTAACTCCAACTACTTTATTTGTTCCATTTACTTTTTCTGTAATATTTGTAGAGCTTAAATCTCTATTAACTTTCTTCCAATCTGGTGTTTTACCATCAATTTGAATATCCAAGTCATTTACTGTTAATTTAGCATTTGACTCTGAATAATATTTATCTGTTACAGAGAATTCTACTTTTACCTTTTTATTTGTCTTATCTATATCATCTGTCTTATATTTGTAAAGTATTTTTGGTGCTATAAAGTCTGTAAATAGTACATTTGCAGCATTTTTATTTGTTGTTGCATCCTCTAAAACTTGCTCTTTTCCATCAACCACTGCTAAGTTTTTATTTCCATAAGCATCAACCAATGTTCCTTCTGCAAATTTTAGTTTAACATTACCACTCCATTCGTAATAGCTCTTACCACTTGGTAAGCCTTGTTGTTCAAGATTTGCTAATTCTATGTCATAAGTAACTTCGTTATCTGCTTGATTTTTCAATGTAATTGTTTTTACATTTGCTGTTATAAGCTCTCCATCAATATATAATTGAACACCGTCTACAACAGTCTTCAATTTATCTGTTATAGCTTGTTTTGCATTTACTGTATATTTTTGAACATCTACTGTTCCTTTTACAGTTATTGTTAATTTTTTATTAATTTCATCTACTGAAACTGAAGCTTTGCTCCATTCTGGCATATATTTTAAATTGATTGTTCCACTAGAATATTGCATTGTTGTTGTAGATGATGAGCTTAATCTAAAGTGTGTTTTATCACTATAAATTGACTCTGGAGCATATATTACTGCACCTGATTTTCCGAAATCTTCAATAAAGTTTTCAGATTCGTTTGCATCATCTGTTATCTTAACAAATGCTGGACCTAAGTCTAAGCTTGTTAATGATGTTGTTCCTAATTTTCTAAACATTTTTCTCATACTTACAGCATTACTTGTATTGAATTTTGCTCCTAAGTATAAGCTTGTTAATTTATTTGTTCCACATAGGTCGAACATGTAACTAAAGTCTGTTACTGTTGTTGTGTCAAAATTATCGCCTAAGTTAAGTGAAGTCATAGCTTCGCTTCCACAATTTGCAAACATATATGACATATTTATTACTTTTGATGTTTTAAAGTTTGCTCCTAGGTCAAATGATGTTAATGCTTTGTTTCCAAAGTCTGCAAACATCCAACTCATATCTATAACATTGCTTGTATCAAATTTGTCGCCTAAGCTTATTTGAGTCATTTTTGTATATCCAGTACCTGCAAACATTTTTGACATATTTGTTACATTTTGAGTACTAAAGTTTTTACCCAAATCTAATTTAGTCATACTTCTATATCCTGTGTACCAGAACATTTCGCTCATATTTGTTACATTTCCTGTATGTAACAAATTGATATTTGTAATTGTTTCTGTTGCTGTACAGTTGCTTCCATATCCTATGTATGCAAATAAGTTGCTTGAATTTGGGTTACCAAATATTAAGCCATCACTTCCAATATATACTCTTACAGCTCCATTTGATTGTGTTACATACCATGCAAGTATTGAACCATCTCCTGTTGCTGAAACATCCCATGCTGTACTATTCTTAGCTGTTGTGCTTGATAAAAATGTTATATTTTCAATGTTTTGTCTTTCTAGTTTTGTATTTTCAAGGAATGGACTCTTAATCAAGTTTTCTGTACTTGTTTCTTTTAACATATTGAATAATGTGATTATTGTATCTTTGTTAGTGTTTCCAGAAGTATCTGTTATAGTTCCTGCTGGAATTAACAATTTAAGTTGAGTTGCATTAGCTGGAATTCCTTTTAATGTGAATGTGTGATCAACACCATATTGTGCAGTTGTTGTAACACCATTTACACTTCTCTCTTCTGTTAATTCAACAGCATCACTTAAAGTTTTTGTTAATCCACTTGAAGTTTCAACACCGCTTACATAAACTTTAATTTTATCACTTGTCAAAGAACTACTTGCGAAATATTTATCTGTACCTCTTAAGTTTACTGTTGCTATTCCGTTTATTTCATCAATTGTTGCACTTACTTTTTCCCATATTGGGTTTACAACGTCTATTACTGTTCCGCCATTGCTTGCATCTCCGCCAGGAAGGTCAATTCCTGAAGTTATTGTCATTGCATTATTTGAATTGTTACTTGTATCTGAAACTTTACCTGATGGTATTTCTACTGTAACAATACCACTGTATTCAAGATACTTATCTCCTTCTATTTTTTGCAATTGCTCTAGATTTTCTAATCTTAAAGTATAACGTTTACCTATTATTTTATTTGAACCATTAACTGTATTTGTTAGATTTGTTGAACCAAATGATTTTGTTACTTTAGTCCAATCTGGCTCTTGTCCATCAATTTTTATCTTTAAATCTGATAATGATAATGAGCTTGAGCTATAATATTTATCTGTTATATCAAACACTAATGAATATGATTTATTGTTTGAATCTATAGTTGATTTTGCATGTTGATATGTTACAGTTGGTTTTATAAAGTCTACATATGGTCCTGTCAATTCTGTTTCATCATTGCTGTTTCCAGAATAGTCAGTTACCAATCCTGATGGTACTTTTACTGTTATGTTACCACTCCAGTCTACATACTCTCTATCATAGTCGACTGATGTTCTTGATTTTTCAAAGTTTGATAACTCTAATTCATATCGATATGCTACTGTTTGACTTGTTCCATTTACATTTGATTGTACTGTAAGTACAGTTGATAATTTTTTAACTACTGATGATGCCAATTCATTGTCTACATATACCAATAAATCACTTGCTGATATTGATGGTGTGGTTAAATATTTATCTGATACCTGAAAGTATATTTTTGCAGTTGAACTATTCTTTGTTTGTGATGTCAATGTTATTACTGGTTTTATAGCATCTATGAACATTACTCCTGAAGTGTTTTTATTTGTAGTTGCATCTTGCATTGTTGTTGCTGTGTTTCTGTTTCCATATGCATCTGTTATTATTCCTGTTGGGAATTCTAGTGAGATGTTACCACTCCAGTCTTTGTAGTTCTTTCCGCTGCTTTATTCCTGCTGTTTCAAATCCTGATATTACTATTTGATATTGTACTCCTGTTGATGATGATGATACTAATGATACACTTTTGCTTAGTCCACTTGCTAATTCTCCATCTAAGTATACTTTTAGGTTGTTTGCAAATGATGTTGTGTTTGCTACTATGCTTCTGTCTGCGTTTCCTGTATATTTGGTTGAGTCTACCGCTCCTCTTACATTTACTGTTAGTGTCTTTGCTGTTGTGTTTACTGTTGCTGATACTCTTGTTAGGGTTGGTTGGTATTTTAGGACGATGATGCAACGTCCCTTTAAGCCTTCATCTTCAAATGTTGTTGATGAATTTGCGCTCATTTTAAATGAATAACTGTTTCCATTGTATATTGATTCTGGTACATAGTATGTTACTCCAACTTTTCCACAAAGTGTTAGAAATTTATCATGACTATCTGCTATTCTTGTGAATGCTGGTCCAAAGTCTAGGCTGGTCATTGCTCCGTTTCCACATTCTTCAAACATGGATGTCATGTCTGTTACATTAGTAGTGTAAAATTGGTTACCTAATGATAAACTTGTTAAAGCAGCTTTACCACACATAAAAAACATAGCATTCATATTAGTTACATTACTAGTATTAAAATTACTTCCCAAATTCAATGAAGTCATCTTTGAAGCTCCTGTACTCATAAACATAGTACTCATATTTGTTACATTACTTGTATTAAATTTATTTCCTAAATCCAAAGATTCCAAGCTTACAAGTCCTGTAAAATAAAACATAGCATGCATATCTGTTACATTACTTGTGTCAAATTTATCTCCTAAATTTAATCTTGTCATTGAGTTATATCCTGTTTCAAAAAACATAATTGCCATATTAGTTACATTAGAAGTATCAAAATTATCCCCCAAATCCAATTTGGTCATTGCTCTTGCTCCTGTCGCATAAAACATTCTTGTCATATTTGTTACTTCACTAGTATTTAATAGATTTATATTTACAATGACATCTGTTGCTGTGCATGTACTAGCATTTCCTATATGCGAAAACAAACAACTTGAATCTTCATTTGCGTATATAGTTGTATTACTTCCAATATACACTTGATATGGATTAGAGCCTGTATACCATGCTACTACTGATTTATCTCCAGCAGCTGATACATCCCAATTAGAATAATTATTAGCATCTAATTTACTACTTACAAATGTTATTTTTTCAATGTACTTTCTTTGTATTCCATATGGGTTATTTAAAAATAAACTTGTATCACTCGTTTCACTTGCTGCACTTCTTAACACTGCCTTAGCTGGCATATTATATTTTCCAACTAATGTTGCTCCAGTTGTTACTTCAATTGTTGTTGATGAGCTATCCCCTAGTTTGAAATGAGTTTTATCACCATATATTTCGTTAGCTACATAAATTTTAGTATTTGAGCCTCCCAAACCCGTTGCAAAGTCTGTATTGTTAATAGAAATTCTAGTAAAAGCTGCTCCTAAATCTAAGTTAGTCATACTAGGACCTATTTGACGAAACATATTTTCCATAGTAACCACATTCCCTGTGTCAAATTTATCTCCTAAACTTAAACTTGTCAACTTATAATAACCTGCTGCATAAAACATTGATGTCATATCTTTTACATTTTTAGTATCAAATTTATCTCCTAAGATTAAGCTGGTCATTGAATTTCTTCCAGTTTGACAAAACATATGATTCATAGTCGTTACATTGCCAGTATCAAACTTCTTTTTCAAATTCAAACTTGTCATTGATTCAAATCCAGTATTCATGAACATCGCTTCCATATTTGTTACTTTACTCGTATCAAAATTATTTCCTAAGTCAAAATTTATCATTTCATGATATCCAGTTTCAATAAACATATTGTTCATATTAGTTACATTTCTTGTATCGAAGTTATCTCCCAAATATAAACTTGTCATTGCATTTGAACCTGTTGATCTAAACATATTGCTCATGTTTGTTGCCTTACTTGTATTTAATAAGTTTATATTTACAATTGTATCTGTTGCAGTACATGCAGCATCATATCCAACATAACTAAACAAATAACTTGAATTTTCATTTGCATATATAGTCCCATTGCTTCCTATATACACTTGGTATGGTTTTGAACCGGTATACCATGCCATTATTGAACCATCTCCAGCTTCAGATACATCCCATTTTGTACTATTTGCACTTGATGTGCTATTTAAAAATGTTACTTTTTCAATGTACTGTCTTTGAATACTTGTATTTCCTAAAAATCCACTTGTAGCGAGTACTTCATTTACTGCACTTTTTAAAGTTCCATCACCTGTTCCATCTCTATTAACCAATGTTGCACCAGAAGTAACCGCTATTGTTGTTGAAGAGTTATAACTCAATTTAAAATGTGTTTTATCTTTATATATATCACTAGCAACATAAATCTTAGTATTAGAATTTCCTAAATCTTTTGCAAAATCAGTATTAGTACTAGGAATTCTTGTAAATGCTGGCCCCAAATCCAATGTAGTCAATGCTTTAGTTCCCATTGTTGAAAACATATAAGACATAGATGTTACATTTGTTGTATTGAAATTATCTCCTAATTTCAAAGTCGTCATTTTTTCTGAACCTGTTATGAAGAACATATAGTCCATATTTTTTACTTTACTTGTGTAGAAATAACTACCTAAGTCTAATGCTGTTAATGAACCCATTCCACAGAACATCCAGCTCATGTCTGTTACTTTACTTGTATCAAAATGAGAACCTAAAGTTAAAGTTGTTAATCCAACTCCACCCATTTGCTTGAACATACCTTGCATGCTTGTTACTTTACTTGTATAGAAATTGCTCTTTAAGTCAAGAGATTTCATAGCATTATATCCTGTTAAACAGAACATGTAATCCATGTTGGTTACATTGCTTGTATCAAAGTTTGAACCTAAATCCAAACCAATCATTACATAATACCCTGTATAGTTAAACATATAGCTCATGTTTGTTGCTTTACTTGTATTTAATAAATTTAATCCAGCTATTACTTCTTTTGAACCACACTTATTTGAAAATCCTATATAGTTAAATAAATAACTTGAATCTGGATTCGCATATATTGTGCTATTACTTCCTATGTATACTTGATATGGATTTGAACCTGTGTACCATGCTACTACTGAATTGTCTCCTGCTGCTGATACATCCCATTTTGTACTGTTTGCACTTGATGTGCTATTTAAAAATGTTACTTTTTCAATGTACTGTCTTTGTATGTTTGTGTTTCCTAGGAATCCACTTATTTGTGATGTTTCGCTTGCTGCACTTTTTAACATTCCAGATATAGCTGTTGAACCATCTCTATTAACAAGAGTTGCTCCAGTTGTTACTTCTATCGTTGTTGATGAACTAGAATTTAATTTAAAATGTGTTGTATCTTGGTATATAGCATTAGATACATAAATTTTCGTATTCGAATTTCCTAAGTTTGATGCAAACCCACTATTAGTACTAGCTATTCTAGTAAATGCTGGTCCCAAATCCAAAGTCGTCATTCTATACTTTCCTAAGCTATCAAACATGCTCGTCATATCAGTTACATTCGTTGTATAAAAATAATTTCCCAATGATAGACTTGTTAACGAGCTACATCCATTAAACATATTTGCCATATTTGTTACTTTGCTTGTATTAAAATTTGAACCTAAATTCAATGTTTTCATTTCACATTGTCCAGTCAATGTAAACATTCCATTCATATTAGTTACTTTACTCGTATCAAACTTATTTCCCAAATTTAATTCAGTCATGCATTTCCAACCAGTTTGATAAAACATCCTTGTCATATTAGTTACATTACTTGTAGTAAAATTAGGAAGGTTCGTAGAAAAATTCAAACTTGTCATTGCTGTTAACCCTGTATAATAAAACATATATGACATATTAGTTACTTTACTTGTATCAAAGATTCCTGATGCATCCTCTATTACACTCGTAGCTGTACACGAATTGCCATATCCAATATATGCAAAGAAATACCTTGAATCCTCGTTTGCATATATTGTTCCATTACTTCCTATATATACTTGATATGGATTTGAACCTGTATACCATGCTATTACAGAATTATCTCCTGCTGCTGATACATCCCATTTGGTACTGTTAGCACTTGATGTACTATTTACAAATATTACTTTTTCAATGTACTGTCTTTGGATACTTGTATTTCCTAAGAATCCATTTATATAGCTATTCTCACTTGCAGTACTTTTTAAAATTCTAGTATCACCTGTACTTATACCTCCCGATGTATATTTTTGAATAATTGTACCATCTGTTATCGTAATAACAGCTGTTGAAGTTGATGCATTTTGCTTTAAAGACTTACTGCTAGCATAGATACTTGCTGAAACATAAATATTTAAACTTGAACTTGTAGTACCGAACAAATTAGAATAATAAGTTCCAATATTCTGAAATGCCGGTCCCAAATCTAAGCTTGTTAAATCCTTCATACCATAAAACATATTTCTCATGTCACTAACTTGGCTTGTATCAAAATGTTCACCTAAGTACAATGTTCTTATTTTTGAATTGCAAAACATTTGAAGCATTGAGTAAACATTACTTGTATAAAACTTATCTCCTAGATATAATTCAAAAGTTGAACCATCATGACAATCAATTTTTATTCCCCAGAACATAAAGTCCATGTTTGTTACATTAGATGTATTAAAACCAGACAAATCTAATCTCGTCATATTTAATGTCCCCATATAATAAAACATTGATCTCATATTAGTAACTTTACTCGTATCTAGCAAGCCATTAAATTGTATTGTTTCTGTTCCATAACTGCTATCATTTATAGAAGAAAGTGAATTGCCTATAAATGCAAATAAATAACTTGAATTTGGATTCGCATAAATAGTTCTTCCAGATGCTGCTCTTATATATACTCTATAATCACCTGAGCCTATAGTTTCGTACCAAGCAATTACAGAGTTATCCCCTAATGCTGATACATCCCATTGTCTAGATGAATCTTCTGTATACACTCCGCTATATGTAAAAATAACTTGTGCAATATCTCGTCTATAAATATTATATGGATTATCCAAGAAAAGAGAACTTTGAGTTGACTCATTACTTGTACTTTTAAGCATTCCGCTGATTTCTGTAGCTCCAACATTTTCTCCTGGGTTTGGTCCTACTGGTTTGACATCTTCATCAGTTGTACTTGTTGTTAAAACATATCTAAGTTTGCTTTCTCCTTCTATTTTGCTCATACTGCAACTAAATGTTTCATCATCTTCTGCTGTTGTTTCTTTTTCAAATACTGTGTCATTATCTAACAATTGATAAATTATTATGTTTTCATTTTCTTCCTTTGTTGTATATTTTATATTAACTTTTAATTCTTCCTCATAATCTTCTGGCTTATATTCAACTCTTTTTGTCTCTGTTGTTGTTTTGTTTTCTGTCTTTTCTTCCGTTTTCTCTTCTGTCTTATCTGTTGGTGTTTCTGTTGTAGTGGTTGTAGTTGTATTCTCTTCTGGAGTTTCTGTCGTAGAATTTGTTGTTGTATTTGTTGTTGTGTTACTTTCTACTGGTTTTGTGTTTTCTTCTGTATCTGCTTGTGTTTGAGGTTCTGATTCTGTTCCTTTTTCTGTTTCAGTTGTATCAGTATTTGTCTCTGTACTTTCCTCTTTTTGCACTACTTCTGTTTTAAACAAAGAAAACTCATAAGCTTTTTTCATTGTTTGATTGTCACTTGGTAAAACTACATCTGTCAATGTACTTACATCAATTTCATTCACTTCAAGTTCTGCACTTAATGGCATGTAACCTGATAATATTACTTCTCCATTTTCTGATGTTAACATTTTGTTGTAAAATAGTTCTTTTTCTGAGCTATCTTTAGCTGTAACTTCTTTTGTGTCATAGTCTGTTGATAATTGTACTGTTTTGCTTTGTAGTTCATCTGCTGTTAACTCTAATGTTATTTTATCTGGACTTTTAGCATTCATGGTCATTTCTTCGCCATCTGCTGTGTAATATTTTGTTACCACATTACCATTTACAGATACTGGTAAATTAATCATGTAAACTCCATCACTTGTTTCTGTTGCATCAACTGTTACTGTTTGCACTCCTAAATTATTACTTTTATCTGTAACCTCGACTGAAATTTTAATTACATTTTCAGCCCTTGATCTTCGTATATTATGATATGCTCCAAGCATAATTATTATCGCCATAAATAGAATAAATATATTTCTTATTTTTTTTGCAATTATTTTATTTTTTAACATGATTTTCCTCCGTTTTTTTTCGCAAATTTCCTATCTTATTTCTCTATATATTTTATATCACAATGACTGTTTTTTTTCAACATTTTTCGTCGTTTTTTTCGAAAAAAAAAGTGCCAATTTTAGCACTTTTTTCTTGTTTATTTTTTTATTAAAATTCTTGCATTTTTGCCTTTTTATGTAGAGTTGGCAAGCTCTTATAAATTATCTTAAAACATGAAAATTTTTCTAGTTCATTGTCTTCCAAACAATCCAAATAAATGTCCAATTCTTCCAATGTTTTACATGCAGAAATAATTGCTGGATGTAAGTTGGTTTCAAACATCAATTCAATTCCTAATAATATCGCACTTTTTTTAGATTTTCCTTCTCTTTTATACATCAAATTATATCCTTCTCTAAAACGTGCTCTCATTGAATTTTTATATTTGTCTAATGGCAATATGTAATTTTGTTCTATTACATCAGAAATTTTTGTTCCTCTATTTTGTAAAACTTCATTTTTTACTTCTTCTTTTGTGTATGGCAAATACACTTTTCCATCTTCTTCTGATATTACAAGTGTGTTATTATCTTCCAAATTATTTTCTATGACTTTTTCTTCATCAATAATAAAGTTTAGTCCATCTTCATTTGCTTCTATTTCTGTTAAGTTTGTAAGTTTAAAGTTTACTGCATTGTTTTTTCTTTCCAAATTATCTATTACATAGTTTATTTTAAAATCTTGATTTGTTGTAATAGCATAATCGTCTCCTTGTTTTTCAATTAATATGTAAACTCCACCAGATACTATTCTTAACATTGCTTCTCTTACTATGATATAAGATGTCTGATTAGCTTCTGTGTATACATTATATTCTGTTTTTTCTAGTTCGATTTTATAATTATTTTCCAACAAAATTATTTCTGTTAAGTTACCTTCTGTATGCATTTTTATAGCACTTTGGTTATCTGCTATTGTTTCGATATCCTTTAATTTTGGCTTTCTGCCACGTTTTCCTGGAGTCTTTGTAGCTTTTGCTTCTTTGGCTTTTGTTGTTTTTGCTATTTTAGTAGTTTTACTGCTTTTAATTCCGTCTTCTATTTTTGTTAACTTTTTCTTTTTTCTTTTTTTATCTTCTTCAGCTTCTTTAATCTCTAATCCGCCAATATTACCAAAAATATCATCAATTTCGTCGTCATCATCTTTGATTACTCTAATAACTTTTCCACTTGAATCTCTTTGTGGTTGCATTTCTCTTGCAATTTCTAGATTCATGTTTGCAGTATCTTCATTAGGTTCGTCATTGTTGATACCAAAATCTATTTTATATACATTATCTTCAATTTCATCAGTTTCTTTTGTTTTTCTCAATAAATTTTCAGCCATTTTAACCTCCAGTCTTTAGTATTTTTTATAATAGTTACCTATTTCTTTAATTATACATCATTTTCCACTCAATCTCAATATATTTAGTGTTACATTTATATTACATTTGATGTGCATTTTGTAATATATTTGTAATATTAATGATATATTAGTTATACAAAACAAAGCAATTTGGACACAAATTTTCTTTGAATCCAAATTGCAAATTTATTTATATTCTATTGTTATTCTTGTTTTGTTTACCAGTTATAGTCTATTTTCATGTGCATCCTATTTACCAGGAGCTTCTGTAGAACCGATTGTTGATCCTTTAACTAGACCAATATTAACTTTAACTCCTCCACCATGAGATGCATAGTTAATACAGTCAACATCTTGACCTTCTAGCCATAAATATATTCTTATTCTAGTAATTCTGTTTGGTGCAATACCAAAAGTAGTTGTTCCATTAGTTGTGCTTACTAAGTTTTGAACACCCTCTTTAATTGTATAATCTGAAGTTGATTTCTTAGTTGTTTGAAGAACATTTTGTTTTTCTAAGTTAGCTTCTGTTCCATCCCACTTATAAATATCGCTAATTGTTTGACCAATAGCAGAAGATTTTAAAGCATAAGTTGGCATTTTAGTAGTAAGATCAAAACCTTTTGTTCCATCTTCTAGAGTCTTTGTAGCATATGCACTTGCATCTGCCTTAGACCAAGTAATTTTGTTATTATTTTTAACTATGTATTCAACATGGTCATCAGCATTTGGTTCCCAAATAGCAACATCAGATATTGGAACTGTTGAACCTCCAACACCTAAGCCTGCAGTTTCTTTTAATATATCAGTTTGTGAAGCGTTAACATCAGATGTAGTAACATATTTACAGAATGCAACTCTTGCTGTGTTTTGTAAACCTGTAGCAGACTTAGAAGTATCCATAATCTCTAATGAAGAATCATAGTTTAATTGTAATACATCATCACCCTCTGATTGTTTAGATGAATTCTTTAAAAATATATCAAAAGCAAAATATCCAGGGAATTTCATATCCGTTGTAGCTTCAGTACCTTCTACTGTTGCAACGATGTCACTTAGTTCCTTAGAGTTTGTTACCTTACCTCTAAGCATTTGTAAATCTTTATCTGTACCACTAACTTTACCTAAAGTAGAAACTGGCAACATCTCTGATGGTGAAATATTATGGTGTCCTTGATATGCATTCTTAGTTATACTAAGTTGTCCATCTTCATCACCTAATGTAATACCATTCATCCATTTATCAGCATCCAATGAGATTTCCAAACCTTCGGCAACCTCTACTGTACCTCTTAAGTTTGTAATAGATACATTCTTTTGAGTAGAGAACCATGCATATGTTGAAATAATAAACATTACTGCTGCAATTAAAATAACAAAAAACATTGCATTTAACTCTGATTTTCTTTTGTTTTTCTTGTTTTTCCCCTTCATATCTTTCTTCCTTTCTTGAGTTTTTTATTTTTTATTTTTTATTTTATCTTTTTTCATCAATTAACTTTATTTTACTATCTATTTTTATCTTTGTCAACAATTTTATATTACATTTATATTACATTTGTGTGTCAATTTGGGGTCGGTGTTTTTTTTGACACTTTTGTCGATTTGGTGACAATTTGGTGTCGGTGTTTTTCTTGACAAGCTTCTTTAATTCTACGCCTGTTAACCCTTGTTACTCTAGCGAGTTGGGTAACATTGGTTCCACTAATATTTTTGATTTTTTCAATATTTTCTACTAATTTTTTATCATTTAATTTATTGAAATAAGCCCCTATTTTTGTAACTTTTTTTATGTCTAATTTTTGCACAATAATCTCAGCTAACTCATCATCAGTTAACCTATTTATAATTTCATAATCTGCATAATCATCTAAATCTTTTGAAGGTGTTTTTTTAAGAGTATAATTTATAAATTCATCTAAATTATTATTATAATAATGTAACAAAACTTTTTTATCTATAATATTTCTTTTTCCTTGACCTAAATATTCTTGATAACTACTCCACTTGTAGTTTTGAGTTAATTCAATTCCAGCTTTTTCTGGATTTCTGTGGACATATCTGCATACCTCTAAAAAGTATTCCAGATCTTCTACTTTTTTACTTCTAAATCTATCACGAAATAACGTACCTATTCTCATGTATTTTTTATTAAAATATCTTACATATCGTATTTGTAAGCTTTGCATTGCTTTTGATAATATTGGATTCTCACACCTCATAACTATATGCACATGATTCCCCATAAGGCAATATGAATGTACTGTGAATCCATATTCTTTTTTAGTTTCCAGGAGCTGTTTTAAAAATATCCTCCTGTCTTGTTCATCATAAAATATTGTTTGATCATCAATTCCTTTTAATATGTTGTGATATGTTTTGGAACTGCTAAATGTTCGCATTTCTCTCGGCATTTGTTCTCCTTTCTTTTTTTCGATTTAATTTTGTTTTTCGATTTTTAATTTTATTTTATTTTTGTTATGTTTTTGCCTTTTTTAAATTTTTTTTGCTATATTTTTTGTGCTATATTTGGCCAGAACAATATAAAAAATATGAAATAATTATTTAGAAAAAATGAATGAATATGTCAGTTATTATAGCACATTGAGATTGTTTAGTCAAGAGAAAAAGTGACAATTTGGTGTCGGTGTTTTTTTTGACACCCCTGTCAAGAAAAACACCGACACCAAATTGTCACCAAGTTGTTCCAAGTTGTTTATTTTATCACATTCAAAACTTCATCCTGTCCCACGCCATCAAAATTATAATAAGTATCAGGAATATTCCCAACAATAACATGTTCAGCAAGAACAACCTGATTAACCACATTCTCTTTATAAATCTTTAAAGGAGTAGCCACCTTCATATCACAACTAAAATTCACCCACACCCTGTGCAAAGTCTGATTAATGCCTTGGGCAACAAACTCGCTCTTAATTTCAGTATCTAATGTACCCAACATCGAAAAACTTATTGGAATACTAGGTCCATACTCTGCAAGCCAATATGAGCCGGTCAAACTCCCAAAAGGAATATAAATTTTATTCTTCTCCATCTTTTCAAATTCATTTTGAATGCTTTCAGTCAAATCAGAAATCATATTATTAATAGGAAGAACATTTGCCCTTATCACTGTCACATTTCCTGTCTCATCCCTTTCAACCGTGTACAACTCTTCGTATTTATACTTTTCCATAACGACTGTCGACTGCTGATTCGTTATAATCGTCGCTTTAGCCTTCAACTTTTCTTGGCACAAAGCTTCAAACATCGGATCTATCCTTTTAAAAGCCGCCCTCAAAGCCACAAAAACAATTATTATTACAGCAATCACAACAATACTTTTTCTCAATTTATAGATTTTATATTTATTATAATTAGAAGGAATTTTGCTCTTCATGTATTCTCCGCCACGTTTGCCACAAAAATTGCCTAATACAAATCTCCTTCTTGAATAAATCTTATCAATTTTATCCATTCGCACCACTCAAATTTTATGCCAGAACAATTGGCTCTTTCGCTCTTTTTAGCACAAACTTAGGAATATAGATTTTTTCTCCGGCATTTAATTTATTTGGATTTTCCATCCCATTTACTCTAGCAATATCGTCAACCGTGCTTCCGAACCTTCTCGCAATTTTCCACAAAGTATCCCCTGCTTTAACCACATAAATAACCACGCTGTAATCTTCCATGTCATCATCTTCTTCCATAGAAATGTTTGAAATTACAGGGATTGTTGAATTTCTATATGCACTAACCTCAAAACTCAAATCAATATTTACACTGACTGTTCCAGCTTGATTTTCAAAACTTTGTGAATCAATATCTATATTTGTATCAACTTTGCAATCATCTAGGCCTTCAATTCCATCAACTGTCTGTTCAAAAGGAACCACTGCCTTTTTAGAATTAATTGTGCTCGTATCTGCCTCCATAAAAATAAAGTTAAGTTCAACCTCTCCCTCAAATTTGATTTTGCCATTCATCTTATTTTGCTTCTCGATAGTTGGATTTACCTCAACATCGATAATCTTACTCTGTTCTACATTTTGCAACTCTGGCACATTGACCTTTTCTCTGATGCTACACGTACTTTTTCTGCACTGTTTGTTAGAAATCGTATTAACCATCGTCTGATCAAAATCCATCTTCTCGCCTGGGCAGTACATATCTTGAATGCTCTTAATTTCTTTTTCTTCATATACGATGCAAGAAATTTCAACTTCCATCTCAATATATACAGTGTGCTCCTCCACTGAATTAGGCTTAATAATGATATTTTTTATCAAATAAGAAGGTTCGCAAATATTATCTTCCTTTATATTAGGCATATCTATGAACCCTACAAGTGGCAAACGATTTCGAGTAGTACAAATTCTGCCATCTTCAGTTAGATAAATCAATTTAACTTCCACCTCTGATTTTGCCAAGATTTTATTGTAGCTAATTTTGATATCCTTATCAACCAAGCACACTTGCTCGCCCAAAATCTCTGCAAGATTATCTGTAGTCGGAATCGAAATATTTTCTTTAATAGATGACTTTGTCATCCCATCACCCAGCAAGGAATTTACCCTCATAGTTTTACTAAGCACTTGAATATTACTATCATTCATGTCTGTTATAATGTCAATTGGATCTTTAGAATATACTTTAACAGACACCTCAACAGAAGCTTTTATAGTAATCTTTCTTCCATTCAAAATCTTACATTCAATAAGTTTTATAGTAGGTATCAAATCAGCATTCATCCCCTCCTGCAAATCAGGAACACTTATTGTCTCAGAAAAATCCAATCCTGTATTCAATCCTCTAATATTATCATTCATATTCTCTCTTGAGCTAGTATCAGCAAGATACATTATATATGTAAGAACATTTCCATCAATTCTTATTTTTCCATCCATCATCTCTTTTTTATATATGCATATGGTTCCACTCGTGTTTACAGTACTTAATATATCAGGCTTTGAATCTGGCACTATCATGTCACCTTGTATGCTTATCATTTCTTTCTTTTCACAGATAACTTTTTTAACTTTTAAAGTCTCTTTTGTCATATTTATTTCCATGAAAATAACCTCCTCTACTTCTTTTTTTATTAATGTATATGCAGGCTATTAGCGGGTTATGACAATTTTTTGTCAATTTGGTGTCGGTGTTTTTTTTGACACCCCTGTCAATTTGTGTCGGTGTTTTTTTTGACACCCCTGTCAATTTGGTGTCGGTGTTTTTTTTGACAGCCCTGTCAATTTGGTGTCGGTGTTTTTCTTGACAAAACCGCAAAAAAAATCCGGTACTCAAATGAGCACCGGTAAAAATCTAATTTATTATTCTGCTGATTCTTCTGTTTCAGGAGCGTCATAAGCTTCTAAGATAGCTTTTTGAATCTTCTCTCTTGTTTCAGCATTGATTGGATGAGCTATGTCTTTGAATTCTCCGTTTGGAGTTTTTCTGCTTGGCATAGCAATGAATAATCC